>CAZDAQ010000007.1:0-38149 GCA_964503425.1 uncultured Opitutales bacterium
CGTTTCTGCGGCGCAACGATCTGCCCCGCATCACCGGCAGTCTCGGCACCGCGCGCCTGAGAGCTTGAGAGGACGTCCTAAAAACACTTGGAATTGGTTTAAAAAGGCTTGAATTGGTTGACCTTACAAAAATCAAACGCCAAGTTCCGTATGGCGTTGTTTAGAATGGGTCTCAAAACCAGCTTTGAACCCACCACGGAATGGGTCCGTAAAATCACCGCGCACGTTTGACATACACCCCGCGGACTCTCCGCGCCGACCCCGCCGGCCGTCCGCAGCCCCACCGCGATTGGCCTTCTTAGCCATTACAAACGGTGAATAACTTTCCTCGCTTTTTTTGAGGGTTGGACTGCGGATGTCCAACCCTCCCCGCCATAATCTTCACCAAAAATGAAGCCTATGGCCAACTCTCCCAAACCCGTCATCCTCGAACCCAACCTGGAGGCCCGCGCCTCCGACTACGACCCCCTCCAATGCCGCGCCCTGGCCGCTCTCTACCGCCGCTGGGCGCACCAACTCTCCATCAAAGCCCGCATCTTGGAAATCCGCCGCCACCGCGCCACCCCGCCGCCCGCCATTAAAAAACTCTCCCAGGGAAGACTCAGAAGAAATTAGAAAACCGCCGAAGCGGAAAGTTAATTGGCGGGAGGATCCACCAAGGGAGGATCGTATATCTTCCCATAGTCGAACTTTGTCAACGTCGCCTTGCCGCCGAGCACCGTCTCATAACTATAGACGCCATCCTCCTTAGCAACATAGTCACCGAGGCCAATATGGGAGCCGTCCGCTATTTTATAAGGGAAATTCGCCACAAAAAACGTCGTCTCATCATACCGGCCAGTATATAGTCCCAAAACTCGGATGCCATTTGGTTGCACTTCCACCACTTGCCCCCAGAACGTCACCCAGCCCTTTTGGAGGGCCACTTGCTTCTTCTTCACCTTCACCAGATCCACCGCCCACTCTTTCTTCCCATCAAACAGCCTGCATGGGTCCTTCGGGCCGCCCATCTCCCGCAAGTCCTTTTCGAACTTCTCATAGTTCGCTTTGATCGTCTGCCCTTGAGCCAAGCCTAAGGCCGCAATCAAAACCACCACCCAAAAAAAACGATTCGCGTTCATTTCGATTTCTTCCTTCCAATCATTATCGGTTTATGGGCCGCCTCCAGCTCCGCTGGCGACAAAGCTTTCCGCGCTTCATCAATCACCTCGGATACCCGCGCCTCTGGTCGGTCATTCATCTCCACCCCGCGCCCCTCCGTCGGCCCATAATTCACACCAGGCAGAGAGTCCCGCAAACTCGACACCTGGCGGTGCTCCCCCAGCAACTCCGCTTCCTCCCTCGTGTAACCCAACTCTAGAGCCAGCGAATACCGGAAATATCCCGACTTCGTCATACCCAATTCAGCCGCCCTCGCCTTCGCCCGCGCCAGCAAATCGCGCGGCGCGCTAAACGCCTCCACCGCCTGATCCCGCGCTCGTGTTTTTATCTCAGACACAAGGGCATGTTACACACCGTATAAAAGAAATCAACGAAAAACCGTTGACACCAGCCGTAAAACGCCGTATAACGGCCACATGAAGAGTGAATTTTAACCCTTGAACCCAAGTGAAAATGGAATCCCCTACAGAACTTGCCGCGTTCCGAATGCCGCCCAGCCTGCGCGACCGCGCCCGCCAGAAAGCCGAGGAAGAAGACCTTACCTTTTCGCAACTCATGCGCCGCGCAATCCGTCGCGAGCTGGAATCATCCGACCAGAAACAGGAACCGGTGCCCACCCATTGATCTCCGCCGACACGATGAAATTAGCCATAGCCACCGTCAAAATGCAAACCAATTTCACCCTCCCCACCGAAATCCCCGCCCCATGACTACTCCGCCCAATACCGGCTCCGCCCTTCCCGGACCCCTTCCTCATACGCCTCTTGTCGGAGCGTCATCAACTCCTTCAAATCCGCCATTTGTTCCGGCCACTGCTCCACCAACAGCACTTCCAGGATGGCCGCCATCGGGTCATCTAGCACGCATCCTAGGCTGGACCCAGCCGCCGCCCACCGCATGGCGCAGTATAACCGCCACAATAGCCAATCTCCGTCCGCGCGAGGAAAGGCTGGCAGCGCGGGCCGGCGCAAAAGTCGGCACGGTATCACGATGGAAATTACGATCTTATCTACTCGCTGACGGCCTGTTCTCTCTTCTGCAAGCCACTCTTCCAATGCGCCCTTGGACAAAGGCGGAGGACGACGCCCGCGCCCAATGGCAGCATGAGCTGCGCGCAGAAATAAGAACAATCCTTCCAACGGCGTCTGTTCGTGAGGAATCATCCTCTAAACCTGCCCCTTTCCCGGCCCCAAACAAAGCCGGAATTTAAACCCATCCCTTCGCTCACCACCCTATGACACTCCAATCCACCCTCGCTTCTTCCGGCCCTTCTGATTTGCTCCATCCATCACCCTCTGATTTGCGCAGCAAATCACCCTCCGAAGCCTTGGCGAAGGAGGGCCAAACCAGCCCCTCCATGTCCGACGCCCGCATCCTCAAAGCTTGCGAAGTCGCCGAATCCGCCAAAGCCGATTTTTCCATAAAAGCCGTTATCGCTGGGGCACTTCTGAATGAAAAACGCCTTTCCCCGCCACCGTCGTCCCACGATGGGACGACGGTGGGCCAACCCCGCCGCAAAGGCCGATTTGATGCCGACGAAGCCGCCTTTTATGGCTGGCTCGAAGCCAATTTCCCCGGCAAAGGCCGCACCACCCTTTACCGTTGGATGCAAGCCGCCGAGCGTCTCGTCAAAGGCGTCCTCAAGATCAACCCTACCGACGACCTTCCCCTCGACTTTTCTGCCGCCGTCGGCCCCGTTCCGATCTCCCAGATACTCACCGCCCCCGAGGCCCAACTCACCCCCGACACCCTCTTCCTTCGCCGTGCCATCTTCGACCTCATGACCCGCTACACCATCACCGACGCCATCAATGGCGTCGTCGAGGGTGACTCCGCCGGCCATCGCATCACCCGCGCCATCAACGGCCTTGGCGGTGGCACCGGCGGTGAGGACCGCAAAGACTTCGCCTTCTTCGTCGCCCGCAAATTCCAGCATATCTCCGAGCACTTTACCCACTGGGAAGCCATGTCCCAAACCCAGCGCCTCGAAGCACAGCAAGCTATCAGGGCTGCCATCAACGGATCCAACCTCGAGTTGCCCGATCGCAAACACCTCTTCAAGTTCGAGGCATGGCCCGAAGAAATCTGCCAGACCGTCCTCGAAACCGTCAAAGACCGCCTTCGCTCCAAATGAGCGACCCTGCCACCAACCGAATCAGCTTTTTAGACGAAATGCCCATCGAGGCATCTCGCCTTGACTCCCCAGAAACGCCACCGGTGGCACCACCGGCTCCTACCCTAACGCCAGGCCGGACCGGGATGCTAAACCCCGAACCTGTCGCTTCCAATTCCCCGGCGCTGACCGTCCCGGTAGCGCCGGCCCATTTCTCATTCGTCCCATCCCCTTCGTTACCTTCGTTACCTTCTGTAAATCATTCTGCGCAATCCGCCTCCGATGCCGCGCTCAGCGCCTCCCTGTGCGCCCAATACAGTAGCCTTCTCAAAGAAGGCTACTCCGGCAACCAAGCCGCCAGCGCTCTCGGCCGCTCTCCCAGTTGGTTCTCCACCCGCCTCCCCCGCTGGCGCCGCGAAGGCTCCGCCGCCTTCCTCCCCGCCGCCCGCGCGCCCCAGCCCAGCAAAGCCTTTCCGGACCTTCCCGATTGGTTCATTCCCGCCGCCAAGTTTTTCTACCTCCTCACCAATCGCACCCGTTACGGTGGATCCATTCCCGAGGCCATCCGCCGCACCATTTCCCTTCCCGCCTGTCCATCGGCGCTGACAACTCGCCTGTGCAAGAAACTTGGTCTGAAATCCCTCCCCGAGTGCCCCACTCAACTACGACAGACCATCCTCCAACGACAGAAGGAAGGGAAATCACTCTTACCCGAGTCCATCACTCGCCAGATCGCCGTCTACGCCCCCTTCGTCAAACAATTCCGCAACCCCACCGACGCCAACCTCGACTACATCAACGCCCCCGGCACCATGATGTGGAATCGCGAAAACAACGCCACCGGTGACGATTACCGGTTCATCCGCGCCGGCGACATCTTCGAGTCCGACGACGCCACCATCAACTTCCCCATGTGCATCCCCTGGGAAATCGGTGGCTGTCCCTGCTCCGAAAAATTCGGCGTCAAAGTCGGCCGCTTCCAATGGTTGGTGGACATCGACGCCGGCTCCCGTTTCATCCCCGCCTTCATCTACAGCGCCCGCCCCCGCTCGAGCTACCGCGCCGAAGACATCACCACCCTTATTCGCGCCAGCGCCCAGCAACACGGCATCCCGCGCGCGCGCCGCATGGAGCGCGGCGCCTGGGAATCCCACCTCGTCAAAAACGTCGTCCGCTTAATGGGAACCCATCAGATCACCGTCCACAGTCCTCACAACAAACCCTTCATCGAAGGCCTCTTCAACGTCCTTTGGACCAAACTCGCCGTCCATTTCCCAGAAGCCCAGGTAGGCCGGTTCATGGGGGAGAACGAGGAGGCGTGTCGTCTCCTCACCGCCGCCCAGGCCGGCCACCAGGATCCCCGCAAAACCTTTCCCATGCTCAACGACGGCCTAGCCGCCATGGCCGAAGCCATCCACGAAAAAAACGAGACCCCAATCCACTCCGACAACTACGGCACCTGGATCCCCGTCGAACGCTGGCACCAACACCTGCAGGAAAACCCGTTACAACCCCTCGACACCGCCAACGACTGGATATTCAGTCCCCTCGTCCGCGAATGGACCGTCAACGGCAACCTGGTGGGCGGCAAAGTCCCCTTAATGGAAGGTTTGAGCGTCCCCTATGATTTCAGCGCCCCCTGGCTCATCCAATACCACGGCGCCCGCGTCAAAGCCTACTTCGACCCCATGGCCCCCCAGTGTTTCGCCACCATTTGCCTCGCTCAGAATTGGGGCACCCATAAGGCCGGCGAGCGCTTAGGCCAAGCCCAGCAAATCAACCAGACCACCAGCTACATCCGTTTGGTCATGGGCTACGGCGACGACCCCACCACCCTCGGCCTCGACGCCCGTCGCCAAGCCGCGACTGCCCTGCGCCGCGAAGTCCGCACCATCATCCCCCGAAGATCCGCCCAATCCGTCCAATCCGTCCAATCCGTCCCCTTCTCTTCAAGCGAGTTCCGCGACGGCACCGGCTCCCTTTGCCTTTTAGAAACGCCAGCCGAGGCATCTCGGCCCATTTCCATCGCCAACGGCCCGCCCATACCGTCCGATGAAAAGCCCGCCGAGGCGTCTCGGCCCACTAGCCAGCAGTGTGATACGGCCTCGGACGTAGAATCGGCGTCCGAGCGCGCCAGCGATAGGGCAGTAACATCCCGCATACCACCAGCCGCCGCACTGGTAGATCGCGCCAACCCTGGCCCGCGGCCCTCTTTTGACCTCTCCCAATTTGAACGCGACCACCCCGAGCTAACCACATGAACCACAACCACTAATCAACGCTAATTTTCCTCAAGATTAGCGAAGATTAGCGGTTAAAAAACAAATCCCCATCCGATCCCCAAAATGGACACCATCCCCCAACTCCGCGCCCTCGCCGCCGACATCCGCTCCTACCAGCTCAGCCGCGAGTGGTCCGACGCCAAACTCGCCCGCGAAATCCCACACATCGGCTCCTCCAAAACCTTCAAGCGCATCCTCGACCCCGAAGATCCGCTCACCGAAGGCCTCAACCTCGAGACCCAGCTCAAAAACTACCAGGCCGCCGCCACCTACGCTGCGGCATTGAGAGCCAAAGACGAGCCCGCCGAGACCGAATACGACACCTTCACCAACATCGAAGAAACCCGCGCCGCCGTCGCCGAAGCCTTCACCACCGAGACCAACCGCCGCCTCGTCGTCATCGAGGGCGAAACCGGCACCGGCAAGGACACCTGCCTCCGTTACCTCCTGAAAACATGGCCGCGCGCCAGCGTCGCCACCGAGGCCCACGAACTCTGGCGCGACAGCGTCCGCAACCCCAGCCTCAACGTCGTTTTGGGAGACATCCTCAACGCCCTCGACGTCCGCCGCCAAGCCGAAGAAAAAGGCGAAGCCCTCAAGCCGTTGACCCGTCCCAGCCAGCGCCTCGAAACCATTGTCGACCAGCTAAACCGCCGCAAACTCATCCTCTTCATCAATGAAGCCCACCACATGGGCCCCGGCGGCCTCAACATCATCAAGACCCTCATCAACCGCACCCTCGTCGTCCCCGTCCTCCTGTGCATCCCCAAACTCATGCAGCGCCTCGTCAGTGGCAGCTTCGACGAAGCCATCCAACTCTTCGGCAACCGGTTAAGCCGCCGCGTCCAACTTCCGACCCCGCCAGCGGACGAGATCATCTACATGCTCGACCAAAACCACATCACCTTCGACACCTTGGACACCCAGACCCGCGCCGCCAAGGTAATCGCCGCCGAGTCCCCCATGTTTGGCAACTGGAGCTTCGTCCGGAGAGTCATCAAACAATCCCGCAACGATAAACCGCTCACCCTTGCCCAAATCAGCGAGTCCATCACCCAGGCCCGAAGCCGCTGCGTCGCCCAACCCCGAGCCCGCTAGCGATCCGTCCGATCCACCCGATCCGCCAGATATGTTATCCCACAAACAAAAAGCCGAGCTAAGCATCCTCGCCGCGGAGGCCTATAACCGCATCCTCGCCGCTGATTTGCCCCCCGGCAAATCACCCTCCGTAGCCTTGGCGAAGGAGGGCCTCTCCCTCGAGAAATTCCGCCACCAGGAAGTCGCCCAAGCCTGCGGCAAATGGGGCCTCACCTGTGCCAGCTCCACCGACTACAACGCCATCAAAGCCCACTTCCTCCACCTCCTCGGCCGCGACGATCGCGCCTTCCACCACCACCAACGCGCCGCCACCGAGCCCCGCCGCATCGCCGAGTGGAAAATCATGCAACTCCTCCAACAGCACAAAAAACACATCACCTACGCCGAGACCGCCTGCAGGAGAACCTATAAATGCACCTTGGGTGAAGCCGACGAAAAGACCTTGTGGAAACTCTATTACAACCTCCAGCGCTACCTGACCGGCCGCCCCAACACCTACCGCCAAAAAGCCCGTCCCCATTCGTCCCATCAGTCCCATGACGCCATCCAACTCCCCAACCACATCCCCGCCTATGCCAACAATTGAGCCCCAAGTCCCTTTCGTCCCTTCCGTCCCTGAAGTCCCTCCCGTCCCCACCCGGGAGTTCATCATCACCTACCTAGGCCACGGCATCGCCATTTGCAAAGCCCAATGGCCCACCTTCGCCATCACCACCTATCGCAACGCCACTCGCTTTCCGTCGCGCGAAGCCGCTGCCGAGGCCATCCGCCTCCAGCCAGGCTTAGCCAACGCCCGCACCGGCATTCTGGAATGGCCATTGGATTTTCCGGCATCTGAATCGGCCCCCACCGATTCACCCTCCGAAGCTTCAGCGAAGGAGGGCTCCCCGATTAGCGCAGACCAGCAGTTAAAATCCCAAAACCCAAAATCCCCAATATGAAACTCCCCACTCCCCCCACCGATCCCCTCGACCAAATCATCATCGCCATCTTCACCGCCATCGCCGAAACCGAAGGCGTGCCCCTTGAAGAAATGATGGCTCACCACGGCAAACACACCGTATGCGGCCACCGCCAACTGGCCCTCTGGCTCATCTCCGAAGTCACCCTCACCAACAACTGCGAGATCGCCCGCCGTCTCGACACCCCGCGCGACCTCGTCCAATACAGCCTCACCCAGGTCGCCAACCGCCTTTCCACAGACGCCGATCTCCGCGCCGCCGCCGAGTCCCTCGCCGCCAACTTCACCGACCAATACGCAGACCTCCACACCGTCCCCATCGGGCGCCTTTAATTCAGCATTTTCCATTTTTCATTCTACATTTTACATTTCCCATGACCCTCTCCGACCTCACTTCCTTGGCCCACAAATACGCCGCCGCCCGCCAAAAACTGGCCAACATCCTCACCCACCTCACCAAAGCCATCCAGCGCCTCAAAGATGAAAACATGCCCGACATCAAAAACGCCACCACCATCACGCGCCACCACCGCGACAACCTCGCCGCCGCCATCGACCTCAACCGCGACCTCTTCGTCAAACCCAAGACTGTTACCGTCGACAACATCAAATTCGGACTCCGCAAACAAGAAGGCCAAGTCACCCTTCCCGACGTCGAGGACGCCGAGTCCAAAGTCGTCGCCCTCATCAAAAAACACTTCCCCGACCGCGTCGCCGAGCTAATCCACACCGTCGAGAAACCCGATAAAGACGCCCTCCGTAAACTCACCGTCTGCGAGCTAGGCAAAATCGGATGCGCCTACACCAACGACACCGACCAAGTCACCATCAAAGCCACCGACGCCGACATCGAAAAGCTAGTCAACGCCCTGTTGAAAGAACAGTCCTCCGACTCCTAACTTTTTCATTTTACATTTTACATTTTACATTGCCATGACCCCCATCATCTACCTTTTCGCCGCCGCCTACCTCATCCTCCCCATCGTTTACATCGCCGCGCGCCACAGTGTTTTTTCCGACCCTGAAGACCGTTCCGTCCCTCCCTCCGCCGAGTTAGACCCCGGTTGGGACCGCGTCCCGTTACCTCCAGCGAACATCCAACAATGTCTCCGCCTCAACCCCCATTTCCTCTTATAGTCTCCAAGTCTCACGATCTCACGTTCTCTCTTCCCCCATGACCCCCGCCGACATCCCCAACCTCCACGCCGCCTACCAGGCCGCCACCGGCTACGTCTTGCGCCTCGACATGTATCGCGAGCGCCAATGGTTCGACTGGGCCGCGCGCGGCTTCACCCAACCCGATCTTCTCATCGTCATCCAACACCTCAAGCGCGGTATCCGGAATCAAACCCGCAACTCCGGCTCCCTCCGTTTCTCGAACCTCATCGGCCAACCCGACCGCTTCGAGGAAGACCTGGCCGAAGCCCGCCAAGTCATCCGCAAGCCAACTCCCATCGACCCCAACCGCGCCGCCGCCCTGCGCGCCACCGGCCGCCCGTCCGCGCCTCCGTCGCCGGACGGCAAAACCGCCGCCCAAATCCTCGAAGGCTACGAAAAACTCAAAGCCGCTCTCAAACGCCCATAGATCCGCCCAATCCGTCCAATCCGACCAATCCCATCCCCACTATGCGAACCATCCTCACCCTCGGCTACGAAGACTACTTGCTTCCCGCCAAAGCCAACGCCAACCAGCTCATAGCCAGCCTCGCTGGCGCCGTCAAACTCCGCCGCAAATACCACGACAGCGCCGAGGTTTGGCTCCCCGACGGCGACGCCAAAATCACCATCGCCATCGTCAAAGACGACTCCATCCTCGACACCAAGCGCAAGCGCTTGCCCGAGAAATCCGGCCCCGAAGCCCACGGCGAAGACATCACCACCCCCGACGAAGCATGAAATCCAAACCTGCCAAACCTACGCCATCACCAGTCAACCACCCGGCCCATTACAACGCCGGCAAGTTTGAGGTTATTGCCGTCATTGAAGATTGGAACCTTGGTTTTCACCTTGGAAACGTGGTCAAATACATCGCCCGCGCCGACCACAAAGGCCGCAAGATGGAAGACCTTCGAAAAGCCAAATGGTATCTCGACCGCGAAATCACCCGCCTCCAGCGCCAAATGGACCAAGCCAACAAACAACTAGCCCTCGCCTCCTGACCCCCATTCTTCATTTTTCATTTTTCATTTTTCATTTTTCATTTCCCATGACCCCCATCGACTTCCGCAACGCCACCTTCGAGAGCCTTCGCGCCCACCTCAACGTCGCCCGCTCCAACGTTTACGAAGCCTGGCTAACCCACGGCCCGTGCACCACCCGCCAACTCGCGATCGCCAGCGGAATCGACCTCCTCACCTTGCGCCCCCGCACCACCGAACTGTACCAGCTCGGCCTAGTCACCCTCATTGACGACGCTGTCAAGCCGTCGTCTGACTGTCACGAAGGAATCTACGCCGCCCGCGACCAATCCACCTGGGACCAATGGCGCGCCACCGAAACCCGCCCCGCCGAAACCGTCCAAGCCCAACTCATATGAACACACCCCAGCCTGGCCGCGACGGCATTCGCACCCCGAACACCGGCCCCGGCCGCCCCGCTTTACTGGCCTCGACAGCCGCGCCCCACTCCCTGCAGACCTACACCCGCATCCCCCAAACCGCCGGCGCCATCCTCTTAGTCCCCAACAAACCCGAGCAACTGGGCGAAGAAGTCAGCACAAGACAAGCCTCTAGAATCCTAGGCAAAAGCCAGCGGTCAATCCGCCGTTACTGCGAAGAAGGCCGGCTACAAAGCCGCCAACTCTTCGCCGGCACCCGGAGAATGATCACCCTAGCCAGCATCCAAGCCCTCCTCGCCAACTCCACCGACACCTAACCCAAAAAAGAAATATGCCCCTCGACAAAGCCGAAATGGCAGCCGCCCAAAAACTCCTAACCAACTTCGAACGCGACACCGATAAAGCCAGCGTCATCTTCCTCGGATCCAATATAACGAACGCCACTGGTTGCATCCTTGTTTTAAAAGGCAACAAAGAAGCTCAATGGCTCCGCACGGCCCTAATCGCGCAAGGCGTTCTCACCCCCAACAAAGAAATCTGCGAAGGATTTTAACTCTGCGCCCTCGGTCTTCCTCCTGTAAAAAATCCCCACTTCCTTATGAAAAACTTCGCCGTCATAATTCTCTTCACCGCAACCATCATCACCCCCATCACCCTCTGAATTAGCGAAGATTAGCGGTTAAAAAAGCCATGTCCGACAAACCTAAATTCCTCCTCGCCACCGCCGAGGCCGTTGCCAACAAAATCATCCATTCCATCACCGGCATCGGCGACGCCGTCGAACGCATCCAAATTGCCGGTTCCATCCGCCGCCGCAAACCCCAAGTCGGCGACATCGAAATCCTCTACATCCCCACCTATCGCACCTTGCCCCCCGCCGACTTCTTCAGCACCAAACCGCTCCTCCAAAACTGCGTCGACGAAATCATTTCCACCTTGATCCTCTCTGGCCATTTGGAAAAGCGCCTCAACAAAGACGGCCATGAAACCTGGGGCGAGAAAAACAAACTAGCCCGCGCCGTCAAAACCGGCATCCCGGTGGATTTCTTCGCCACAACGGAGGAATGTTGGTTCAACTACCTCGTCTGCAGGACAGGCAGCGCCCAGAGCAACATCCGCATCGCCGCCGCCGCCCAGGCCATCGGTTGGAAATGGAACCCCTACGGTCCCGGCTTTAGCCGCGGCTCCGAGCGCCATCAGATCGCCAGCGAAGAAGAAGTCTTCCATTTCGTCGGCCTCGACTACCTGCCACCCGAAGCCCGCATTTAACGATCCTTTAGATCCGTCAGATCCGCCCAATCCGTCCGAAAATCCCTATGCCTTCCATTTACGCCACCGACCTCTTCTGCGGCGCCGGCGGCACCTCTGCCGGCATCGTTAACGCCTGTCGTACCGCCGGCCATTCCCTGAACCTTCTGGCCGTCAACCACTGGCCCACCGCCATCGCCACCCACACCCTCAACCATCCTGAAGTCCGGCACCTCTGCGAAAACCTCGACGGCGTCAATCCCCGCCTCGCCATCCCCGGCGGGCGCCTTCACCTCTTGGCTGCCAGCCCCGAATGCACCAACCACTCCCGCGCCGCCGGCGGCCGGCCCCGTAACGAACAATCCCGAGCCACCGCCTGGCACGTCTGCCGTTGGGCTGAAGCCCTCGACGTCTCGACCATCCTCATTGAGAACGTCCGCGAGTTCATGGATTGGGGACCCTTGGGCCGCAACGGCAAGCCCCTGAAAAGGAAGAAAGGCAAAATCTTCCACGCCTTCATCAACTCCCTCCAAGCCATCGGCTACACCGTCGAACATCGCATCCTCACCGCCGCCGACTTCGGCGACCCCACCACCCGCGAGCGCCTCTTTATTCTGGCCACAAAGGCGCGCGGCCCCATCGCCTGGCCCACGCCCAGCCACAGCCGCGCCGGCGCGACCTTGCCGCGGTGGCGCAGCGCGCGCGAAATCGTTGATTGGGATTTGAAAGGCCAAAGCATCTTCCGCCGCAAAAAACCACTCTGCGACAACACCCTCCGCCGCATCGCCGCCGGCCTCCGCAAATTCGGGGGCGAGAGTGCCGAGCCCTTCCTCGTCATGCTATACGGCACCAACAAAACCAGAGATCTAAGCCGCCCCGCTCCGACCGTCACCGCTGGCGGCAACCACATCGGCCTCTGCCAGCCCTTCATCGTCCAACCCGACCAGACCGGTTCTTCCGGATGTTGCGCCCGCTCCATTGACCAACCCGCCTTCACCGTTGTCAGCAAACAGAACGTCGCCTTAATCCAGCCCTTCCTCACCAAATTCCACGGCCATCACGCCGGCAAGGAAGACGGCGACCGCCGCAACTATCCCGTCACCGAGCCCATCCCCACCCTCGACACTGCCAACTGGTTCGCCCTCGTAGAGCCTTTCATCGTCAAATACTACGGCACCGGTGCCGCCAAGGATTTAGCCAGCCCCCTTGACACCGTCACCAGCCGAGATCGCTTCCTCTTAGTTGATCCTAAATCAGGCCGCTCAGTCGCCGAACTCGACATCCTCTTTCGAATGCTCCAACCCCACGAACTCGCCGCCGCCCAGGGCTTCGCCAAGGATTACCAATTCAGTGGCAACCGTGAAGACCAGGTCAAGCAAATCGGCAACGCCGTCCCGGTAAACCTCGCCACCGCCCTCGCCACCTCCCTATTAGCGCAGATTAGCGGTTAACCCTCTTTCCCCTACTGCGCAAAGTAGGCTCCAAACCTCTATAATATGAGCCCATCATTAAAACCGAAACCGCCGAAAGGCTGGGAGTTGATTACCACGCCGGGACCCACCAGACGCGGTGACAAATTCTTTTGTCGCCCGTGCAAGAAATGGCATCCCGTGATTCCGGGCGGATTTACCACCATCACCGAAAACGTGACTGCTTTCATCCGCAAGCAGGCTGTCCACGCTGCCCAGCTATCAGCACAAGCCTTACTCCCCTGCTTAAATGACCCCAAAAAAACGACCCGAAAAAACTATGACACCTGAAAAACAGAGAGTGGCCATCGCGCAAAGCGTTCTATGAACCTGCAACCGATCACACACGCCGAAGCGAACGCATTTGTGAAGTTACACCATCGGCACCATAAGCCGACCCCCGGCCATGTTTTCAGTGTGGCAGTTTCGGAGGATGGTAAAGTTTGCGGCGTGGCAATTGTTGGTCGTCCCGTGGCCCGGATGCTGGATAACGGCTGGACCTTGGAGGTGAACCGACTTTGCACCGACGGCACGCGTAACGCCTGCTCAATGCTTTATCAGGCGAGCTGGCGGGCAGCAAAGGCGCTTGGATACAGGCGGCTGATTACCTATACGTTACCAGCGGAAGGCGGCGCAAGCCTCCGAGGAGCTAACTGGAAAAACCTTGGTGAAACTGGGGGTGGAAACTGGAATCATCCATGCAGGCCGCGGGTCAATACAGACCTCATTTTACGTGGGCAAAAAACACTCTGGGAAGCGCCGTGGAAGAGCTTTCCCGCGGCGCAGCAGTCGAAAAACTCTGAGCCAACGCTGGCCCAGGTCAAGCAAATCGGCAACGCCGTCCCGGTAAACCTCGCCACCGCCCTCGCCACCTCCCTATTAGCGCAGATTAGCGGTTAACCCTCTTTCCCCTACTGCGCAAAGTAGGCTCCAAACCTCTATAATATGAGCCCATCATTAAAACCGAAACCGCCGAAAGGCTGGGAGTTGATTACCACGCCGGGACCCACCAGACGCGGTGACAAATTCTTTTGTCGCCCGTGCAAGAAATGGCATCCCGTGATTCCGGGCGGATTTACCACCATCACCGAAAACGTGACTGCTTTCATCCGCAAGCAGGCTGTCCGCAAGCCCATTCCCCTCATTTAGCATTTATCATTTTACATTTTACATTTTTTCAACCGGCCATCTCGGCCAACTCGGCTAGCCGTAGAACACCCCATATCCGACACTGCCCCCGTGATTCGTTCAACTCACCCATAAACCCCAGACCCATTCTATGAAATCCAAATTACTTCCCCTTCTCGCCATCATCGGCTCCCTTTGGGCCGCCGCCTACGTCGCCTCCGCCCAAACCCCAATGCCCACCCCGGCTCCAGCCGCGCAAATCATCATTGTCACCAACATCCCCAACCAGATCCCGCCGCCGAATGATTCCTTCCTCGCCACCGCCGGAAGCTACTTCACCACCTTCAACACCAACTACGCCGGCACCTTCGACACCGGGACCAATGGCCACTACCACGGCTCTTTGTGGACCGGCGCCGTCCTCCAAAACAACATCAACCTCGGCCAAGAAATCGGCCTCAGCTACAATGTTTACAAGAACATCAGCTTGGAGGCCGTCACCCTCAATGCCGGCGTCTTCAACACCATCCTCAGCCAGGAAGTCGGCGTCGGCTACAACATCGTTCTCGTTGACACCAAGATCACCGGCGGCATCATGGGCGGCCTCCGGCTCAGTCCCAGCCATCAGGGTTACGGCGCCGGCTTCCTCATGTTGGAAAAAGCCTTGACCACCCACACCTTCATGGGCCTTCGCGTTGAGTTGCAGACCGGCGGCAAGACCGATTACATCCCCATGCTGACCGTCATGACCGGCTTCACCTTTTGATTCGCCTACCGGCGAATCACCCTCCGTAGCCTTGGCGAAGGAGGGTAAACCACAAACCATTTCACCACAAAGAACGCAAAGAACGCAAAGATGAAACCGGACGACCAAACCAATGCACATCATCGCGCCTCGGCATCTCCTCTGCGTTCTTTGCGTTCTTTGCGGTTAACCCTCTGATTCTTTGACTCAGAACCCACAATTACAACTCCCCCCCAGTTGGGCCGAGCAAACCGCCGCCCAACTCTCCTCCGACATCTACCACCCCCTTTCCACCCTCCAAGCCAAATACCCCGACGCCCAAATCCACGAATCCGGCTGCGACCGCGTCATGATTTTGAGACTCCCGGGGAATAATGGCAACCCGACTCAGTCGGGCATCTGGGTCGTTTTCATGGGCACCCACAACCTCGCCAGCCTCATCTCCGATTTCAAAATCAAACGCCGCCCCTTCGCTCCCTGGCCCGGCGCCGAAGTCCACATCGGCTTCGACGACGGTGTCCAAGCCCTCTTGCCCAAGATCACCAGCGCCATCCATTCTCTTGACGACGGCCACTGCCAACTCATCTTCACCGGCCACAGCCGCGGCGCCACCCAAGCCGAAATCGCCGCCGCCTATTGTTTTGAAAGTTGGGCCGGCCCCCTTATCGCCTGGATCCTCCCCATCGCCCCCGCGCGCCCGGGCAACGCAACTTTCCGGAATATGTATGACGTCCGGTTTGGCCGGAAGTCTTACTGGTATCACCACGGCGCCGACATCGTCCCATGGCAAACCCCGTGGATCCTCGGCAATCGCCACGTCGGCCATCGGATCTGGTGGCCCGACGTAATGAGTGGCGGCCACGGCCCGCGCATGGTGGACCCGCCCCTTGAAGGCCTCGCCGCCAACATCCTCGTTTTGGTGGGGCGCAACTGGCGCATCGGCATCCACTCCCTTTTAGGCGACCACCACGTCTTCACCTACCTCGACCTCCTCAACGGCCGCCACCCCACCACCACCGGCCACATGAGTAAGGCCGACCTCTCCTATTGACATGAATTTTTTAACCGCTAATAGCCCCCACTCCCAATCATTCAGGCCATCTGATCAGCGCCCATTAGCGAAGATTAGCGGTTTAAAAACCCTCTCCGCATTTATCATTTTGCATTTAGCATTTTGCATTTCCGCCCTCGCAGACGCCGCCCCCGCCCCCGCGACCTTGCGCCCAAGCTCCCTTTTCGATTCCGTCCCCGTCGAAATCGCCGCCTGGCTCGGATGCCTCGCCTTCGTCCTCATGCTCCTCAACGAAGGCGCCAAATTCGTCAACGGCATCCGCGGCAAAGTCCCCCATCCCCCCAATGAATCGTTGGCCCTATCCGCCACCAACATGGCCGAGCGCGTCCAAAAACTCGAAGACGCCACCGGCGAAATCTGGGCCACCCTCCGCTCCGAAGACGCCAACATCCGCAAAGAAATGCAAAAGACCTTTCAAGAAATCGAACGCAGCCTCGGCCGCATCGAAGGCAAAATCGATCAAACAACCTTTCGTTCCCGCTCCTGAAAACAAAAACCTAACCGCTAATAAACGCTAATGTCCCCCACTCCCAATCCCAAATTTGTCCCCGGATTAGCGAAGATTAGCGGTTAAAAATTCCCGTTTTATGAACCCCCTATCAGCCACCGAAAAAGAAGACCTGCGCCACGCCACCCTCGACCAACTCGCCGCGCGCCATCCCACCGCCGTCACCCCCATCGCCCTCGCCCGCGCCCTCCGCACCCACCTCGGCTTCGTGCCATCCGAGGCCGATCTCTTGAGCGTCCTCGAATCCTTGCGCGGCCTCAACCTCGCCACCTTCGAGCGCGACCCCCTTGGCAGCACCCAATGGTGGACCGCCACATCCCACGGCCTATTAGCCGTCGAACGAAGCGCCCCCAACCCCCGAAGGGATTGAACCCAATGCAAAATGTAAAATGTAAAATGCGAAATGAAGACCTAACTTCGGCCTTCCTTCAGTCATTTTTCATTTCTCATTTTTCATTTCTCATTTGATGCAAAACCAACCCCAAGGCAAAATCGCCCGCCTCCCCGCCGCCCTCCGCGACGAACTCAACCAGCGCCTCCTCGACGGCCAGAGCGGCCGCCAGATCCTCCCCTGGCTCAACGCCAACCCCACCGTCAAAAAGATTCTCGAAGCCGACTTCGAAGGCCTCCACGTCACCGACACCAACCTTTCGATATGGCGTAAAGGCGGCTATCAGGACTGGCTCCGCCGCCGCGAGAGTTTGACTCGCCTCCACGAAATGAGCCAATGGAGCATCCAATTGGCCAAAGCCGGTGGCGGCAACCTCACCGAAGGCGCCGCCGCCATCCTCAGCGGCCGCATCCTCGAAGTCCTGGAAAAGTTAGACAGTCTCATCCGCAACCTTGAATCCGCCGATGATCCGTCCAATCCGCCCGATTCGTCCGATTCCCCCGAGGAGAAAATAGTCTCCCTCAACAAAATCGTCGCCGACCTCGCCGAGAGCCTTAGCACCCTCCGCACCGGCGACCAAAACAACCGCCGCCTCGCCAACGACGACGCCAAGCTAAAGCTCCTCCAAAAACAAGTCCAAGTCGCCGAGGACAAAGTCCAACTAGCCGAGCGCGAATACCAGCGCAAGTATGTAACCGGCTTCTTAAAGCACGCCAACGACCAAGCCGCGTTGGCTATCGCCAACGGCTCCGCCAGCAACTCCGACAAAATCGAGCAACTCGGCAAACTCATGTTTGGCGAAAACTGGAAATGATAAAAATCTTTCCAACCACAAAGAACGCAAAGAACGCAAAGACCCGGCCTTATTCCCCTCTTTGGGTTCTCTGCGTTCTTTGTGGTTAAACCTCCCATGTCTTCGACCCTCAAACCTCGCGCCGGCCAAATCGAGTTCGAGCGCGGCGTCGATCGCCACCGCCTTTGCGCCCTCGTCGCCCGCCGCCAGTATGGTAAGACCACCATCTGTGCCCGCATCGCCCTCAAAAAGATGATGCGCACCCCGGGCCACACCGTCATCTTCGGCTCCGTCAAAGTCGAACTCGGCAAGGAAATGATTCGTAAAGAGGCCGACGAACTCCGCCGCGCCATCGCCAACCTCACCGTCCCCACCGCCAATCTACTTGACGTCGTTGACGACCAGGGCCGCTCCACCAAGTCTCTTGCCGCCGACGACTTCGCCGAGCTATACCAGACCACCCGGCTCGAACTCCGCCTCTACCACAGCCGCACCGTCTATAGCCGCACCAAGATCGTCGCCTTGACACCCGACGCCGTCGGCGAAACCGGCGACCTCATCCTCGACGAAGTCGGACGCGCCAAAAGATTCCCCGAAGTCTGCGAGGCCATGTTCCCGATCATTTCATCGAACCCGAATTTCCGCTGCCTCTTCGCCACCACCTTTTCCCCGGACGATTCGCACTATAGCAACGACCTCCTCGCCTATCCCGTCATAGCTGATTTCCCTGTCAATCCGAAAGGCAACTGGTATGAGACCGAACTTCATGTCCACGTCCTCCGCGTCTCCGCCTACGACGCCTACGCCGACGGCGTCCCCCTCTACGACGACGACACCGGCGCGCCGATTACCCCCCAACAATCCCGCGCCGCCGCCCAGGACAAAGACGCCTGGGACCGCAACTATGGTTGCATCCGCACCCTTGGAGGCACTTCTGCCTGTGGATCCACCCAGCTCGACACCGCCCAGCGCCGCGGTATTGGCCAATGCGCCTTCTTTCAAATCCAGAGCGACGGCGACTTCGACCGCGCCCTACCAAATCTCACGCGGCTTGTTACTGGCGGCCGCCTCGGCCTCGGTTGGGACCTCGCTACAACCACCAACGAAACCAGCAACCCCTCCAGCTTCTCCGTCATCGAAGAGCACGGCGTAGAACTCATCCTCCGCGCCATCTTCATTTGGAAGACTGCCGAATATCGCGTCCAGCTCGAGCGCGCCCGCCGCATCATTGAAACCTTGCGCGCCCGCAAAGCCGGCCCGCCCCGCGCGCTCGCCATTGATGCCACCAACGAACGCTACTTCGCCGCCATGGCCGCCGACGAACTCGGCACCTTGCTTCCCGTCCAACTCGTCGTCGGCAGTGAGACCGTTCAAGTCCCTGGACGCGATGAGAAAATCACCACCAAGCAACAGACTTGCGGCGCTCTGGTGGCCGAACTTGATGACAACCACCTTTGGCTCCCGCCCGAAAAATACATCCGTCAAGACTGGCGCCTGGTGAAGAAAGAGAAAGGCCAATACGTCTGCATCCCCGACCAGGACGGACGCCACGGCGACACCTTCGACGGCGCGAGATTCGCCTTGCGCGCCCTCCGCAACAACGCTGGCGCCATCACCAGCCTCGCCGGCATAACCGTAGGCCTCGCCCAAACCACCCGCCAGCAATCCACCTACCGCCCCCGCCTCCGCCTACCCCTGAAGAAATGAAAAATGTAAAATGTAAAATGCAAAATGGCAGACGCGGAAAACCGAACTTTGCGCCTTTGCTCCTTTGCGCCTTTGCGTTGAAATCTCTTTTTTGCGCCCCTTTGTGCCTTTTTGCGGCCAAAACCGCCCCAAACCCTCGGCGGCGCGCGGCGTCCGCCCCTTTTGCCCATTAACTCAATGTCTTCATTTTCCATTTTTCATTTTTCATTTTCCATTTGTTTATGAAACTCCTCGGCACCCAATTCGACGCCCGCTCCCGCGCCGCCGCCCGCGCCATGCTCACCACCGTCTCCGCGTCACCCTCTGATTTGCGCAGCAAATCACCCTCCGTAGCCTTGGCGAAGGAGGGCCGCCCCGACTCACAGTCTCAAAGTTCTGTAATTCCGTCTTTCCTCGTCCCCGCCATGCAAGCCCGATGGCTCGGCGCCGGCATCAGCTTCTACACCCCGCAAAACATCGAATACATCCTCCGCCAAGCCTTGGCCGGCGACCTCCAGTCCCAGTGGGAAATGTTCGACCTCATGGAAACCACATGGCCCGAGTTGAGCAAATGCTTGAATCAACTCCGCGATGGTGTCGTCGCCATGGTTGACCGCGACCAAATCGGCGCCGTCCGCTTCGAGATAAAGCCTTTCACCGCCGGCCACAACGAACCCACCGAAGAAGCCGAACGCCGCCGCGACCTCGTTGAAGAGGCTCTATATAGTATGCGTCCGGATCCCACCGCCGATGAAAACGACTTGGAATCCACCGTCGCCGACATCATGGACGCCCGCGGCAAAGGCATCTCCGTCCTCGAAATCGACTGGGAAATGCGCACCTTGGGAAGCGGAACTTCCGCCGAGGGACCCGCCTGGGCCCCGCGCGCCACCCGCTGGGTCCACCCGAGCTGGTATGGCTACCCTTTCGGCCCCGGCAACGAGCGCCTCTTTCTCAAACTCGGCACCTCCGCCCGTCTTGACAACCAATTCAGCGGCGTCGGCATTCCCGCTCCCAACGCCGGCCCCATCAACCCACGTCTCTCCCTCGGCGGCGACCGTCCTCCCATCCAAAGCCCCCAAAACTTCTACAGCCGCGCCCAGTTTACAGAATTTCCCCCCAACAAATTCCTTGTCGCCGTCTGCAAAAACAAAACCGGCCACCCGCTCGGCGGCGCCTTGCTTCATGTCCTCGCCTGGTATTGGGCCGCCATGAATTTCAGCCTCGAATGGTTTTTGAATTTCACCCAGATCTTCGGCCAACCCTTCCGTTGGGCCACCTACGACCAAAACCTTTCGAGCGAAGACCAGGCCAAACTCAACATCCTTTTACAGAACATGGGCAGCGCCGCCTATGCGTCTTTCCCGGCCGGCGTCACCCTCGAGTTGAAGGAAGCCGCCGCCAACGCCGGCAACAACCCCCAGCTCGCCATTATCCAAATGGCCAACAAAGCCGCCGAGCTATTAATCCTCCGCCAAACCCTCACCGCCGACGTCGGCGAAGGTGGTGGTGGTTCGAACGCCCTCGGCCAGGTCCATGAAAGAATCCTCGACGACGTCAAAATCGGATGCGGTAAATTCGCCGCCAAAACGTTACAGCAACTCGTCCGCAGCATCCTCATCCTCAACACTGGCGACGACACCGAATGCCCGACCGTCCGCGTCCTCATCCCCGAAGCCGACGAAAGTGAGACCCTCAGCAAAGTCCTAGTCAACGTCGAGCAAAGTGGTTTCGAGCCCACCGACGAAGCCATCGAAGGCATCGGCGGCCGCCTAGGCTTCCCCGTCCAACGCAAAGCCGCGTTGCCCAATCCAGTTTTCCCGGGCCTACCCTCTGATTTGCCTCCCGGCAAATCACCCTCCGTAGCCTTGGCGAAGGAGGGCGTCAGCGCCAGCGCCTCCCGATCCGACAGATCCGTCCCATCCGTCGGAAGTTGGCAACACACCGTCCAACAACGCGCCCCCCAACTAGCCGCCGCGTTACGCGCCCATCGCGCTCCGATAAAAAAGATTCTTGACGACAGTGTTAGCGCCCAGGACTTCCAAACCAAGCTCGCCGCCTACTACCGCGACTGGGACCAAACCCGCATCGCCCGCGAAGTCGAAGACACCTTGCAGATATTAGCCGCCCAAGGCGCCGCCAGCGCGGCCCTCGACCCCTCCGCGCCCAATGCAAAATGATAAATGCAAAATGTAAAATGAAGACAGATCCCGCTTCCGGCCCTTCCGTCCCTGTCGTCATTTCCTCCGACAAAAACTGGAAAGCAAACCGTATGCGCCAAATGGCCCTCCGCTCCTCCAACCACATGCCCGGTGTTAAACGCCGCAAGCCCTACTCCGACGAATGGTATACCCCTCCTGACCTCGTCAAATCCCTCGGCCCCTTCGACCTGGATCCTTGCGCCGGCCCCATGGCCCACGCCACCATCAATATCGTTCCCCCTGGCGACGGCCTCGCTTTCGAGTGGGAAGGCCGCGTCTGGCTCAACCCCCCTTACTCCACTGTCCACGAATGGTTGACAAAGTTTATCTCTCACGCCAACGGCATCGCCCTAGTCAACGCCCGTCCCGAAACCGAATGGTTTCAAAACTTCGCCCGCGGCGCCGATGGCTTCCTCTGGCTCCGCCGTCGTATTGTTTTCCTGCAGGCCGACGGCAGCGCCAGCCGGCCGCCCGTCGGGAGCGTCCTAGTCGCCTACGGCAAACAAAACGCCGTCGCCCTGGTCAACTCCAACCTTCCTGGCATCTACATGAGCCGCTAACCCATGACCAATTTCATCCCCCCATTTTACATTTTACATTTTCTATTTTGCATTCTCCCCCATGCCCTTTAGCTTCGACACCACCCCCCACAAAGAAGCCGCCGCCCTCCTCGCCGGCAAACCGGTAGTTTCCGCCCAGGTCTTCAAGCAACTCCTCCCCGAGTTGCGCGCCCGCGCCTTCACCGTCTCCGGCATCGAATCCGCCAACCTCCTCCAATCCATCAAAGACGAAGTCGCCGCCCTCCCTGAAGGCGCCAAGTGGGACGACTCTAAGCAAAACATCGCCGACGCCCTCGAACCCTACCTCGGCGAAGAAGGCTCCCAAATCCGCGCCGAAACCATTCTTCGGGTCAACGGCTTCCAAGCCTATCAAGCCAGCACCTGGCGCACCGCCCAGGAAGACCCCGAAACCGAAGCCCTCCAATATCTGCACGGCGACTGCCAAGTCCCAACTCCCGAGCACCTCGCTTTAAACGGCGTCATCCTTCCAAAGACCGATCCCTTCTGGGACGACCACTTCGGCCCCTGGGGCCACCTCGGCTGCGTCTGTTACACTCGCACCATGTCCACCGGCCAGGTCGATCGGGAGCGCGCCAAAGACGACGACCGCAACCCCGAAGACAAGTTAGTCCTCGAAGGCCCGTCTCGTGATCGTCTCGTCAACCAATCCAAGATCATCCGCGGCACCACCGACCACGACGTCTCCATCCCCGAAGACGGTTTCAAGTGGCACCCCGACGACCTCCGCATCCCCATGGGCTACCTCAAACAGCGCTACGACCCGGAAGTCTGGGCCCAGTTCGAAGCCGCCGCGAAGACAACCATGATCTCCCCCGACACAACCTTGTGGAACTATCTCATGAGTCACCCGAGCGACCTAACCCAAGAGCACCTAAACCGCATCACCGCCCGCACCATCCGCCAAACCGCGCCCCCCACCTGATCCGTCAGATCCGTCCAATCCGCCCAATGTATTTCCGCATCACCAAAAACACCCTCTCACCAGAGTTGGACCGCCTCCTCAAGCTCGCCCGCAACAAAGCCCCCGTCCTCCGCGCCATGGGCACCGTCTTCAAGTCCATCACCAAAGGCACCTTCAACTCCGTCGGCGCCGACATGCGTCCGTCCCCCTGGAAACCCAAATTCGGTGGCACCCCCAGCAACCTCTACAAGAGCGGCCAGCTCGCCCGCAGCTTCCACCTCACCGTCAACAACTCCAGCGCCACCGTTTCCACCCCCATGTCCTACGCCGCCATCCATCAATTCGGCGGCAAGATCACAGCCAAAGGCAAAGCCCTCGCTTTCATCGGCCCCGACGGCCAACACATCTTTCGTAAGAGCGTCATCATCCCTCCGCGCCCCTTCTTCCCCGTCACACCGGACGGCCGCCTCACCCCCGCCGCCGAGCACCTCATCCTCGAAGCCGGCCGTAAAGCCATCGAGCGCCAAAAATAGGCCTTCCTATTCCCTCTCTCCGCAACCCCGTTGCGGGGAGAGGGCCAGGGAGAGGAGCCTCCTCTCTTCCCCCTCCTTCCCCCATTTTACATTTCTCATTTTACATTTTTCATTATTTCAACCGGCCAACTCGGCCAACTCGGCTAGCCAGTTCCCGCCCCCTGCGTAAAACTCGCCTCAGTGTCACGCACTACTAAATCTTATGGCCCAACAAAAACCCCAGCCCCGCTGGACTCCCGCCCAGCTCGCCCCCGCTCAGCCCCCCGTCTCCTCCGATCCGCCCAATCCGTCAGATTCATCTCCGCCGCCGCCTCCGCCCAAGAAGAAGAAGGCGTAGTCAGCGCCGCCTTCGCCGCCGGGCCGACCCTTTTTCCCGAAGGCCCGGAAGCCGTCAAACGCTTCATGGTCATGCCAGGCGGGGTCAACCCCATCTCGGCGTCCATGATGGGCACCACCACCCCGGTGGACATTCATGTCCTCGTCAACGCCGAGACCGCCGATGCCCTCAACCGCGCCCGGGACGCCTACATCGCCGCCGGCCAAACCCCTTGGTTTGACTTCTACCACGAACGCCGCGAATCCGCCGGCACACCCATCAAGTTCGAATGGGCTGACACTCCAAAGCCTGGTGTCTATGTCGAGTGCCAGACCAGCAAAGCCGGCATCGAAGCCATTGCCGGAAAAAACGTCCGCTCCTTTTCCATGAACTTCGTCCCGTCGAAGTTCAACACCAGTCTTGACAAACCCGCCACTGTCAAAGGCGCCCATCTGATTATGGGCAGCCTCACCAACATCCCGGCCTTCAAACGCAACCTCCCCATCTCCGCCCAGCATCAAAATCCCAACCCGTCCCGTTCCAAATCCACCCATCCTATGAAGAGAACCCTCGCAGAACGTCTAGCCGAACTCGCCGGCCTCACCACCGTCCAAGCCCAATCCCGTCTCGCCACCCTCGAAACCGAGATTGACACCCTCGAAGGCCAGGCCGTCTCCGCCGAAAACGCGGACGACATCCGCGAGAAATACGCTTTAGTGGCCGCCCTCAACCAGCACATTGCCGCCCAGGCCACCGCCACCGTCACCAAACTCACCGGCGACAACGCCACCCTCCAAACCGCCGTCTCCGCCCAGCGCGCCGCCCGCGCCGACGCCGTCATCTCCGCCGCCACCACCCGCGGCGTCTTCCCGCCCCAGCCGGCGAAAGATTCCGACGACGCCAAACGCATCGCCAAATGGCGCGAACTCATCATCGCCGACGACGCCAATGCCGCCCTCCTCGAATCCATGGGCGGCCGCTCTCCGGTGAGCGCCCAGCAAACCTCCAGCCTTCCCCGCACCCGCATGGAACAAATGGACTCCGTTGAGGTCACTTCCGAGTCCCTGAAGTCCCTTCTGCAGGGCTACGTCGCCGCCCACAACAACGACCAGGTCAAAGTTAAGAATGGCGGCAAATCCGCCAAACTCGCCACCGAGGCCGGACGCTTCTACGCCAAAAACATCCGCCGCTTCTTCACACGTGAAGACGCCGGTTGGGACGCTGTCATTTCCGCCTCTGCCAACCCGGTCAAAGACGGCATCATCTCTGCGAGCGATCGTAACTTCGTCGAACAGGGTTCCGAAAACGTCGTCTCCGCCGCCAACACCCTCGGCACCTTGGCTGGCGTCCTGGTCGTCCAACGCTCCCTCGACCTTTTGAAATACGACTTCCCGATGCTCTCCCGCATCTCGACGGATTTCTCCGCCGAGTCCGCCCGCTACAACCAGACCATTGAAACCCGCCTGCGCGCCATCCCGACCGTCGGCGACTACGACCCGATTTCTTCCGGCGCCACCGGTTACGCTATTGGCGACAACACCACCACCGACGTCCCCATCATCATCAACCGCCACAAGTTCGCGGGCGCCAAGTTCGACGCCAACGAACTCGCCGGCACCCAGCGCTTGCTTTTCCCTGAGCAGGAGGAGGGCATCCATTACGCGATGGCGTTGGAAATGGTAAACTACGTTTACTCCCTCATCACCGCCGCCAACTTCACCGGCGCCAGCGCCGGCAACCCTGGCTACGGCATCGCCGGCGCCGGCGCCACCACCACCGCCAACATCGACGCCTTCGCCCGCCCGACCGTCATTGCCATGAAGACCGCGTTGAACCTGCGCGGCGTCACCGGCGGAGTCCGCACCTTGCTCCTTTCGAGCCTCTACCACGGCCAACTCGAAAGCGACACCACCATCGTCGGCAACCTCATCAACCGCGATTCCGGTTCCGCCATCGGCGAATCCCTTCTCCCGCGCGTCGCCAAGTTCCAACCCATTGAGGCCGAGAATCTGCCCACCACTGGCAACCTCGCCGGCTTCGGTATGCGCGCCGACGCCCTCGCCCTGGCCGTCCGCCTCCCGAACGATTACACCCAGGCCATCAGCGGACTCCCGGCCACTGCCCTCGTCCAGACCGTCACCAACCCGGACACCGGCATGAGCGTCATGGTCGTCATGCACACCAACCACACCCTGGGCGTCACCTACTTCCGCATTGCTTGGATGTATGGCGCCGCCAAAGGCAACCCCGCCGCCGGCCAGCTCCTCCTCAGCAAGTAACCAACTTCGGCCCGGGCCGCCACATGGCGCCCGGGCCAAATCACCAATAACAAATTTTCAATTCCAAATTCTCAATCTCAGACCAAATAATCCTATGACCCCCTCCAAAAAATCCGCGCCCCGCCTGTTCAAGACCTTTGCGTCCTTGCTCCTTTGCGCCTTTGCGTTGACTGCCTTTACTCCAGCCGCCCGCGCCCAAGCCACCGACCCGTTTGTCAGTTTCATCGCCGTCTCCGACACCAACGGCCAGCCCTTCGTTGGCACCATCACCAACGCCACCGCCGGCACCAACGTCGTCGCCGCCGCTTCCTTCTCCAACTCCGTTCCCCAGCCCTTCCTCATTCGGCCAGGCTACGGCATCAGCTTGGAAACCAGCTTCTCCAACTCCGTCCATGCCAGCGGCGGCACCTCCAACGCTTATTTCTACCTCCAATTTCTGGTTGACTCCACCAACATCCTCCACACCAACAACGGCGTCATTACCGGCGTTGGCTCCATCCCCACCGTCTATGACTTCATCTGGGGCCCGCTCACCAACAACGGCAACACCAACGTCACCTACCACACCAACCTTCCACCCTCCCTCCTCGAAGGTTACTACGCTGTCAACCTGATGGGTGTTTCCAATCAGGACGCCCTCGGCGTCATCACCCTTTATGGGGCCAGCAACTATTTCAAAATGTCCCGCCGTGTCCCATGGGCCACCAGTTGGTCCGGCCGTTAACCTTTCGCAGCGAACCCGTTCGCCCAGCAAACACTATGAAAGCCAAGGGTGGTCGCGTTCAACCTCCGCCCCCTTTCAGACTTGCCGCGCGCCTGGGGACGCGCGGCATTCACTTTAACCGATCCGTCCGATCCGCCCAATCCGCCTGACATGCCCTACATCGCAGCCAGTCAAATCTACGCCAAGATTCCCCAATCCAAAGTCAACGACGCCCTCGACGACGACAACACCGGCGACGCCACCCTCATCGCCACCAACCTCGCCAATGTCATCACCAACGCCTGCAACGCCGTCGATGCCGCCCTCGCCGGCCGCTACCCAGTTCCCTTCGGGAATCCGCCCGCCTTCGTCATTGAAGCCAGTCTTATTTTCGCCTGTGAAGACCTTTACAGTCGCCGTGAAGTCAACGACGACCAAAACCCCTTCAAAAAACAGGCCAAAGAATATCGCGCCAGATTAGAGCGCATCCGCGCCCGCGAAGAAGCCTTGGACCTCACCGTCCAAGAAGTCAGCGGCGCCATGATCGGCGGCCCCGCCGTCATCAAAAGCCGCCTCTCCAACAACCCCACCATCGGCCCCTAAATGATCTGTCAGATCCGCCCAATCCGCCCGATGCCATGAGAATCTCCGACATCCTCAAATCCGCCCGCGACCCCCTCATCGCCTGGTCTTCCGGCCACCAAGGCACCGCTGAGATTTCCCACAGCATCATCCATCTCTTCGGCGTCCTCAGCCTCAAACCCGGCGGCTTCCGCGTCTGCGTCCATTGGAACTCCCAAAACAAACGCGGCCTCTTCGAAGAAGCCAGCATGGTCGACGAAGAGTTTTGGGTCGCGTTATCTTTCGGTAAGAGCCTTTCCATTGACAAAGCCAGCAGTTGGACCGATGGCGACGGCAATGGCGAACCTTGGTTTGATTTGGTTGAACAAGCCCGCGAAGTCATCCGCGCCATCACCTTCGACCCCACCACCACCGAGAGCGTCGTCGACTACCTCGGCGCCTACCCGCTCACCCAAATCGCCGAGGGTTTCCTGGTAGACGGCATGTATCTCAAATTCACCCTCGGCAACCTCATGACCCCACCAGCACCATGATCACCATCCCCAAGATCAGTCAGATCCGCCCAATCCGCCGGATTGCCCTCTGCCTTACATTTTTCATTTTTCATTTTTCGTTTTGCATTCAAAATAGCAGCGCCTCCACGCTGCTATTTTACTGGGCCACCGGCAACTCCGTCGGCGAAACCAACGCCACCACCATCCTCACCCCCACCAGCGCCCCCCAGACCAACGCCACCAGCCTAATCAGCGGCAGCCAATTCAGCCGCACCAACGACTCCACCGGTTTCGCTGGCTTCACCAACGTCGCCGCCGGCACCTACCAAGTCCGCCT
The DNA here is from genome assembly GCA_964503425.1 of uncultured Opitutales bacterium. Taxonomy (GTDB): domain Bacteria; phylum Verrucomicrobiota; class Verrucomicrobiia; order Opitutales; family JABDGR01; genus CAZDAQ01. The sequence continues at coordinate 28,140 of CAZDAQ010000007.1, forward strand.
CAACAGCTCCACCGCCAGCACCGTTTTCTCCATCCTCGTCCCGTCCGACTCCAACACTTACTCTAACGCCTTTCTCGCCACCTCCGGATCCATTCCCAACATCACCGCCGGCTACACCCGGGCCCAGAGCGACAACCGCTACGCCCTCCAAACCAACGCCAACCTTTTTAGTCCTGTTCAGGGCGGCACCATCACCGGCACCGCCACCAACACTGGAGTCAACGTCTTCACCGGCACCTTCACCAACGCCGCCAACTTCCAATTTGATACCAACCTCCTCGCCGCCAACACCCAATACGCCAACATCAACCAGCGCGCCTATCTGAGCCTCTACTTGAATCTGGCCAACACCATCACCACCAACGCCGTCTTTCAGTTGATCGTCTCCAACAGCCCCAACGTCGTCGTCACCAACACCGTTTCTGGCATCATCGGCGTAAGCAACCGCCCCGCTTTCCTCGCTGACTTCATCAACCCCGGCGCCACCTACCGCCTCACCAACCTCACCGCCGCCCCCGCCACCGCCACCGTCCTCCAATCCCATTTGGTTTACCAATAAATGCGCCCAATCCACCAGATCCGTCAGATCCACCCAATCCGCCAGATTGTGCTCTGCCTTTCATTTTGCATTTTACATTTTGCATTTTACATTCCCGCCGCCGAGGCGGCGTCGGTCACCTTCCATTTCCAAGACAACACCGCCACCCCCATCTCCGGCGCCAAACTCACCGTCACCCCCGTCTCCGGCCCTTACCTCGCCACCGGTGGCGGATCTCTGACTGCCGCCAACCTCACCCAATTCACCACCGACGCCACCGGCTCCGTCACCGTCCCGAGCCTCCAATACGGCCTCTACCAATGCCGCCTGCAGGGCGGCCCGCCCGTTGACACCACCTTCAAAATCCTCGTCCCATCCGACACCGGCACCTACACCGCGCAAAGCCTCCTTACCAACCAAACCGTCCTCACTTCCGTCCCTTTAGTCCTTTACGTCACTAACGTCTTCACCAATGCCGGCCTCACCCAGGTCACCGCCGCCACCAACGGCGCCCAGCTCGCCATCACCCTCACCGTCAACACCAATGGCGGCTCCGGGGGTGGCCTCCCCGGCGACGGCACCACCATCATCACCAACGGGGGCCAACTCGCCGTCGCCAGCTACTTCCCCGCTCTCTCAGGATCCGCCACCAACCCCACCCTCACCAACACCACCGACCTTTCCCGGATCCACACCGAAACCAACGCCTTTGGCGTCCTCCGCAACTTCAACGCATCCGGCGCCGCCTCCGACGACTTCCGATTCACGTTCGGTGGCGCCACCAGCTACGACCTCCTTATCGCCGCCGGCAACTTCACCTTGGTGGACGCCATCCTCGGCCAAACCATCTTCGAAGCCCCGAGTGGCGGCAACGACTTCCTCATCGCCGACTACGGCCTCCAAACCCCCGTCATCACCAACAACGCCGCCGGCCCTGGCTCCCTCCAAATCACCAGCGGCGGCATCAACTCCACCGGCACCAACAGCTTCACCAACTCCACGCCCGGCCTAATCCTCTCCTCCACCCAAACCGACGGACGTGAAGCTATGATCCGCCAAAAACTCCTCGGACTCACCAACCTCATCACCATTGGCGACTCCACCACCTACGGCTATTTACTCCCCGCCACCAACATCAATTGGCCCTACCTCGTCGCCTCGAACAATTCTTGGACCCTCACCAATTATGCCGGGATTGGCAATGATCTACTTGACCAATCGCAATACTGCTGGAGGGCGGCTTACTCAAACAATGGAGTCATCGCTTACGACGTTGGCATCAACGACTACCGGCTTGACGCCACTTCTGGAAATAGCAATGCCTTCAAACTCTCTTGGCTTGGCAACGTGCTCCTGATGGAACTCGGCACCAATAAAATCGCCGCCACCAACGGCCTTATGACCTTGACTGGCAGTTGGGCAACACCAAGTAGTCCCGGAATCCCTACAGCCTCGAAATATACGCAGACCCCAGGGGACACCGCGTCGGCTAAAGTGTTTGGCCGAAATGTGGTTATCGGAGTATCACCCTACAGCCTCAGTGCGGCCACCTTCACCGTCACAATTGACGGCGCGATCATGGGCACTAACCAGGCGATCTATCTACAATCCGACGGCGGACAGGCGATGAGTTATGAAGCTTTTGTTTACACCAATCTTTACCTCGGATTGCACACCGTCACCGTAACAGCCACCAGCGCCGCCATCCTTATCGTTGAATACATCGCTTCCGTCGAGCCGTCCCTTGCCCAGGCCCCCGTTATTCTGGCTACAACCATACCACCCCCAACGAACTATGGAACCGGGGGCGACGTAACCCTGTTTAATAATTACAACGCTGGAATCTTGGGCGATTCCCGCCTGCTTGTGTCCCTTGGGTTCCCTGTCGTCCTTTGCGATTTCGCTTCCGCTCTGGCGAGCTTCACAAATTCAGGCTACGTCGACGGCCTCCACCCCGGGGCCGCCGCCAACGTCGCCGAAGCCAACCTCATCCTCAGCATCGCCAACGAACGGCCGCCCACCAATTTCACTGCCGCCGGCAACGGCATCACCCTCACCCAATCCGGCCCCACCAACATCCCCACCCTCGCCAGCTTCGTCACCAACGCCGCCAATCTCACCGGCACGGCCACGTATGCCATCCTTCCCACCGGCGTCATTACCAACAACGAAGTCGGCACAAACCAGCTTGACCGAGTTGGTATGACCAACGCCACGATCACCACCCTGACGGCTGGCACAATCAATACCAATGGTTTCCCAGCCCTACTCGCGAACATGATGTTTCACGAGGCGTCCACCCCGACCGTCTCCGTGGTCACCAACTCCACCAGCCCAATCACCACCGGCGGCACAGTCACTATTCTCCCAGGTAGCACTGACCTCCATGGAATTATCTACATCACCAACGGCACCGCCACCGGTGGCACTGGGGCCGGCCAAGCCATCTTCACCATCACTTGGGGCAAGGCGTTCACGAGCACAAACTATTGCTACCAAATCAAGCCCCTCGGCATAACCGGCGCCTCGCCAATGAGCAGCGCCGCCGCGCTTACTGGAGCGGGCTTCGGCTATAGCAACACCACCGCCAGCGCATCCCTGATGACCTTTGCGGGGGGCACTGCGCCCGCTCTCGCCGCCAATGGCTTCTACCCAATAGTTTACTCCGTCATCGGCCAATAACTCACCAAAACTAAATCACCTATGAACCACACCCACCTCACCCTCGCCATCCTCCTCCTCTGCGTAATCTGCGCCCTCCTGTTCAATTTCTCTCCCGGTAGGGCGAGACTCAGTCGAGCCCTGACCTCGGCCTTTTGCCTTTCATTTATCATTTTGCATTTATCATTTTACATTTCCCGCCTCAAACGCCTCCTCCTCCCTTGGCGCTACGTCTCTCAGGAGGAGCAACAACAGCTTACCACGAGCGCCCCCACCGCCACCCTCAAAGGCATCACCACCATGGCATGGGGCACCGCCCCCGGCATCACCGGCGGCTCCGGTGGCACCGCCGTCGCCGTCATCGTCGCCTCCACCGTCCTCGAATCCGTCAAAATCACCCCCCACAACTCCGGCCCCGTCCAGGAACTCGAAAACGGCGACGGCGCCACCATCATGGAAGCCTATCTTTCCGACGGCTTTGAAGCCGACGTCGAAATCGCCTACGACACCGCCCTCACCTACCCACTCATTGCCGCCACCGTCGTCGTCACCCTTCCAGGTGCATTGAGCGGCGCCAAAGGCCTCCCAGACGTCGGCATCGGCGCCCAGAGCGTCGTTCCTCTCGCCTTCAACTGCCGCCTCGCCAGCTACGGCGTCAGCTTCACAAGAAAACAAGTCGCCATGATCTCCGTCAAACTCATCTATCGCCCCGGCGTCTCCACCTAGTCCTTAACCGTCCCAACCCACAACTCAGTAATTTTTCATTTTACATTCTACATTTTACATTTTTCCTATGAACCTCTCCACCACCATCTACCTCGCCGCCCACACCGCCGCCTTCGCTCTCCCCGCCGACGCCCCCCAACGCGCCGTCGAATCCGCCAAGCTGGCCGCCGCCACCGCAATCCCCGACCTCGACTACCCAAAATTCGCCGAGGCCTTCGACGCCGCCCGCTTCAAGCTGGCCCAACTAGCCACCCAAAAAGCCCCCAGCGAGCAACCTGTCCCTTCTGTCCCTGTCGTCCCTTCCGTCCCTCCCGACACCAAACCCTCCAACAACTAAAAGTAGAGCCGCCGCGCGCCCCGCGCCGCGCCTCCCCCATTTAGCATTTATCATTTTACATTTTACATTTTTCATTTCCCCATGAATCCCCTCATCCCCACCGGTGAAACCTTCCCGATCACCGCCGAGCAAGCCCTCGCCGCCCACCAGGAAGCCACCGCCGCCTTCCAAGCCACCGAGGCCCCGAAGCTCGCCGCCATGCAAGCCGCCGCCTCCATCCCGCTCCCAGGCCCCGCCGCCGACGCCTTTGCCGCCGAGCCACCGAACATCTTCGGCATCCAACTCGTCCCCATCACCGCCAGCCATATCGTCCTCCTCCAACGCCTCGACAATCCGTTCCTCAAGAGCATCCGCCTCCTTTTCCAGCACGGCGCAGAAAAGGGAAAAAAGGAAAAGAAGCGCATCCTGGCAAAGTTAGCCAAACTCAACATCAGCCCCGAAGACACCTTCGAGGTCCTATACCTCTTCGCCCACCCCGCGCCCCACACGCGCGAGATGCTCGCGACCAGCAAGTCACCCTCTGATTTGCCTCCCGGCAAATCACCCTCCGTAGCCTTGGCGAAGGAGGGCCAAGCTCTAGGCCGCGCCTTACTGCGCACCGCGGCCCTCGACCTCGCCGATCGTCTCCCCCCGCTTCCCAACCTCATCGAGACCATCCAAGCCGTCCTCACTGCCCACTACATTCAAAGCTTTTGCACCGCCATCGGCTTCCAACCGGCCACCACCGGTGGACCGCCGGAGTCTTTTCCATCGCCAGCCGCCCCGACCTCGACGGCCTCGGCTGGCTCCTAACCCTCGTCTCGAGCGTCATGCGTCACTACCCCCAAATCACCCGCCAAGAAGCCTGGGACCACTTACCGCTCATCCAAGCCCACGCCTACGTCGCCGCCGCCATCCAAGCCAATCCAACAGCTCCAGTGGAGTTCACCGCCGACGCCTACATCGCCCAAGCCGCTAAATCGGAGATCCGTCCCATCCGTCAGATCCGCCCGATTCTTGCCTGCCTTCCATTTTTCATTTTTCATTTTTCATTTTTCATTTCATGAACGGTGTCCTCCAATTCGCCATCGGCGCCGAAACCGGCGGCTTCGCCCACGGCATCTCCGAAGCCCGCGCCAAACTCAGTGAGTTCCTCAAAACCGCCACCGAAGTCGTCGGCATCACCGGTTTGATCGCCGCCGGCTTCGCCGCCGTCAAAGAATCCGCCAACCTGGTGAAGGGTGTCATGGAACAAATCGAAGCTGGCGCAGCCCTCGAGCACCTCTCCAAACGCACCCAAACCAGCGTCAAAGACCTTTTCCTCCTCCAAAAAGGCTTCGCCGCCGTCGGCCTCGAATCCAGCGAAGTTGGCGGCATGATCTTCAAACTCCAGAAATCCCTCTCCGGCATCTCTGAGTCCGGCGAATCCACCGGCGGCATCTTCGCCGCCCTCGGCATTGACCTGCAGGCCCTCCGCAACTCCGACCCCGTCGCCCAATTCCAGGTCATTGGCGAAGCCCTCTCCAAACTCAACGCCAACCAGGCCGCCGGCATTGCCGGGAAAATCTTCGGTCGCGAAGGCGCCGCCAACATGATCCAGCTCGCCCACAGCGCTGAGGAATTTGGGGCCGCCATGGACCGCAGCGCCGGCGCCGCCGCCATGATGGAGCGCAACGCCGCGTCATTTCAGAAAATCGAAATGACCATCAACCAGATCAAAGGCAAAGGCAACGCCCTCTTCCTCGGCATCGCCCAGGGCGCAGCCCCGGGCATCCAAGCCGCCATGGACGCCATCAACAAAATCGATCTCGCCGGCCTCGGCAAACGCATCGGTGACGTCATCGGCTCCATCGGCCAGACCATCAAAGACCAAAAACTCGGCGAACTCCTCAGCCTCAGCCTCAACGCCGGAGTCGAAGCCTTCGGCAACTACTTCATGGCCGTCTTGGCTGGGATCAAAGCCGCCCTCGTTGGCACCTTCACCGGCCCAAACCTCACCGCGTTGGAAGCTGGCTTCGCCGCCTATGGAGACGAGCAGGCTTTAAAAATGTATAAAAACCCCGAGACTAGAAAATGGCTCGAAAAAGACCGCCAACAAAAACTCGCCCGCGCCCAGGAACTTATGGGCCCCGGCCCTCTGGCCCTCTTCCAGAACGCTTTTAAAGGCTCCCTCGGCTCAGCCGATAGCTCCATCGGCAAAGACCTCGCCAAATTCCTCGCCACCGAGCACGGCCGCATTGCCGGGCCCGGATCGCCAGGCTTCAGCGCCGGCGCATCCGGCGGCTCCATGGCCGCCATCGTCGCTAAACTCGAAGGCATCACCGCCGCCACCAGCGCCGAAAAAATGGGCTTCATCTTCGGCCATGGCGGCCCCAGCGTCCTGCAGGACCACGCCCGCCGCACCGCCGACAACACCTCTAAAATCGTCGCCATCCTCGGCCCCGCCGTCGTAAACCACAAACGCAATTGGACCCCGAATTATTCCGTAAACGAATGATCCGTCAGATCCACCCAATCCGTCCCATGAAAGTCCTAAGCAATTTGTCCGCCACCGTCCGCGAAACCCCCACCGTTGCCCAGCACGGCATCCGCCAAACCGTCACCCAGGAAATCGGCCCCGGCCAATGGCGCACCATCACCATCTCCGACGACGGCGTCCAGATCCGCCTAGGCGACGCCGCCGTCTTCCTCCCCACCAACGAACTAATCACCCTAGCCGAGCACTCCGAGCCGCTCCTCAAAGCCGTGCCGCAGACTTCCAAGTCTGCCGTAGCCAGCCCGACTCAGTCGGGCAACTCCCGTGTTGTTCCATCTCCGGCTTCCAAGCCGGCAAAGGTCGCCCCTACCAGGTAGCCCCCATGCCCCCCATTTTTCATTTTTCATTTTTCATTTTTCATTGAGCCATGCCCCAATCCCCCCCAGTCCCCATCTACCGCCCGGCCGGTTTCACCGACAACCTCGACCCCACCTACTACGGCGCCACCCCTTACAGCCCTGACTCCGGCGCCATCGAAATCGGCCAAAAAAACAAATACCAGGAAATCATCGAAGGCACCTACACGAGCTGCTACAGCCGCCTCCTCGCCCGCGGTTCCACCGCCACCATCCTAGGCGGCTCTTGGATCTTGGCGAGCTGCCGCCTCACCCGGGAAAAAGCTGGCAAAGGCCGCATCGAACGCAACTGGGAAAGCGCCGTCTATCTCCCACCCGACAGCGCCGGCCTCCAACCTGAAAACCTCAACCCCCGCATCGAACGCCACCCCCTTTTCGCCGCCCTTACCCCCGACGACTTCGCCACCGTCCAATCCGCCGTCCAAGCCTGGAACCAAACCGCCCGTGCCGCCGCCCTGTCATCCTTCGGTAACCTCTCCAACCCAAACCTTGCCAACAGCCTCTACACCAAACTCCGCAACGGCGAAGAAACCTACTACCTCAGCGCCCAGCGGTATACTTGGACCACATATTTTGCTTACCCCGTCACCGGCCACCTCAACCCCGGCGGCTACGCCGAGACCCCCGGAGGCCCCTTCATCAACAACCTCCCCTACGGCTTCGCCTGGCTCCGCGAAAGCGACTCCATGGACTTCGTCAGTGACCTCCAAACCATGGTAAAGCTGACGCGCAGTTGGCTCGGCGCCCCCAACGGCCAATGGGACCCCGACCTCTATCCCATAGGCTCCGGGAGCGCCTAACCTTATGTCCTTAAAGCTCCCAATGTCCCTTTCGCCCATCATTTAGCATTTTACATTTTACATTTTACATTTCCCCCCATGGACATCCTCTCCCCAGGCGACCCAAGCCACCAAAACTGGCGCAAAATCAACGCCGCCGCCCGCCTGCAGGACCGCCGCGCCGCCCAACTTCGCCAACGCGAAGCCCGCCATAGCCGATGGCAATTCGACCGCGGCGAGGGTATGCACCCCTTCAAGATCTACCTCGCCCAACCCATCCAGCTCGCCAACATCGCCAGCTTTGACTTTTCCACCGCCTGGCGTGCCTTCACCGTCCGCGCCGGCAACTTCTTCGGCACCGACCTCACCGGCCAGGGCTGCGACGGCCACAACCTCAACCCCGACGACGACTCCATCCCGGCCGAGACCGACGACGGCCATGCTGTCATTCCGATCGTTGCCACCGCCAACACCGCCAAATACTATTTCTGGGTCGATTACACCGCCCAGAAACCAACCCTTCAATCTGGCGCCGACCCCACCGCCGCCGTGACCGACCCCACCCTCACCGCCTGGCTAAACTTCCCCAGCTTCGACCCCGTCCATTTACTCATCGGCCAAGTCAACACCTCAGCCACACCCGGCTACGCCCCCATCCGCCAATTCCTGAGATTTGATCTCCCTGCCGCCGGCCAGATCAGCGGTTGTAACGGCTACGGCAACTTCCAATTGGTCTACGTCCCATGGAGCCTCAAATCCGCCTGATTTTCATTCTACATTTTCCATTTTCCATTTTTCATTTCCCATGGACCCCATCTTCATCTGGCCCCCCAACCCTTGCCCCGCCACCTGCAACCCTGGCGTCTTCCAACCCCCTTTTACCCCGCCGGCCGCCGCCAAAATCTGTGGCCAAAGCCGAGCTGTCATCATCCGCGATGATTTCTCCTCCGACCCAACCGCCGCTCTCGCCCTCCTTCAAGGCTTCGACTTCGACGCCCCCTTCGGCGTCGCCGCCAACCGCATTCCATGGGGCCTGAAGAGGCAATACAACCTCGATACCCAAGTGTGGACCGATGACAGCTCAACTGTCCCCTACAACTTCCCTGACTCCTTCACCGCCGTCCTCGGTGGCCCGCTCGTGCGCGTCAGCGCCAGCCAGATCACCCTCTGTAAAGGCGACGCCTTCTGCCTCACGAGCACAGTCCCCCCGAGCGGTGGCCCCTGCTATGAACGCGTCCCTAAAGACTTCCTCGTTTATCAAAACAACCCTCCCGACATTAGTGTCGGCACTATCGCCGCCGCCACCGTCACCGCTTCTGGATCCCACAGTGGCGCCCCGGCCTGCAACCCCACCATGCTCCCTTGCGGCTACTCTCCACTCGACCCCTAATCCTGATCCGTCCAATCCGTCCAATCCGCCAGATTCCCCAATGAATCCAGCCCTCACTCGCCCCCTAGCCAGCCTCCGTAAAACCGCCCTAATCCGCCGCCCCGGCTACCTCCAAGCCTGCCTCGCTCTGGGTAAGTTAGACTCCACCGGCACCCAGGTAGAGTTCACCGAAGAAGCATGGCAAACCCTCCGCCGCGACTACGCATTGAGAGGCGCCGGCGACGTCATCCAACTAGCCGCCGCCCCGATCGCCAAAGCCTTAGGCTTAGACTGCCACGACAACCAAACAGGAGATCTAAAACCCGAGAGTCCGTGTGCCCACCGCCGCGCCGCCGCCAACCATTTCCTCCCCTTCCGTCCTCCGCAGTAGCCGCGCGCCACCCTTCTAACCTCCGCCCCCAAGTCGCCACCCGGCCGCGCCATCCCCGCCACTCCCCCGCGCGCTACCCACGTTCTTACGACCCATCCCGCCGCCGCCCGCCGCTACCCATTTCGAACCCACTTGCTACCCATTCTCCACCCATCCCCCTCTCTCCGAACCTGACACCGAGACCAGGACGTTGGTATCCAGGAAGAGCGTGAGGTTGGTCACGGTGCCGTCCGGGTCGGTGCCCGTGCCGCTCACAGCAAAAGTGTGGCCGGCCAGTTGTGTCAAATTAACAGAAATGTGCGCAACCGGGGAAACGTTGCCGGGTTCGATCAGAAAAT
>CAZDAQ010000008.1:0-5993 GCA_964503425.1 uncultured Opitutales bacterium
CCCGACAAGCCCGAGGACTTCAAGGTCGTCCCCACTCCTAAGCCCGCGGTCGCCGACAAGCCCCCCGGCAGTTAAGCCTGACCACCTACCGCCCCCCCGCCTCGTTGTGAAACTCTTCTCCGTCGTCGCGCTCGCGGCTCTCTTGTTCGCCGGCTGCGCCACCCGGCCCGCGGCGTCCACGTCCGCCAACCGTATTCCGCCGCCCGGCGGCCTGCTCTCTGGGCCGCCCATCAATCGCTTCGCCCTCGTCTCCCGCCACAATCCCGTCCTCCACAGCTTCGACACCGGTTCCCCGCTCTCCGTCGGCAACGGCGAGTTCTGCTTCACCGCCGACGCCACCGGCCTCCAAACTTTTCCCTCGGCCTACGACATTCCCTCCGCCATCCCCCTCTGCACCATGGCCGACTGGGGCTGGCACAGCTTCCCCAACCCCCAGGGCTTCTCCATGGCGAATTTCGCCTATAAAAATTACGACAGCCACGGACGCGAAGTCGGCTATGCCGACCAACTCCGCAACAACGCTTCCAGCGACTACCTCCGCGAAAATCCCCACAAATTCAACCTCGGCCAAATCGGCTTCCTCCTCACCAAATCCGACGGCTCCCCCGCCCAGCCCGCCGACATCTCCAACATCACCCAAACCCTCGACCTCTGGAACGGGACTCTCATCAGCCACTTCCAATTCGACGGCCAGTCGGTGGATGTCGAAACGGTGTGCGCCTCCCCCTCCGAAGGCGACAGTCTCGCCGTGCATGTGACTTCGCCGCTACTCGCCTCCGGTCACCTCCGGTTTCAACTCCGCTTTCCCTACGCCAGCCCCGGCAAGAACGGCTCGGATTGGACCAAGCCCGACGCTCACAGCACAAAAATGCTCCAGCTTGGTGATCTCCTGACCGGGGGCAGCTTCTCGGACGGTCCGCCTCGGGGCGTGGAAATCTTTCGCCAGTTGGACGACACAAAGTATTCGGTCTCCATCGTATGTCCGGCAAAAGCCGTCATCCAGCAAACCGCCGAACACCAAATTGAGATTAGTCCCACCGGCGGTGCTTCCTCATTTGCATGCATGGTGGGCTTCAACCGCGATTCCAGTGCGCCCAATGCCTTGTCACCTTTTGCGGACACCAAAGCCCGCTCCACTAAGCACTGGAACACCTTCTGGTCCACCGGCGGCGCCATTGACCTCTCCCTCAGCAAAGACCCGCGCTGGTCTGAACTCGAACGCCGCATCGTCCTCTCCGAATACCTCACCGCCATCCAGTCCGCCGGTAAAAACCCGCCCGCCGAAACCGGCCTGACCTCCAACAGTTGGTATGGCCGCTTCCACATGGAAATGTATTGGTGGCACGACGCCCACTTCGCCCTTTGGGGCCGCACCTCCCTCCTGGAAAACAACATGGGCTTCTACCAGCGCGCCCTCCCGCAGGCCCAGGCCAACGCCCAGCGCCAGGGCTACACCGGCGCGCGCTGGCCCAAAATGTCCGAACCCACCGGCGCGGATTCGCCATCGTCCGTCGGCGCGTTCCTCATCTGGGAGCAGCCCCATCCCATCTACCTCGCCGAACTCATTTACCGTGATCACCCCGACCCGGCCACCCTCGCCGCCTACCGCGACGTCGTTTTCCAAACCGCCGACTTCATGGCCTCCTTCGCTTATTGGGACGCCGCCACCAAACGTTACGTCCTTGGCCCGCCTCTCCAGGAAGCGCAAGAACGCTACGACAAGGCCACCATGTTCAATCCCACCTACGAGTTGGTCTATTGGCGCTGGGCCCTAACCGTCGCGCAGGAATGGCGCACGCGCCTCGGCCTCCCGCGTGACCCCAAGTGGGACGATGTCCTCGACCACCTGTCGCTTCTCCCCGTCGCCGACGGCAAATACCTTTTCACCGAAAGCACGCCCGACTCCTTCACCAACCCCAAGTGGGTCACTGACCACCCCGCCGTCGTGAACGCCCTCGGTGTTCTCCCCGGCCCCACCGTCGACCCCGTAATAATGCGGAACACCCTCAACTGGATTTGGCAAAACTGGAACTGGCCCGACACCTGGGGCTGGGACTATCCCGCCCTCGCCATGTGCGCCGCCCGCGTCGGCGAACCCGACCGCGCTGTGGACGCCCTCCTCCTCGACACCCCCAAAAACCATTACATGGCCGACGGTCACGTCTTCCAGCGCGCGCCTGATCTGCCCCTTTATCTGCCCGCCAATGGCGGCCTCCTCACTGCTGTCGCCATGATGGCCGCCGGGTGGGACGGCGCGCCCCATCGCCACGCCCCCGGCTTCCCCGACAACGGCCAGTGGACCGTCCGTTGGGAAAAATTGCGGCCCCTGCCGTAATCCGCCATTCAGGGAATGTGGCCTCGTTCATGCCCTCGCCAAAAAACGTTTTCGGTTTGGGTTTGCTCTGTTTCCTCGGCGCACTCCCCGCGCGCGCCCACAATCCCCTCCAGGGCAGCACCAACCTCTGGCTGCGCCCGGAAGGCCTGGAGGTCGAATTCGTCATCGGCACGGCCTCGGCGCGCCATCTCTCCGGCAACCTCTCGCCTACGCCCATCACCAACGAGAATTTCTCCACCTATCAACCGCGGCTGGCCGAACTTGCTCCCGCCCTCTTCGACATCACGTCCAACGGTGCCACCCTCCCGCCGCTCTCCATCAATGTTTCCCTCACCGACGAACTCGATGTCCGGTTTGACCTGCTCTACCCCGTTCCGGCCTCGGGAACCCTGCGCCTCCAGGCCACGTTCTTTGGCAAAATGGAGGAGGACTTCGACAACAGCATCATCGTCGTCCAGCAACGCAACGCCGTGGCCTTTGGCGACCAAACCGCCACTCAGCCCGTCTTCACCATCAATTTAAACACCCTCCCTCCCGACCTGCCCGCGCCTCCCGGCCCTGCGACTCAATCTGCAAAATCCACCCCGATCATGGCTACGTCTGGCCGCGCGAAAACTATCCCACTATGGACCGCCTCCGCCCTGTTCGTCGCGTTGCTTGTCCTGGTCCTGCTGCATTTTCACCGCCACACGCGGCGTTGACCTTTGCCCCAAGCCGTCATTGAGTTTCCCTTCCCCCGAAGCGCAAGTTCCACACTACCCCAAAAAAGATGAAGCCCAGATTCCCTTGGTTGGTTGCGCTCGCCGCTTGCCTCATTTGTGCCCGCGCTTCCGCCCAAGCCCCCACACCCGCCGCCAGCGTCACCCTCCATTGGCTTGATGGCGCGCCGCCCTCGGTGCCCGCGGGCGTTAGTTGGGGCGTGCCCTGGCCGCAAGGCACGGTGCAAAAAAACCAGGCCTTTGCCCTCGCCGGCCCCAATGGCCAGCCGCTCCCGTTGCAAAGCTGGACCCTCGCCTACTGGCCTGACGGTTCCATCAAGTGGACCGGCTTTGCCACCGTCGCTGCCGGTCTTCAGCCCGGCAACCTCACCCTCTCGTCTTCCTCTGCGCCCGCCAACTCCACCCCCGTTCTCACCGCCAACGATAGCGCGAGCTTCATCAAAATAGACACTGGCCCACTTCAGTGCGTGATCCCCAAATCCGGCTCCAACCTCGTGAACTGGATCAGCATCAACGGCACCGCCGTCGCCCAAAACGGCCAGCTCGTCTGCATTCTGCAAAACGGCCCCGAGGGCAATCCCGAGGACTCCCCGCCCACGCGCGAAAAATTCATCAGCTCCGTTAAAAAAGTCACCCTCGAGCAATCCGGCCCTGTCCGCGCCGTCGTCAAAATCGAGGGCACTCACCAGGGCGTCTCCAGCGGGCGCGAATGGCTGCCCTTCACCGTGCGCCTGTATTTTTACGCCGGCGAAACCGCCGTCCGCCTCGTCCACTCCATCGTCTTCGACGGCGACCAGAATAAGGATTTCATCCGCGGCCTCGGCGTGACGTTCGCCGTCCCCATGCGCGAGCCGGTCTTCAACCGCCACGTTCGCTTCACCGGCGAAGACGGCGGCCTGTTCGCCGAGCCCATCCAGCCCGGCGCTGGCAATGGCCAGCAGGCCGAGGGCCGGCCGATTAACGGCGGGCGGGGCTATGGCGCGCCCACCGCCGCCCCCACCGGCGGCCGCGGAGGCGCCAATGACACCTACGCCATTTTTGCCAACTTCAAACTCAGTCAGCCCACGCCCGACGGCTTCACCATTACCAAGCGCACCAACCCGCAAAGCACCTGGCTCAACGCCAACGCCGGCAAACGCTCCTCGGGCTTTGCCTTTGTGGGCGACACCAGCGGCGGCCTCGGCCTGAGCATCAAGAACTTCTGGCAGTCCTATCCCGACTCGCTGGACATCCAGCATGCCGACGCCGACGCCGCGCAAATCACCGCCTGGCTCTGGTCCCCCGACGGACCCGAGATGGACATGCGCCACTACGACACCATCGCTCACGGCCTCGGCCTCACCTACGAGGATGTCCAACTTGCCACCAGCACCGCCTACGGCATCGGCCACACCAGCGAACTGACCCTTTTCCCAACTAGCGACGTGACCTCCAAGGCCGACACCGTTGCCCTTGCCGCCGCCGCCGCCCAGCCGCCCATGATCGCCTGTTCCCCTGATTATATCCACTCCACCGGCGTCTTCGGCTACTGGAGCCTCAAGGACACTTCCACCCCTTTCAAAAAAACCATCGAAGACGGCCTCGATGCCGTCCTCGCATTCTACGAAAAACAAGTCGAGGAACGCCACTGGTATGGCTTCTGGGATTACGGCGACTTCATCCACAGCTACAACAATGCCGAGCACTCGTGGTATTACGACTACGGCGGCCACGCCTGGGACAACACTGAGTTGGGCGCGCCGCTCTGGCTCTGGTATAGCTACCTGCGCTCGGGCCGCGCGGACCTTTTCCGCCTCGCCGAAGCCCACACCCGCGACACCAGCGAAACCAATGTTTACCACCTCGGCCCCATGATGGGCCTGGGCACGCGCCACAACGTCGTCAAATGGGGTGACGGCGCGAAGGAAGCCCGCATCAGCCAGGACGCCCACTGGCGCTTCTATTATTACCTCACCACCGATGAACGCGTCGGCGACATCATGCGCGACAACCTCCAGGCCGATGCCGCCGTCGCCAAATTCGACCCCATGCGCGAAGCCCAGCCCCTCACCGATTACGAAAAACAATTTCCCGGTCGCATCCGCGTCGGCCCCGATTGGTTTGCCCTCGCCGGCAACTGGATGACCGAGTGGGAGCGCACCGGCGACCCCAAATGGCGCGACCGCATTCTCGTCGGCGTCAAGGACATGGCCAAGATGCCTTACGGCATCCGCACCGGCCAGAATCTCGTCATGGGCTGGAATCCCGAAACTGCCGACCTCTACCAACTCGTCAACTCCCCCGGCCAGTATAACCTCGCCACCATTCAAGGCGGCGCGGAAGTCGCGATGGAATTAAGCACCGTCCTCGACGATCCCGACTGGCAGCGTCTCTGGCTCCAATACTGCCGCCTGCTCACGGCTCCCGCCGACGTCGTCACCCTCGACAACACCACGCACGCCGAAGGCGCCCAGGCCCAATACTACGGCAACGGCGGCGGCAACATGGACAACATTGCGCGGCTCGCGGGCTACGCCTATTTGAAAACCAAAAACTCCGCCTTCGCCCAGGTCGCCATCAACCGCGGGATTCACAACCTGAACTTCAATCCGCGTGAAGTTGCCGTGCCCGAGGCTCTCAATCCCGTCACGGAAAGTCGCATTGACACCAACGGCTCCTCCCAAGGCTCCCTCAACACCATCGTCGTTCTCGAGCTCGTTCGCGACAGCGGCCTCCTGCCCACCGACGCTGCTGCGGCCAATAACTTTGTTGGTCGCGGTGGTCGCGGTGGCGCCGGAGCCGCCGCCGCCCCGCCTGCCCCCGATGCCGGCACCGCGGCGCCCAACCCGGCCAACCCCACTCCCCCAAAAAACAAACAGTAATTACCAATTACAATATGCTTTAAAAATTATAAAATCTAAAATATAAAATTATTCCATACCCAACCCCAAGATAATAAC
>CAZDAQ010000008.1:6003-12353 GCA_964503425.1 uncultured Opitutales bacterium
CACTCCCCCGAATACCAACCAGTAATTCCCTCTTCCATTCTGCTTTAGACATTCTACAATCTACATTTCTGCCATCCCCTACCCCATGATAATCCCCACCCGCCTCCTCGCCCTGTCCATGTTGACGACCCTGCTCGTCTCGGCCCTTCCCGCGCTGGCCGCCAACGCCACCCCGCTCGATTCCCTCCAACAGGGCTTCGTCGCCCCGCCCGATTCCGCCCGCCCCACCGTCCGCTGGTGGTGGTTTGGGCCGTCCGTCGTCAAGCCCCAGCTCGAGCGCGAAATGAATTTCATGAAGCAGGGCGGCTTTGGCGGCTTCGAAGTCCAGCCCACCTACCCGCTCGCCCTCGACGGCCAGTATCCCGGCCTCGTCAACTTCAAGTTCCTCTCGCCGGAATTTTTTGACATGCTCGGCTTCACCGCCGCCAAGGCCAAAGAAATCGGCCTGCGCATGAACCTCACCCTCGGCAGCGGCTGGCCCTACGGCGGCCCCATGTTCACCCGCGATGAAGCCGCCCAGTCCATCCGCGACGCCGGCTCGGTCAATATCACGCCCGGCAGCACCACGGTCGCTCCGCCTGCCGGCGGCGCGCGCGGCGGTCGCGGCGGCAATGTCTCCGGCCCCGTCGTCGCCGCGCTGCTCGGTCCCGTCACTGACGCCGCGCCCGACGCCAGCCCCTACATTCCGCTGACCCTCAGCAACGGCACCGCCGTTCTCCCCTCCAACCTCCACGGCGCCACCCAGGTCACCTTTTTCTCCTACGCCCAGGCTGGCCTCATGCAAGTCAAGCGTGCCGCCTACGGCGCCGAGGGCTTCATCATCGACCACTACAGCCCCGACTCCGTCGCCAAATTCATCAAGGACATCGCCCAGCCCGAAGTCTCCGCCTGCGGCCCCAACCCGCCCGCCGACGTCTTCTGCGACAGCCTCGAAATCTCCGCCGAGGGCTGGACTCCCAATTTCCTCGCCGAGTTCCAGCAGCGCCGCGGCTACGACCTTGCGCCTTATCTCCCCGCCTTGTTCGACAACACCTTCCCCAAGTCCGCCGAAATCCGCGCCGACTACGGCAAGACCGTCAACGAAATCTTCAACGACAATTTTGTCAAAACCTTCACCCAGTTCGCGCACGACAATCACACCCTCTTCCGCCTCCAGGCCTACGGCACTCCGCCCACCACCCTCACCACCTACGCCGACGCCGACCTCGACGAGGGCGAGAATTACGGCTGGAAAACTTTTTCCGGCACCCGCTGGGCCGCTTCCGCCAGCCACCTCCTTGGCCGTCCCGTCGCCAGCTCCGAAACTTTCACCTGGCTGCACTCGCCCGTGTTCATGGCCGCACCCATTGACGTCAAGGCCGAGTCCAACCTCCAGTTCCTGAATGGCGTCAATCAAATCCTCTGCCACGGCTGGCCCTACACCGCCCCCGGCGTCGAATACCCCGGCTGGCGCTTTTACGCCGCCGCCGTCTTCGACGAGAAAAACCCCTGGTGGCTCGTCATGCCCGACGTCACCACCTACCTCGCCCGCGCCAGCTTCATGCTCCGCCAGGGCCAGCCGGCCAACGACATCGCCATCTACCTTCCCGACGAGGACGCCTTCGCTCAGTTCACCCCCGCCAGCCTGGCAATGGTTACCGCTGGCACTGGCGGCATCCTCAACCGCATGATCAGCGGCGTCATCCCGCCCATCCTCGAGTCCGGCTACAATTTCGATGTCATGGACGACGGCGTCATCGCCACGCACGCCGCCGCCGCCGCCGGCAAGCTTGTCTTCGGCGACGTAAAATACCCCGTCGTCATTCTGCCCAACGTCCAGCGCATCCCCCTTGCCACCTATAAAAAATTCGCCGACTTCGCCAATAGCGGCGGCCTCCTCATCGCGCTGGGCAGCCCGCCGTCGATGGCCCCCGGCTACCTCGCGACTGCCGCCGATCACCAGGCCATCAAGGACCTCTCCGCCAGCCTCTTCTCCGGCCCCAATGCCAAGGGTCTCGTCGTCGCCGAAAACGCCGTCGCCCAAACTCTCCTTGGCAAACTCCGTCCCGACGTCGCCTACTCCCAAAGCCAGCCCAATCTCGGCTTTGTCCACCGCCACACCGACGCCGGCGAAATCTATTTCCTCGTCAACACCACCGACCACGCCATCAGCGATACCGCCGTGATTCGCACCGATGGCCTTCAGCCCGAATGGTGGAATCCCGTCACCGGCGTGGTTACCCCGGCGACCGTTGCCCAAAAATACGCCGGCGCCACCGCCATACCGGTCACCCTCGCGCCCTATGACGCCCAGTTCCTCGTCTTCACCAACCGCACCCTCCCCGCCGTCACCGGCGGCAACGGCAGCCTCATCGCCGACCTCAGCCAGGGCTGGGATGTCACCTTCAAAAACGCCTCACCCGAAGCCAATCCGGCCCCCGTACATTTCGATAGCCTCCACTCCTGGGCTGACGACCCTGCTACTCATTACTTCTCCGGCACCGCCGCTTACACCAAGCAGTTCACCCTCACTCCCGCCCAACTCGTCGCCGGCACTCCAGTCTGCGTGGACTTCGGCCTCGGCCAGCCCGCCCAGGTCGCCGGTGGCGCGATGGGCATGCGCGCCAATTTCCAGCCGCCCGTTGCCGATGCCGCCATCATCTATGTCAACGGTCAGCGTGCCGGCGCCGTCTGGTGCCCCCCCTATCGCGTGGACGTCACCAGCTTGCTCAAACCCGGCCCCAACGAAATCCGCATCGAAGTCGCCAATCGCGCCTCCAACTACATGGCTGACTTCCAGCATCATCCGCTCCCCGATTACACCGAGCTGAATGCCAACCGCACCTACGGCGGCAACCGCTTCGGCGCGCAGGATATGAACCGCATCGTCGTCCTCCCCTCCGGCCTCCTCAGCCCTGTTCACCTCGTCGCTGCTGCTGCCGGGAACTAGGCCACTATGGCGCCCGTTCCCGAATGGCCTCCGTTGTTCAACCGAACACCGGCACCTTCACAATTATCTTCCGCGCCAGCGTCGGCGGCCCGGCGGTGATGCCGCCCACATGTGCGTCCACCGGGAAATACACCGCCGTCGTCCCCGCCGTCTCCAGCCGCAGCACCGACATCTCCCGCGCATCGTGGTAAAAAATTAAATCCTTCTCTGGGGTCAGGTCCTCGCGCACCTGCAGCCGCGCGATGTCTGTCGTCTCCATCGTCTCCGCGCCGGCGAACATCATCTGCACGTCAATGTATTTCCGGTGCGACTCAATCTTCCCCTCCGCCCGCGGCTTGGTGAGATACGCCTGCGCCATGCCGAAAATCCCGTCCCCCAATTCCGTCCGCACCGTCTCCCCCACCGGCACCGCCGCCGCCTGCGCCGCCGCTGCCGACCCCGGACGCAAAAATTCCTCAAGATAGGCAAACGCCACCGCGAACGACCGGTGCGCCGCCAGTTGCGCCTTCACCGTTGCCAAAGATCCATAGACAGCCATGCGCCCGACTCCATCCATCCCCCGCCACTCGCGCAACAGAATTTCATCGCGCCGCTCTTCTTCCCTCCCAAAATGGCCCCTTCACCTTTGTCCGCAAATTTCCCGCTCCCGTGAAACTCGGCCTCGGCCTCTACCGCCATCTGCTCACGCCCGACAACTTCCGCTTCGCGCGGCAGGTCGGCGCCACGCACATCGTCGCCCACCTCGTGGACTATTTCCGCGATGCCCGCGACAACCCCGCCAGCAACCAGCCCACCGGCACCACCCGCGGCTGGGGCCGCGCCGGCGACCCCCACGTCCTCTGGTCGCTCGATGAGCTCGTCGCCCTCCGCCGCTCCGTCGAGGACGCCGGCCTCACGCTCGAAGCTATCGAAAATTTCGACCCCGCCCACTGGCACGACGTCCTGCTCGACGGCCCGAAAAAGCGCGCCCAGCTCGAAAACCTTAAGACCATCATCCGCCGCCTCGGCCAGGCCGGTATCCCCATCATGGGTTACAACTTCAGCATCGCCGGGGTCTGTGGCCGCGTCACCGGCCCGTTCGCCCGCGGCGGTGCCGACTCGGTCGGCATGGATGGCCCGCTCGACGAGCCCATGCCCAACGGCATGGCCTGGAACATGATTTACGACCCCGACGCCCCGCCGGGCCATGTCCCCGTCGCCACTTCCGCTGAACTCTGGCAGCGCCTCGCTGATTTCCTCCGCGAAATCCTCCCCGTCGCCGAGGAATCCGGCGTCACACTTGCCGCCCACCCCGACGACCCGCCGCTGCCCACCATGCGCGGCCAGCCCCGCCTCGTGTATCAGCCCACTCACTACCAGCGCCTCATTGACCTCTCGCCCAGCCCCGCCAACGCCCTCGAATTCTGCCTCGGCACCCTCGCTGAAATGACCGACGGCGGCGTTTACGAAGCTGTCGAGTCTTACAGCCGCCAAAAGCGCATCGGCTACATCCACGCCCGCAACGTCACCGGCCACGTCCCCCATTACCAGGAAACTTTCCTCGAAGACGGCGACCTAGACTTCCCCCGCATCCTCCGCATCCTCAAAAAAAATAATTTCGACGGCGTCCTCATCCCCGACCACACCCCCCAGGTCGCCTGCTCCACCCCGTGGCACACTGGCATGGCCCATGCCCTCGGCTACCTCCTCGGTGCCCTGCAAACGCTGGGTTAGCCGCTGTAGGGTTGCCGCTTGCGGCGTCCCTTGATGCTTTTGCCGTCGTTATTCCGCTGCGGTTGGGGGTTGAATGCCGCTCGCTCGCTATTCAAACTCTTCCGTTACCCCGCCCCATGAAGTTCTCCAACCTGCTCTTCCTGGCCTGCCTCGCCGTGCCCGCTCTTGCCCGTGCCGCGGACTCCTCCTGGGTCTCCAACCAATCCCACGACGGCGATTTCCCCCTCGTCCAAGGCAGCCACACCGCCACCCTCGTCACCTCACCCGACGATTTCAAGGTCGTCCAAATCGCTGCTGGCAATCTTGCGGACGACATCCAACGCGTCACCGGCCAAAAAGCCTCCGTCTCTTCCAGCACCTCCACGCTCTCCGGCCCAGCCGTCCTCATCGGCACCCTCGGCCACTGCAAACCGATAGACGACCTCATCGCCGCCGGCCAGCTCGACGTCTCCAAAATCCAGGGACAGTGGGAAAGTTTCCTCATCGCCACCGTCCCCGACTCCCATTCCACGGGCGGCACCGACCTCGTCATCGCCGGCAGCGACCGCCGCGGCACTGCCTACGGGGTCTTTGAACTCTCCCAGGCCATCGGCGTCTCCCCCTGGTATTGGTGGGCCGACGTTACCCCCGCGCATCGCGACAACCTCTACGTCGCCGCCGGCACCCGCCACTTCGGGCCGCCGTCCGTCCAATACCGTGGCATCTTCATCAACGACGAGGACTGGGGCCTGATCCCCTGGGCCTCCAAAACCTTCGAGCCCGAGGTCGGCAACATCGGCCCCAAAACCTACGCCAAAATTTTCGAACTCCTCCTCCGCCTCAAAGCCAACACTCTCTGGCCCGCCATGCACCCCGGCACCACCGCCTTCAACGCCATCCCCGAAAACCGCGTCGTCGCCGACAACTACGCCATCGTCATGGGCTCCTCCCACTGCGAGCCCATGCTCCGCAACAACGTCAGCGAATGGAAGGCCCCCGCCAACCAATTCAACTTCATCACCAACCCCGATGGCGTGACCAAATACTGGGAGGAACGCATGCAGTCGAACGGCCAGTATGAAAACCTCTACACCATCGGCATCCGCGGCATTCACGACGACCCCATGATGGGCGCGAAAGGCGCCGCCCAGGTTGTCCCCGCCCTCGAGAAAATCTTTTCCGTCCAGCGCGCCCTCATCGCCAAATACGTCAACCCCGACCCCTCCAAAGTCCCCCAAATCTTCTGCCCCTACAAGGAAGTCCTCGCCTACTACCTCAGCAGCCTCGCCGTCCCGCCCGATGTCACCATCGTCTTTCCCGATGATAATTTCGGCTACATCCGCTACTTCCCCACCCCCGCGGAAATCGCCGCCCGCCCCGGCGGCTTCGGCGTTTACTACCACATCTCCTACCTCGGCGCGCCCTTCTCTTACGTCTGGCTCAACACCACGCCCCCCGCCCTCATCTGGGAGGAAATGTCCAAGGCCTATGACCACGGCATGAAAAAACTCTGGATCCTCAACGTCGGCGACCTCAAGCCCGGCGAAATCGGCATAGACTTCTTCACCCAAATAGCCTGGGACATCAATAAGTGGAACCTCCAAACCCTCCCCGACTACCTCCCCTCCTGGGCCGCCCAGCAATTCGGTCCCGAGCACGCCACCGAAATCGCCGACCTGATGAAGCAATACTACCGCCTCGGCTTCCAGCGCAAACCCGAGGAACTCCA
>CAZDAQ010000008.1:12453-31087 GCA_964503425.1 uncultured Opitutales bacterium
GAGGCCGAACACTTCGCCAAAAAAATCGACCAGCCCGGTGCCGCCTGGCAAATCATCCCCGGCCTCGGTCGCACCGGCGACGCCGTCGGCGTCTTCCCCACCACCGCCCCAAGTTTCGACCTCGCCGACGCCGCCAAAGCCCCCGGCCTCGAATACCCATTCTACCTCTTTAACCCGGGCAACGTCACCGTCCACTTCAACCTCATCCCCACCCAGCCCATCCGCTTCGGCACGGGCCTCCGCTTCGCCTTCTCCGTTGACGACCAGCCGCCGCAACTCGTCGTCATCAAAGCTGGCACCGGCAACGAGGTCACCAACCCCGCCTGGTCCCATAATGTCCTCGACAATTCCACCTCCGCCACTGCCTCGCTAACCCTTTCCGCCCCCGGCCCGCACACGCTAAAAATCTACGGTCTCGACCCCGGCGTGCTCCTCGAGAAAATCGTCCTCGATGCCGGCGGCCTCCGCCCGTCCTACCTCGGCCCGCCCGAAACTCTCGTCTCCGCCGCGCCGTCCGCCTCCGCTGCGCCCAAACCTTCCGTCCCCGGCAAACCCTAGGCCGCCCGCCACTTTTCTTGCCTCGGTGTGTCTCCATCCCTAGCAGTCCCTATCCTGCGTCTATTATGAGTTCCCTTCGGTCCTGGCTTCTCGCCGCAGTTTTTTTCGCGGCTATTAGCGCTTCCGCGCAAACGCCGGCCATTACGCCTGCCGCTGTTCCTGAGCGCATCTCCCGCGCCTCCCCCGTCCTCAACCTCGTCAGCACCATTGACCGTCCGCTGCGCTACCAGCCGGTCAATGGCGACTTCGTCATCGAAAACGGCCCCGAGTTTTTCAACCGCCCCATCTATGGCAACAATACCGCCTTCCGCTTCGACGGCGGCGACAAGCCCGAGTTCTCCCTCTACCTCTACAAGGGCGGTCACGGCGGCAACCTGCGCTTCGGCTTCGCCACCGCCGGCGGCGCCCAGTGGTGCAATGACGCCGCCCGCGTCGTCGCCCGCTACCACGGCGGCTCGCTGCTTTACGAAATTTCCGACCCCCTCCTCGGCTCGGCCACACTACATCTCTCCGTCCTTCCCCTCGCGGGTGCCGAGGGCCTCGTCGCCCGTGCGGAAGTTTCCGGCGGCGCCCCGCCCGTCACGCTGTTCTGGGCCTTTGGCGGGGCCGACGGCGCCCGCGGCGCGCGCGATGGCGACATCGGCACCGAGCGCCAGCCCGTCAGCCAACTCTTCCAATTCCAACCCGCCAAGGCCCGCAATGACACCATCACGCTGAACGACTCCGCTTTCGTCCTCCGTGGCCGCTCCGCCACTATTTCCGGCCTCGCTTCGCCCGGCACGCAATTGGCCCTGGCCGACGCCAATCAATGGAGCTCGCCGGGAAAACTGCTCGCCTCCACCAGCCAGCATCCGTCCCTCGCCGTCGTCCTCGGCCAAATCGCGCTCAAATCCGGCCAGCCCGCCTATGTCGCCCTCCAGCACCAAACCCAACCCGGCGACACCACTGCCGAGCTAGCCACCTACGTCGAAGCCGGCGGCCAGCACCCGGACCAGCCCGCCACCTCGCCCTCCACGGACACTTCCACCCCGAAACTCGATTTCACCTCCGCCAATCTCCCCGCGCTCTTCGACGCCGCCGAAACTCACCGCCGCGCCATCGCCGAAAAAGTCACCGTGGACACGCCCGACCCCTTCATCAACGCCGCCGTTCCCGCCCTCTGCATCGCCGCCGACGCCATCTGGGACGAAGCCGCCGGCACCTACATGCACGGTGCCGTCGCCTGGCGCTCCAAACTCCTCGGCTGGCGCGGCCCCTACGTGGCCGACGCCCTCGGCTGGCACGACCGCGCCGTCTCCCACCTCACCTACTGGGCCGGCCAGCAAAACACCGGCCCCATCCCCGCCTCCATCCCGCCGGCCGACGCCGACCCCAAGATCAACCTCTCGCGCAACGAGGCCGCCATTCACAGCAACGGCGACCTGTCGAAGTCCCACTACGACATGAACCTCGTCTATATGGACGCGCTCTTCCGCCATATTTTTGAAACCGGCGACCTCGCCTTCGCCCGCCAGGTTTGGCCCGTCATCGAACGCCACCTCGCGTGGGAGCGCCGCCTCTTCCGCCGCACCTACGGCCCCGCCAACCTCCCGCTTTATGACGCCTACGCCGCCATCTGGGCCAGTGACGACCTCGAATACGACGGCGGGGGCGCGACGCACACCACCGCCTACAATTATTATCACAACGTCCTTGCCGCCCGCCTCGCCCGCCTTCTCGGGGAAGATCCCGCGCCCTACCAGCGCGAGGCTGCCCTCATCCAGCAGGCCATGCACGACGAGCTCTGGCTGCCCAATCTCGGCTGGTTCGCGGAAAACAAGGACCTCCTCGGCCTCCAGCTCGCTCACCCCAACCCCGCCGTCTGGACTTTCTACCACACCGTGGACTCCCATGCCGCCACCCCCTTCCAAGCCTGGCAAATGTCCCGCTACGTGGACACGCAAATCGCCCGCATCCCCATCCAGGGCCCCGGCGAACCCTCCGGCGGCTATTTCACCCTGCCCACCACCAACTGGATGCCCTACACTTGGTCGCTCAACAACGTCGTCATGGCCGAGGCCGCCCACACCTCCCTCGCCTACTGGCAAACGGGCCGCGATGACACCGCCTTCCGTCTCTTTAAGGGCTGCCTCCTTACCAGCATGTTCCTCGGCCTCAGCCCCGGCAACGCCGGCGCCATGACCACCTTTGACATGGCCCGCGGCGAGTCCCAGCGCGATTTCGGCGACGCTATCGGCATCACCTCTCGCGCCCTTGTCGAAGGCCTCTTCGGTGTTATGCCCGACGCCACCGTTGGCGAAGTCCTCCTGCGCCCCGGTTTCCCCGAAGACTGGGACCACGCCTCCATCCACCACCCGGATTTCACTTTCTCCTACCAGCGCGGCCCCGTCGTCGTTACGCATCACGATGTCGCCACCGAGGAAAAAAAGGCCACCCCCCGCAACGCCGCCGTCGTCTCCCATCAGGATGTCGTCACCAAAACCTTGACTGATACTTATTCCTTCGAGCCCAAGTTCCTTGTCCCCATGGGCGTGCGCCTCCAGGCCGTCGCCCGGCGCGATCAAGTCGCCAACCTCACCGTCAACGGCCTGCCCGGCCAATGGAGCATCGTCGAGGACGCCATCGGTCAGCCCCGCATCGAAATCACCGCCCGCGGCGCGCAGCACTACGACATCGTCATCACCTGGCAGGGCGATCCGCCCGCCATCGCCACTGTGCCCAACGTCGTCCCGTTCGGCGGCGTGCTCCACGCCGACGTCGCCCCCGCCCACTTGCTGCAAGTGGACGACCCGCAAAACGCCCTCAACCGCCTCGACGCCACCGCCGGCACCCTCACGGCCACTGCCGTCGGCAACCTTGGCCATCGCACCGCCTTTGTTCAGGTCCAGCAGGGCCAGTTGCGCTGGTGGCTCCCCGTGCCGTTCGAAATCCGCCCGGACTGGGAAATCCTCCCCACCAGCACGCAGGACGCCTCCTCCCTCCGCTTTCGCGTCCGCAACAACACCGCCACCGCCTTCGACCACGCCGTCGCCGTCCACGCTGGCGACCGCGTCACTCCCATCCACCTGGTCGCCCCGGCCTTCGGCGATTCCGCGGAAATTTCCCTCCCCGCCGCCGGTCTGCTGCCGGGCACCAACCCCGTCACCCTTGACCTCGGCGGCAACCAGACCATCACCGGCGCAGTCACTAACTGGCATCTCGCCGACTCTTCCTCCACCTGGACGCTCGTGAATCTCGGCCCGCTCTTCAACGACCGCGTCACCCAAATCTTCAAGCACGATTACCTCTCCCCCCGCGCGCCCTATGCCACGCTCTCCATCCCCAAGCAGGGCATCGGCACCTGGGCCCAGCCCACCCTCACCGCCGACATTAACGACTCCGGCCTGCGCGCCGTGGCCGATAAAAATGGTGGCCAGTTCCTTCTCCCGCAGGGCATCCCCTTCGCCACCCCCGGCGCCGGCACCACCCCGAACATCGCCTTCGTTTCCCAATGGGATAATTTCCCGCGCAGCCTTGATGTCCCGCTCTCCGGCCAGTCCGCTCATGCCTACTTGCTCATGGCCGGCTCCACCAACCCCATGCAGAGCCAGCTCGACAACGGCGAGGTCATCGTCACCTACGCCGACGGCTCGACCGACCGCCTCGCCCTCCGCAACCCCACCAATTGGTGGCCCATCGAACAGGATTACTACATTGACGACTTCGCCTTCCGCCGCCCCGAAGCCATCCCGCCGCGCGTGGACTTGAAGACTGGCCGCGTCCGCGTCCTTGACCTAAACGACTTCGAAGGTAAGGGCGGTAAAATTCCCGGCGGTGGTGGCGCCGCGACCGTCCTCGACCTGCCCCTCGATCCCCATAAGCCGCTCAAATCCCTCACCGTCCGCGCCCTCGCCAATGACGTCGTCATCGGCCTCATGTCCGTGACCCTCGCCAAAGCTTCATGAATGCCGCCCGGCGTTGCCTGAAGTTCTTCGCCGCACCGCTTGTTCTGGCGGTCTCGTTCAATCCCCCCGCCGTCGGCGCCCCACCTGAATCCGCCCCCGCCAACGTCACCACCTCCGCCGTCCTCGCAGATTCTCCCGCACGGGAGAATGCTCCGCCGCTTGATCTTTCGCCCTACGACCTCAAGCCCGCGTCGAAAAAATCCTGATCGCCTCTAACGGCGCACCCCTGTTCCACCCCGCTGGTTTCTGTTTGCCTCCCTTCCCGTCGTTTGTTTCTTTTGCTCCCTTGTTCTTTTGGTCCGCCTGCCCCCTATGAAAACAACTACTCTGCCCCTCGTCCTTTCCCTCCTCGCCGCCGCGTTTCTGAACGCCCCGTTAGCCCATGCTGCTGAACCGCAGAACACCACGGCTATCCCCGCCAGCCCGGTTGGCGCGCGCCTGACCATCCCCCTCGAATCCGACTGGCTCTTCCACCGCACCGACTTGCCCAATGTGGACCTCAGCGCGTGGTCCACCGTCAGCCTCCCGTATGACTGGACCATCGCCGGCCCCTTCAGTGCCGACGCCCCTTCCAAACGCGGCGGCGCCTACCTGCCCACCGGCAGCGCGCAGTTCCGCAAGTTTTTCACCCTCCCCACCGCCGATGCCGGCAAACACATTGAAATCCAGTTCGACGGCATCCAGGCCAACGGCGAGGTCTTCATCAACGGCCATTCCGTTGGCCAGCGTCCCTATGGCTATACCAGCGTGCATTATGACCTGACCCCCTTCCTCACTTTCGGGCCGGACAAACCCAATGTTCTCGACGTCAACGTCAACAACTCCATCCAACCTCTCTCCCGCTACTACACCGGCTCCGGCATTGAGCGCCATGTCCGCCTCGTCGTCTCCAACCCCGTCCATGTCGAAACCTGGGGCCTCTATGTCACCACCAAGGACATTAACCCCCTCACTCTTGAAGGCGGCCTTGGCGGAATCCGCACCGCCACCCTCCACATTCAGACCACGGTAAACAACAGCTCCGATGCATCCCAATCCGTGACCGTCCAGCCCGGTCTCATCGGGCCGGATGGCCAGCCCGCCAAAATCTTCGCCGTGGAAGGCCGGCCTCTCCAAGCCCTTCCGCCGCAGACCATCCCCGCCGGCCAATCCGCCACCTTTGCTCAGGACATTGTCGTCACCTCGCCCCAACTCTGGGACCTCGACCACCCCAACCTCTACCAAGTCTCTGCCACCGTCACCCAAAATGGCCAGCCGCTTGACAATGCCACCACCACCTTCGGCATCCGCAAAATCGAATACAAGCCCGAGACCGGCTTCTGGCTGAATGGCAAAAACATTAAAATCCTCGGCGTCTGCCTGCACGAGGACGGGGGCGCCGTCGGCGAAGCCGTGCCCCGCAGTGTTTACGAGGAACGATTCGGCGCCATGAAGGCCCTCGGCGCCAATGCCATCCGTCTGGCCCACAATCCCCCCAACCCCGTCGAGCTCGATGTCTGCGACCACATGGGCATCATGGTCATGGACGAAATGTTTGACGCGTGGCTCACCGCCAAACCCAACGCCGAACGCGGCTATAGCATGTATTTCAACGATTGGTCCCTCAAGGACCTGCGCGACGCCGTCATGCGCGACCGCAACCACCCGTCCATCATCATTTGGAGCGCCGGCAACGAAATTCACGACTCCAGCAACAACCAGCGCACGCGCGACATCCTCACCGGCCTCGTCAAAGCCTTCCACCAATACGACCCGTCCCGCCCCGTCACCCAGGCCCTCCTGCAGCCCGACCGCAACAACGACTATTCCAACGGCTATGCCGACACGCTGGACGTCCTTGGCTCCAACTACCGCGATTCCTACATGGTCAACAGCCAGCGCGAGAAGCCCTCCCGCAAACTCATCAACACCGAGGAGCATCTCGACCGCAACACTTGGGTCTTTTTGCGCGACCATCCCCAGCTCGCCGGTTGCTTCCTCTGGGCCGGCATTGACTACCTCGGCGAAGGCGCGGTGGCGCGCATTCCAGGCGTGGATGACCCCAGCGGCGCGTGGCCCAACATCTCCAGCATCGAAGGCCTGGTCGACCGCACCCTCAACTTCAAGCCTGTCGGCATGGAACGCGCCTCCTGGTGGTCCACCAAGCCCGTCGTTTACCTCGTCCGCGGCTCCGGCAACAACACCTTTGCCGACTGGTCGCCCCAAAACAACGCCGGGCAAACCACGGTCTCGGCCTATAGCAATTGCCAGGAGGTTGAACTCTTCCTCAACGGCCAGTCCCTCGGCGCAAAACCGTTGCCCGCCGACGCCTCCCCGCGCACCTGGCGCGTGAACTACGCCCCCGGCGAACTCAAAGCCATTGGCCGCGACGGCGGTCAGGATGTCGCCACCGACATTCTCCAAACCGCCGGCGCCCCCGCCAAAATCGTCCTCACCTCCGACCGCACCACCGCCAGCCCCGGCTTCGACAATGTCGTCTTCATCCGCGCCACCGTCACCGACGACAAGGGCGTCCGCGTGCCCACGCAGAAAACCTCGGTCAAATTCACGGTGGACGGCCCCGGCGTCATCGTCGCCACCGACAACGGCAAGCCCGACGACCACACGCCCTTCCCCAGTCCCGAACGCACAGTGAATGCCGGTCGCGTCCTCGCCCTCGTCCGCGCCACCGCTGACAAGGGTGACCTCACCGTCACCGCTTCGGCCGATGGCCTCACCCCCGGCTCCCTCACTCTCCAAGCCGTCCCCGTCAAGTAACCTCCGCCCCGCCCCCCATGAAAAAAATCGCCCTGCCCCTCGCGGTTCTGACCCTCCTCACCTCCTCGCTCGTCAACGCCCCAGCCCTCACTGCCGTTCCAGCCAGCCCCGCTTCTGGCCGCCTCGTCGTTCCCTTCGACGCCAACTGGCGCTTCATCAAGGACGACGTCACCGGCGCCAATGCCACCACCTTTGACGACTCTTCCTGGCGCCTCGTCAATCTCCCGCACGACTGGTCCATCGAGGGTCCCTACGACCAAAACAGCCCCGTTGGCGGTGCGGGCGGCTTCCTCCCCGCCGGCATTGGCTGGTATCGCACATCCTTCACCGTCCCCGCTGCGGATGCTTCCCGCCGCGTGTATGTCGAATTCGACGGCATCATGTCTAACAGCTACGTCTTCATTAACGGCTTCCCCATCGGCGCCCGCCCCTACGGATACGTCGGCCAGTATTATGATCTCACCGGTCACCTGAATTTCGGCGACACGCCCAACGTCATCGCCGTCCGCGTGGACAACTCCATCCAGCCGCTCTCTCGCTACTACACCGGCTCCGGCATTTACCGCCACGTCCGCCTCATCGTCACTGATCCGGTTCATATCGAACACTGGGGCGTCTTTGTCACCACCCCGCAAATCACTCCCGAGCTTGCCACCGTCCACGTCCAAACCACCGTCACCAACAGTTCCAATACCACTCAGACTCTCGGCCTCATAATCACACTTCTCGGCCCCGACGGCCAATCTGCTGGCTCCGCCATGGCACTCGCACAACCCGCCGCCGGCCAGGTCACGCAAATCGAGCAGGACATCCCTGTTAAAAATCCGAAACTCTGGAGCCTCGATTCCCCCAATCTCTACCATGCCTCCGTCCAGGTCATGGCCAATAACCAAACCCTCGACAACACCACCACCACCTTCGGCATCCGCTCCGCCGTCTTCAAGCCCGACACCGGCTTCTGGCTCAACGGCCAAAATCTCAAACTCAAAGGTGTCTGCCTCCACCAGGATGGCGGCGCCTTCGGCGAAGCCGTGCCCAAAGCCATCTGGCAGGCACGCCTGCTCACCCTAAAAAGCCTCGGCGTCAACGCCATCCGCTGGGCCCACAACCCCGTCTCCCCGGAAATCCTCGACCTCTGTGACGAACTCGGCCTCGTCTGCATGGATGAAATGTTCGACACCTGGACCGTAAACAAAACCGCACTCCCTCCCGGCACTCCTCCCGGCACGCACACCGACTATTCCCTCTTCTTCACCCAGTGGTCCCTCATTGACTTGCGCGACACCGTCCTGCGCGACCGCAACCACCCGTCCATCATCTTCTACAGCGCGGGCAACGAAATTCACGACACCCCCATGCCCAATATCGCCATCCCCATCCTCACGGGCCTCGTCGCCGAGTTCCACAAATACGACCCCACCCGCCCTGTCACCCAAGCCCTCTTCCGCCCCAACACCAGCCACGATTACGACAACGGCCTCGCTGACCTTCTCGACGTTATCGGCACAAATTACCGCAACGCCGAGCTCATTGCCGCCCAAACCGCCAAGCCCACCCGCAAAATCGTCAACACGGAGGACAACATGGGCTACAACGAATGGCGCCTCACCCGTGACACCCCCGCCCTCTCCGGCCAGTTCCTCTGGGCCGGCATAGACTACCTCGGTGAAGCCGCCAACACCGCCTACCCCAATAACACCAGCAACTCCGGCCTCCTCGACCGCGCCGGCCAGCCCAAGGCCCTCGGCTACGAGCGCGCAAGCTGGTGGTCCGACCAGCCCGTCGTCCATCTTGCCCGCATGACCTCTTCCCCCGGCCGTCGCGGCGGCGGAGCCACTTCCGTCGGCGCCACCGACTGGTCCCCCACTGGCAACGTCACCTCCCAGAAGGTCGTCGCCTACACCAATGCCGACGAAGTTGAACTCTTTCTCAATGGCCGGTCCCTCGGCGTCCAAAAAGTCGGCAGCCTGGCTCCGCATATCTCCGGCGGCCCCACGGCCACCGAAGTTCAGCAGTCCACCGCCATGAACGAACAGCAATCCTACCAGGCCCAAAACGGCAATTACACCGCCCCGTCCTGGACTGTCCCCTACCAACCCGGCGTCCTGAAGGTCGTCGCGAAGAAAAACGGCCAGGTCGTCGCCACGGACGAACTCCGCACCGCCGGCCCCGCCGCGAAAATCCTTCTCGCAACCACCCACGCCAGCGTCGCGCCCGATTTCGATGACGCCGCCTTCGTCACCGCCACCGTCGTGGACGCCAACGGCGTTCGCGTCCCCTCAGCCAACAATCTCCTCACCTTCACCGTCTCCGGCCCCGGGGTCATCGCCGCGGTGGACAACGCCAACCGCGCCAGCGTCGAGTCCTACCAGGGCAGCCGGCGCCAGGCCTACAATGGCCGCGCCTACGCCATCGTCAAAGCCACCGCCCCCTCCGGCAACATCACCCTCACCGCCTCCGCCGACGGCCTCGCCCCCGGCAACCTCACCCTCGCCGCCGTTCCCGTTAAATAAATCCGGCGTTTACCCCGCCGCCTTCGAGTTGAACGCATAACCCTGCGCGTCCAACTCGATTGCCGGCCCCGCTGCCGAGCCTATCCGTATCCGCCGGCATTGCATCGGCGTCAACCCGTTCGCGTTGGTGCCGAAGCGAAGACTCTGCGACCCCAGGCTGCCCAAAATCACCACCGTGCCATTCGGCCACGAGGTCTTCGATGAATCCACGAATGCCAGCCGTGTGCTGCCGTTCATCTGGATCTGCGAACTCCCTCGCGCCTGCAATGGCGTGCCGAAATTTTGCGTCACTCCGCGCGCGTCCAATTTCCCGCCGCTCAACAACAACGCGCTTCCCGCCGCCAGCGGCTGGTTCCCCGTCAGTTGCACCGTCCCTTGCGTAATCTCCAGCGTCCCGGTGAAATTGTTGCTGCCCGCGAGCGTCAGCGTTCCGTAGCCAATCTTCGTGCATGTCCCCGGTCCGAGCAACGCCCCCGGTGGCAGCGCGACGCTCGCGTTCCCGCTCGAGAGGGTTCCGCCCCCCGGCGTGATGATAATGCTTGTGACCTGCCCGATCTTGTCCGCCGGCCCCAGCGTTCCACCCTTCAGCAAAATGCACCGGTCCAGCGTCTCCTGTGGTCCCGGCTCGTCCGCCGCGTTCACCACCACATAGAGCAATTCCAACATCGTCGGCGTCACCTGCCCGGTCATGAATCCGAAACGGTTCGCCACCCGCACCACGCTCCCCGCCAGCGGCGGATCCAGAAATTCCGACAGCGCCTCAAACGTCCCGCCCGACCCGCACACGATGTAACTGCAATTGTTCACATACAAACGCTCGTAGGCGTGCGCGTGCCCCGAGATCACCACGTCCGCGCCCAG
Source organism: uncultured Opitutales bacterium (assembly GCA_964503425.1). GTDB lineage: Bacteria > Verrucomicrobiota > Verrucomicrobiia > Opitutales > JABDGR01 > CAZDAQ01. The sequence goes on from CAZDAQ010000008.1 coordinate 23,087, forward strand.
TTGGTCGTAGCCCCACTGCATGTAGGCCGCCGGGTAATGCCCCTCGTAGGGCTTGCCCGGCTGCGACGACACGAATGGCGGGTTGTGGAACGCCACAATTTTCCATGGCGCGGATGGTTTCTTCATCGCCTTCGTCAGCCATTTGCCCTGCGGCGAATTCTGCAGGTTGTCCTGCCCGGCCATCAGCCCGGGTGCAATTTCCCCGGTGTAATTGTAGGCGTTGTTCAACAACCCGAACAGCGTCTCGTTCGGGTCGCTGCTCAGCATGAACCAGTGGATTTTTCCCTGCACGAGGTCGTAGTAACGCGGGCTCTTGGTGTCACTCGACTGCCCCTGTTCCGAAAAATAATCCATGAACGGGCTCACCTGTCCCGTCGGCGCCTCCTGCAAATATTGCGTCTGCGGCCCCACTGGCGCGGGGAAGGTCGTCGAGTCCGGGTCATACACCGGCAACCCATTCACCGTCACCCGTGGCTGGTGCCACCAGTCATGGTCCCCCAGCATGCAAAAGAACCGCCGCACCGGCGAACCCTGGCTCTTGTATTGGCTCGTGCTGTTCGCCGGAAACTTGATGTAGGGATAAAACAGTTGCCCGATTGCCGTGTCGTAATCCGCCACCACCGCCTGAATCGTTTCGCTCTGCGGGTGCTTTTGGAAGGGTATGTAAATCTGGTCCCCCACCGAGATCACATACGCCGACCCGCGCACCGGCGCGTATTGCTTGATCCCGTTCGCCACCGCCAGGCAGTCCGGATTCACCACGCTCTGGGGATCCCCATTCCGGTCATAATTCCCTGCCCCAAAATCCCCCACGATCGCAAAATCCACCCCCACGGGCGGCAACGGCAGCCCCGCGCTCGCCGCCTCCGGCTGCGCCGCCCCTTTCGCCGCGGCCCCCATCGCCCCGAGCATCCCGCCCGCCGCAAACCCCGGCCCGGCCAATGAGGAAATTTTAATAAACGTGCGGCGGTCCATCGGCGCGCCGGCATTATCGAAATTTGACGGGGGAGTCATCGGTTGGACAATTCAGGTTAAATCAACGCAGCGCCCTAGGGCTAATACCTTAGACCCCCTTCGCCAAGCCATTATTCCCAAAACCTTGCCACTCCTGCGAATTTCCCCATCAATTAAGCTCTCCCCAGCCATCTTTCCCACCACCTCAATCCCTTCTCCCATGGAATACCGGCAACTCGGCGGCTCGGGACTCAAAGTCCCCGTCCTCACCCTCGGCACCGGCACCTTCGGCGGCAAAGGCGAATTCTTCGCCGCCTGGGGCCACAACGGCGTCCCCGAAGCCACCCGCCTCGTGGACATCTGCCTCGACGCCGGCCTCACCATGTTCGACAGCGCCGACATTTACTCCGACGGCCATGCCGAGGAAATCCTCGGTAAAGCCATCGCTGGCCGCCGCGATAAAGTCCTCATCTCCACCAAGGCCACCTTCCGCTCCGGCGACGGCCCGAACGACGTCGGCTCCTCCCGCAGCCACCTCATCCGCGCCGTCGAAGGCTGCCTCAAACGCCTCGGCACCGATTACATTGACCTCTTCCAACTCCACGGCTTCGACGCCCTCACCCCCATCGAGGAAACCCTCAGCACACTCGACGACCTCGTCCGCGCCGGCAAACTCCGCTACCTCGGCTGCTCCAATTTCTCCGGCTGGCACCTCATGAAAACCCTGGCCATCGCCGACCGTTACGGCTACGCCCGCTACGTCGCCCACCAAGCCTACTACTCCCTCATTGGCCGCGAATACGAATGGGAACTCCTGCCTCTCGGCCTCGACCAAAAAGTCGGCGCCGTCGTGTGGAGTCCGCTCGGCTGGGCGCGCCTCACCGGCAAAATCCGCCGCAGCCACCCGCTGCCCCCCAACTCCCGCCTCCACTCCAAACTCAACGTGGACATGGGCCCGCAGGTGACAGACGAATACCTCTATAAAGTGGTGGACGCCATTGACGAAATCGCGAAGGAAACCAGCAAGTCCGTCCCGCAAATCGCGCTCAACTGGCTCCTCCAACGCCCCACCGTTTCCACCCTCGTCATCGGCGCGCGCGACGAAGCCCAGCTCCGCGCCAACCTCGGCGCCGTCGGCTGGCACCTCACCCCCGCGCAAATCGCCAAACTCGACGCCGCCAGCGACGTTCCCCTCATCTACCCCTACTGGCACCAACGCGGCTTCGCCGATCGCAACCCGCCGCCGGTCCCGGTTCTTGCGCGCTCCCCCGCCGATCTGGAAAATGCCCGCGGTGGGACTTGAACCCACCCATCCTTGCGGATAACAGAACCTAAATCTGCTGCGTCTGCCAATTTCGGGTAATGTCTCAGTCTCTCGGCCCAAGGTAGGACGGGGCCTCCGAACCCGCCGCTCTTTGTCTCAGATAGGGACGCCTCTGCTGTCCAGCAGACCGACCGCCAAAACCGAGACAATCCCCTAACGGATCACAAATTGCCTTTTTAGGGTTGCCCGAGACCGAGAGGGCCAAAAGGGGTCAGGTTGCCTTTTCGGCTGCTTTTCGGCTGAAATACGGGGAGGGGTTGCAGCCGAGAAGCCTTCCAGTGATGCTAAAACAAATAGCCGTGCAGATTGGCATGTGGCCAAACGTCCGCTATGGTTGGCTCGCGGGTTCATTTCCTGGTGGCTTCGTCTCAGCCGAGTTATCTGCCGACTTGGAGCTTGTATTTGAGGGAAGGCCTAAAGAGCGGGCTCCGTCCTCGAACATGCCATTTTCAATCCTTCTGATCGCTTCTTCCACTCTAGGATGATCGAACACCCCTTCATCATTCATAGAGAAATATAAACTTTCGTCCTTCAAGAGCAGACTCTTCAATCGCTCGTATTCCGAACGATCCGTGTAATAAAAATACAGTGCGGCGTAGAGCTTTCCTGCAAATGGAGCGTCGCTATATAATGCCGAAAATATTTGCCGCGCATTCTTTTGCTTCACCAGTGTGGCAAATACTGCGCCGTCAGTGCTGGATATGGTTGAGGCATTTGCCATGCTAACGCCTTTGAAGCCGAAATTGGGGGCATCAACTAGCAATAGGTAGCCCGCCATGATTGATGGCGGTAGACCGCTTAGGCTTGGCTTAAAATTCGCATAGATGTGCGAATACAAGCCGTCCTCTTTTCGCCTATACCAATCACCCCCTACGATGATGTAATTCGGCAACTGCCCCTTGCCGTTGAACACTAGCACCGGATCGTTTTTGGGATCGGCGTGAAGAATGTCGATGCTGGTGGCTGAAAAACGCCGGTCGATGTCCAGCACTTTCAGTCGCGCGCCGTTTAGGTTTTCATAAAAAGCTAGGCTCGAAAAAAGAACCTCCTTGGTTTGATTGTCCTTGGTGATTTTTGCCTCCAGCAGCAGGTCGCCGTTTTTCCGGGTATAGTAGGAAGTCAGGGTCGTGTTGTCTGCTTGGGGAATTTCCTGCTTGATCTCCTCCACCTGGGGGATCGCAGTGTCCGGTGAACTGCCCGGAACCGAGGCCGCCAGGCATGGGGTGACTCTGAGAAAAAGGCCGATTGCAAAAAAAATTTCGGTGGTTTTCATCGCAATGAGGCAACCTATTTGCCCTGTTTTTTCAAGGGGCCAAAAAGGGGTCAGGTTGAGGTTGCCCCTTTCCCACTGAGTGCAATCTGTTCAGGAGGTTGGCATGGGGGAATGGTTGGAACCTGCCCCTCAATTTAAATCCCCCTCCCCTCCCCCGCCAAGTCCAAATCCATCCCGCGGCCTCCATCCTCCGTCTTCCCTCTTCCATTCCCCGCTGCACCCCTCCGCTTCTCCCGCCCCCGCCAATGCAAACGGCTCGCCCACCCCCGCTTCGTTCTACGCACCCGCGCTCATTTTCTTGCGCAGGATTTCCAAAAACACCTTGAGCAGCGGCGACGCATTGTCCCGCCGCGTCACGATGTGAAATTCAAACTTCGGCAGGCTCGCCGGCAGTGGGCGGTATTCCACCTCCATCGGCATGAACCGCTGCGCTATCTCCGGCACAATCGCCACGCCCACTCCCGCCGACACCAGCCCCAGCATCCCGTGCGCGTTGTCCGCGCGCTGCGCCACCTTCGGCATGAAGCCCGCCGTCTGGCATATCTTCAGAAACCACTCCTGAAATGACGTGATCGTCCACGTCGGCAATATAAACGCCTCGTTCGCCAAATCCTCCATCTTCACCTGCCTCAGCTTCGCCAGCGGATGCCCCGGCGGCAGCGCCACCCACACCGGCACCCGCCGCACGCATTCAAACAGCAGTTCCTTCTCCAGTTCAGGAAACCGCACCGCCACATACCCCATGTCAATCTTGCCCTCGATTAGCGCCTCCGCCTGCTGCATGCCCGACATCTCCCGCACCTCCAGCTCCACCAGCGGAAACTTTTCCCGGAACTGCCGCAACGTCTGCGAAATCACCGGATCGAAAATCGTCGCCGTGTAAGCCACCGCCAGGTGCCCCGTCTCGCTCCGCTGCGCCGCCTTCGCCAACAGCAGCGCCTGTTGGCTTTCCGCCAAAATCAGCCGCGCCTTCTTCAGGAAAAACTCCCCCGCCGCCGTCAAAGTCACCCCGCGCTTCCCGCGGATAAACAGCTTCGCCCCCGCCTCCTCCTCCAGTTGCTGCACTTGCCGGCTTAACGGCGGTTGCGACACCCGCAGCCGCTTCGCCGCCCGGGTGAAGTTCAACTCCTCCGCCACCGCCACAAAATACCTTAAGTGCCGCAATTCCATATCATGCCTTTTGGGTATGATAACACTATCAAGATGGTATTATCCAGCCGGATTTTTGCTGCTATAATAGGCTGTGGGTATGAATGACGTGCCTTTGCGCGCGCCCCAGCCCGCCATCCGTCCACCGCCCATCCCATGCCTGCGACCTCCGACACTCCCATCGGCTCCCTCACCGCTTCCGCGCCCAACCCGGCTCCGTCCTCCGTTCCCGATGCCCCGCCGCCGGTTGCGCGCAGTGGCCGCGGTCTCCGTCGCGCCTTGATGGCCTTCGTCATTCTGCTCCTCCTCGTGGCCGCGGGCGCTTACTACTTCATTTACCTCGCCCCCTACGAATCCACCGACGACGCCTTCATCGAGGGCCACGTCACCGCCGTCGCCCCGCAAATCGCCGGTCGCGTCATTAAACTGCTTGTGAAGGACAACCAGTTCGTCAAGGCCGGCGATTTGCTCCTCCAACTCGACCCGCGCGATTACGCCGTCAAGCTCGCCCAAATCCAAGCCGGTGTCGCCACCGCCCGCGACCAGCTTGAGCAAGCCAAGGCCCAGCTCGCCGTGGACCAGGCCAAGGCCGATCAGGAACAGGCCAGCGTCGCCGCCGCCGCGGCCGATGCCACCCGCGCGCAGGCCGACCTCCAGCGCTACCAGGCCATAGACAACCGCGCCATCGCCCGCAGCCAGGTAGATCTCGCCCAGGACCAGGCCAGCGCCTCCGCCGCGCAAGTCGAGGTCGCCCGCGCCCGCGCCCGCGCCGCCCAGGCCGAAGTCGCCCTCACCCAGGCCAAAGTCGCCACCGCCGAGTCCGAAGTCCTGATTGCCGAAACCTACGTGCAGCAGGCCACCCTCAACCTTTCCTACACCGATGTCGTCGCGTCCACCGACGGCATCGTCACCCGCCGCGCCGTCGAACTCGGCAGCTATGTCGTCGCCGGCCAGCCCATGCTCTCCCTTGTCCAGCCGCACGTCTGGGTCATCGCCAATTTCAAGGAAAACCAGTTGGCCCACATGCTCCCCGGCCAGCCCGTCACCATCAGTGTGGACGCCTTCCCCCAGTATCCATTGCAAGGACGGGTGGACAGCATTCAAGACGGCTCGGGTTCCCGCTTCAGCCTCCTTCCGCCCGAAAACGCCACCGGCAATTACATCAAGGTCGTCCAGCGCGTCCCCGTTAAAATCCTGTTCGATGAACCGCTCCCCGCCGGCGTCCAGCTCAGCCCGGGCATGTCCGTCATCCCCCAGGTCAAGGTCCAGTGAGCGCCCATCCTCCAGCCGGCGCTGCCCCCTCCGCGGGCACGTTTCCCGCCGTCAATCCGTGGTGGATTGCCGCCGCCGTCATGCTCGCCACCTTCATGGAGGTGCTCGACACCACCATCGTCACCGTCGCCCTCCCGCACATGGCGGGCAACCTCTCCGCCAGCAATGACGAAGCCACCTGGGTCGTCACCAGCTACCTGATTTCCAACGCCGTCGTCCTTCCCGCGAGCGGCTGGTTTTCCAAGTATTTTGGCCGCAAGCGCTTTCTCATCGCCTGCATTATCCTCTTCACCTTCGCCTCCTTTCTTTGCGCCATTGCGCCCAACCTCCCCGTCCTCGTCCTCGCCCGCATGTTGCAGGGCGTCGGCGGTGGCGCCCTCCAGCCCCTCGCCCAAACCATCCTGCTCGAAAGCTTCCCGCCGGAAAAACGCGGCGTCGCCATGTCCGCCTATGGCATGGGCATCGTCGTCGCCCCCATCCTTGGCCCGCTCGTCGGCGGCTGGATCACCGACCACTATTCCTGGCGCTGGATTTTCTACATCAACATCCCCATTGGCATCATCGCGGTGCTCATGAACCAGCGCTTCATCCACGATCCCCCGCACATCCGCGATGCCCGCCCCGGCCGCATTGACATGATTGGCTTCGCCCTCATGGCCGTATCCGTCATCACCCTCCAGCTCATCCTCGACAAGGGCCAGGAGGACGACTGGTTCGCCGCCGTCTGGATCCGCTGGTTCACCCTCGTCTCCGCCGCCACCTTCATCGCCTTTGTCTTTTGGGAACTGCGCGTGGATTCCCCCATCGTTGACTTGCGCGTCCTGCGCAACCGCAACTTCGCCGTCGGCTCCGTGCTCATCGCCCTCGTCGGTGTCGCCGTTTACAGCCCACTCACCATCATCCCCCAGTTCCTCCAAAACATCCTCGGCTACACCGCCCTCAACAGCGGCCTCTCCCAAAGCCCCCGCGGCCTCGGCTCCATCGCCGGCATGTTTCTCGTCGGCTACCTGAGCAGCCGCGTGGATAACCGCAAGCTCATCGGCGTCGGCTTTGCCCTCGTCGGCCTCAGCACGTTCTTCCTCGGCAACATTGATCTCGAAATCTCCCAGCGCTCCATCCAGTTGCCGTTTATTTTGTCCGGCTTCTGCACCGCCATCGTCTTTGTGCCGCTCACCACCACCTCCATGGGCATGCTGCGCAATTATCAAATCGGCAATGCCTCCGGCATCTACAACCTCATGCGCAACCTCGGCGGCAGCATCGGCGTTTCGCTCACCGCCACCCTCGTCTCCCGCAGCGCTCAGGCCCACCAGGCCACCCTCATCACCCACCTCACCCCCTACGATCCGGCCTACCAGGACCGCCTCCACCAGCTCCAATCCCTGCTTCACCTGCCGTCCACGGACTGGAACCAAACCTCCGCCGCCGTCGGCGTCATTTACCAGGCCGTCGTTCGCCAGTCCTACATGCTCGCATATGTGGACGCCTTCCGCTGGCTCGCCCTCATGTGCTTCATCTCCGCTTTAAGCGCCTTTCTCTTCAAAGCCGTGCCCGCCCGCCGCCCGGCTTCCGCCCACTAACCTCCCACTCCTCCCGCCATGAAATCCTCCGCACTTTTTCCGCTCGCCATTCTCGCCGCGCTCCTCGCCGGTTGCACCGTCGGCCCCGATTACAAACCGCCGTCCACCGCCGCCATCCCCGTGAAATGGAGCGAGCCGCTCCAGGGCGGCGTGACCAGCCAGCCCGACTCCGTCGCCACTTGGTGGAAATCTTTCAACGACCCCGAACTCAACTCCCTCATTGACCGCGCCGTCGCCGCCAACCTCGACCTCAAGATCGCCGAGGCCCGCGTCCGTCAGGCCCGCGCCCAGGCCGGCATCGCCTCCTCCGCTTACTGGCCCACGCTCAATGCCACCGGCTCCTACGACCGCGAGTGGGTCAGCAAAAACGGCGACTTCCCCCTGCCTCCCACTGTCTCCCAGCCGCTCAATCTCTACCAGGCGGGCTTCGACTCCTCTTGGGAAATTGA
>CAZDAQ010000009.1:0-4964 GCA_964503425.1 uncultured Opitutales bacterium
TAATCCAGCCGGTCCGTGTAAGGGATGAACTGGGTGTAAGTCATGTTCTCGGCGATTTTCTCGTCACCGCGGTGCAGGTAGCCGATGACCGGGTCGCACTTGGTGATGATGTCGCCATCCAATTCAATAAGCAGGCGGAGCACCCCGTGGGTCGTCGGGTGCGACGGGCCCATGTTGAGCGTCATCCGGTCCGTGCCCATTTCCTCGGAGATGGCGGAACTGCGGGCGGCGATTTCGTCGTAATTGATTTCCGTGATGGAGGGCATGGGTGGGCGGGAAAATAGGGTGAATCGTGATCTCCGCGCTAGACGGGCGAGCTCGGCTTGGGCTTGTCCTCGGTCCAGCTCTCGTCGTCGGCGCGGGGCTCGGCATCGGCCATGTGGTGCTTGTCCTCGGAGGGCGCGTGGAAGGGCCCGCCCATCATGGGCGCGGCGATGACTTTGGCGTGCGTGCCCTCCGCGACATCCGCGGCGGGCAGATCGGTCTCGATGCCGGCGAGGGGAAATTCCTTGCGGAGCGGGTGGTAGGGGTAGGCGTCCCACATGAGGATGCGCTTGAGGTTCGGGTGGCCCTCGAAGCGGATGCCGAACATGTCGAAGGATTCGCGCTCGTGCCAGTTGGCTGAAGCCCACAGTCCCGTCAGCGACGGCACGACCGGGGCGGCGTCATCCGGGGCGAAGGTTACGACCCGCAGGAAGACTTTCTGTACGCCGTGGTAGAAATGGTAAAAGACGCCGAAGCGCGGGCTTTCCTTGTCCCAGTCCACCCCGCAAACGTCGAGCAACACCGTGAACCCCAATTCATCCCGCAAGACCTGGCCAAACTCCAGCAACCGGCTGGCGGGGACGTTCACCGCCGCGAAATCGCCCGTCGGGCGCTCGGTCACGAAGGGGAACCGCTGCTTGAGGGTTTCGATTAGGGTCTGCATGGGTGGCAGGCAAAAAAATGGCGCATGAGGGCCGGGAATCAGCACCAAGGCAACCGGGGTTATTTAGCCCCTCCAACGAAGGTCGGGTCATTCGTCCGGGTCTTGAGCAGTCGGCCGACGGACCGTTCCTGGCCGATCTTCCGCTGCAAGTGCATCATGCCGTCAAGCAAAGCCTCCGGGCGGGGCGGGCAGCCACTAATATAGATGTCCACCGGCACCACCCGGTCCACCCCCTGGAGCACGGCGTAGGAGCGATACATGCCGCCGGTCGAGGCGCAGGCACCCATGGCGATGACCCATTTCGGCGCGGCCATTTGCTCGTAAATGCGCCGGACGACTTCGGAAATTTTGTAGGTGACGGTGCCGGCGACGATCATGCAGTCGGCCTGGCGGGGCGAGAAGCGCATGACCTCCATGCCAAAGCGGGAGATGTCGAACCGGGAACCGGCGGCGGCCATCATCTCGATGGCGCAGCAGGCCAGGCCCATGGGCATGGGCCAGACGGAGTTCTGGCGCACCCAGTTGATGACCGCGTCAGCGCGAGACACCACCACCTCCCCTTCGATTTTACTGTTGTAGGCGAATTCGGTATGAGTCGTGACCATGTCGAAAAAAGCGGCTTCGGGATGGATTGGTTCTGCGAATTGAACCCATGCAGCAAGAACCAAGCCCACAGTAGGAGAAACTTTGCGGTCAACAAGACCAATTTTGGAAAACCGCCATTTTGTCCGAGGCCGGTGGAATTAAGCGGCTGGTTCCCAAGGGGTTGACATCGGGCGCGATCTCAAACCACCTTTGCGAGGTGCCCGCTTCAAGGGTGGACAGCGGCTGTGGGCTTTAATAAAGCATGTCCTCCGTCATTGAAAGCCGCAGGGCCGGGGGTTGCGTCCGTCTCAGGGGGTTGCGGACGGGGTAAAATGAGTGCTTGCGTTATCTGAAAAGGCCGTCTTAATGGCCGTCCAACCTAGGTTCGAATGATAAGCTAGCGCGATTTGGTGAATTGTCAGGCGAGTTTGCTCGTTGATGATTTGAAACCCGACAGTCGGGAACAGTCCGTGACCATCAGGTAGATCCAGGGTAATATCATCATGAGTTCCAAACTCTTCGTGGGCAATCTTGCCTTCAGTACAACGGAAAACGAACTGCGCGACATCTTCTCGGCGCACGGTAATGTGGTCGAAGTCTTCGTCGCCATGGACAAATTCACGGGCCGCCCGCGCGGTTTCGCGTTTGTCACCATGGGCTCGGCGGAAGAAGCCACTGCGGCCATCGCGGCCGTCAATGGCACCAACGTCGGCGGTCGTGACCTCGCGGTCAACGAAGCCCGTCCGAAAGAAGACCGGCCCCGCTCCTTCGGCGGCGGTGACCGTGGCGGTGATCGCGGCGGCTACGGCGGCGGCGGCGGTGGCGGACGCGGCGGCGAGCGCTCCTACGGTGGCGGCGGCGGCGGTGGCCGTGGCGGCGACCGTGACGGCGGACGCCGTTACTAGTTCGGTTCCGCTTTACGCGGATTACCTTTCTAAGGCGAAGCCCCTAACCGGGCTTCGCCTTTTTGTTTTGGCGGGGATGGAGTTGCGCCGCACAATCCTGCCGGACTTTCGTTGGGAATTATTGCCCGGCTGCAAGGCTCCAACCTCCGGCAACCCTTAAACGGTCATGGTATAATCCGCCATCCGCCAACCTTCCCGCTCCATGAAAACTTCGATTCGCCGCCTCGTCTCCCTCCTGCTAATCACGCTCTGTGTCGCTCCGGTGATGCGGGCCCAGAGTTCCCCGAACGGGGTGGACATGTTCCTGAAGCTGGACAGCGTGAAGGGTAACGCGACGGACTCCTCCTTTAAAGACCAGATGGTGGTGCTGGATTTTGGTTACAGCATCACCGTTACCGGGGGCGGAATTGGCACCGGCGCGGGGAAATCGACTCCGGGCAATTTGGTGATTACCAAGCCGCTGGACATCGCCACCCCGATACTGGCCCAGGCCGCGGCGGCGGGGACGCCCTACCAGCAGGCGGTATTGACCATCCGGCGCCCGGAAAAAGGGGAGCAAAAGGTGTTCTATACCATCACGCTGACCGACGTGCGGGTTTTTGGCGTGGCGCAAACAGGCGTCACGAGCGGCGATCATGCCTACCCGCTAACGGAAAAGATTTCCTTGTTCTACGGCAAGGCGGAGTGGGCGGTTGGCAGCACCAAGGCGGGCCGGAACTTTGCCACCAATACGAATGCCATCATCATGGACGATGCCGGCGCCAGTGGGGCGGTCCATTCCGCCCAAGCGTCAGAAGGCAGCAGATATGGTTCGCGATAGGATGGGAGGCTGGGGCAATGGCCGCCTACAAAACCAGCCCCGTGTGGTGGTCTTTTAGATAGCGGACAATTCCCCTTGGGCAACTTGCGGGTGTGACATAGCGGGGCTGCACGGCCTTATTCTGCAAGACCCAGGCAACCTTGCCCGCAAACGGCTTCCGGTCGTAATCGAACGCACAGAAAAAGCCGCCGAGTCGTGAACGATCCTTTTCGGCCAGCGGAATCCGCATGACCAGGGAAACCCTTTCACGGGTGTCGCGCTGCTCGCATTCAACCGTGGCAAAAAAACTTTGCCCACTGGCAAAGCCATCGCCCTGGTAGTGGAAATCCGCGCTGCGCATCTCGACGGCAAAGTCCCGCCCGGCGGATTTGGTGATGATTAAAGGGCCGGTGGCGATTTTCCGGGTCTCCTTCGAGGCGAAGATGTAATAGGTGTATCGCCCCGAGAAATCGTAGGCGGCCAGACTTTCGGCGGTGCTGGTGGACGCAGGGGGCTTGCCCCTCGGCCCTTCCAATTCATCCAAGGAAACCCCGAAGGCGTCCGCCAGCCGTTTGCGGCTGTCCGCCCGTTTGGGATACTTTTCGCCCGCCAGATAATAGCTGATGACGCGATAGGACAGCCCTGTCCGTGCCGCCAGCAGATCCTTGTCGTCCGCAAACTTTTCCCGCACCAGGCGCAGGAGATGCGCCGCCCACAATTTATACGGTTTCGTAGTGCCGCGCGGTTCCATGGGTTTCTCCGGCCAGTTCCACTGTTTGCCTGATACTTCCTTTGTGTTTCACGGTCAATTGCATTTCAATGCGGGGGAATTAGAGCGATGTTTTTATGGATTCAACCCCGGTTCCAAAACCCGCGTTATGACACTCAATTTTCGATCATTTTGGGGATGGGGTGTCGCTCTCGTGTGGGGGTTCTTTCTCTTCATAATCTTGTGGGGGTTGGGACTCTTCTTCTTGGTCTTGAATAAAACCCGAGGCCCGTCGCCATTAACTCAATTCATCAGGGGAGATATCCGCTTTACCGCGCCGCTGGCCGACTTTACCCCACCGCCGCCGCCGCCCGGCCAAACCCTCACCGACCTGCGGCAACATGTCGCCGCCGCGCACGCACCCAACCCGCCGGACCCGCTCGGCCTCGCTTTTGCACCCAAAGGCGCCGTCCCGATTTTTGTCTCCGTGGATAATAGCTACGGACACCCCGTTACCCACTACGTCATCCAGTCCGGCCAAAGGCTAATTCACCTCTTTATTCAAAATGAGCACGATTTTTGGTCCGGCAAGTTCCCGCCCGGAATTCAGGACGTAACAGCAAACGCAAACGCTGCCTGTCATGTCCAAATCTGGAGTACCGATGGATTTATCTTAACCGAGTATACGCCGAAGGCCACAATATCGCCGCCACCATCAAGCCCCAGTGCGGGAACCGCCGGACAGGAACCATCCACTGACTCTTTGCCGAATGCGGATTGGGCGAACGCCCGGGCGGTCGAGCTTACCGGTCTGAAGGGAATTAAGAGCACCACCGAAGTCACCCTTCAGGAAAGCGACCTGCCGTTTTTATCCAAGCAGGTGATCAACCGGCCTTTGTGGAAAGTCGAATTTACCACCCGCAGGCTAAAATACGGCCTGTCGCCCTACAGTCGGGGTAACGAAGACTATTACGACAGGAATTTTGTGGTGCTGCTCGATAAACAAGCCGGTCGGCTGGTTTCCGTTAGTTCCCCGGC
>CAZDAQ010000009.1:5064-30802 GCA_964503425.1 uncultured Opitutales bacterium
AGCCGACAGCCGCCCTGGCCGAGTATCACATGAAGGCCAATGAGACCTACGATGGCTTTCCCGTGGCGGATCCATCGTTTACTTTCCTGGACGCGCTCAATGCGCTCAATGCGCCGCCCTACAACGCCCGTGAGATTGACGCATGGTATGTTATCCGCACAGCCAAACTTGGTGACGTTACTCCGCAACCGGTTTGGGTTATTTCCCTTCGGGGAATCACACCCCCGGTGCCATTTTCGGTACCGGCGAATCCCGCGGGAAACGTAACCGGGAATAGCGACGCGTCGGTTGATGCCAACGATTCCCAAACGGAGGTGATAAATGCCTTCACCGGCAAAGTGCTGTTCGATGGCTATGGTTATCCTTAAGCGCGAAGCTTCGTAGAAACGCCCATGGGCATTTAGACCATGGTGAATCTTCAGTGCGAATTCCGGCAATCCATGAAAAATAAATTTCTCTCCGTCTGGGCACCGATTGTCGCCATCGCGCTGGCGGTCTTTCTCATTCTTTTATTATGGGGAAGCGCGACCCCCGCCTTCAACAAGCCCCGGGGCGGAAGTGGATTGCAAATATTCACCTTTAATTATGCCGTACGAATTGCCACCGACGCCCCACCCCCGCGCCTTCCTCCACCCGGCCAAAGCCTCTCCGACCTGCGGCAACAGGTGGCCGCCGCTCACGCGTCTAATCCGCCCGAGGCACTCGTGCTCGTCCGCGCGCCCAAAGGTGCGATGCCAATTTTCGTTTCCATTGAAGATTATCACGGCCTTCCCATCACCCACTATGTCTTCCAGGCCAGCTATGGGCTGGCCCATCTTTTCATCGTAAATCAGATCGCGTTTCGCGTTGAAACAGTCACTTCGGAAATATACACCGGAGATGCGAATAATTTCCGCATACAGGTTTGGAACGCGGGTGGATATCTCTTTGTGGAGCTGACCCCGCTGGGCGTGAAATCGCCCGCGCCTCAGCCGCCAGTCATTAACACTGGCCCTTTGCCGAAATAGCCCCCAAACTAACGGAACGATGAAAACCCCTACCCTGCTTGTTCTTGTCATTGCCGTTGGCATCGTCTCCGGCGCGGCTGGATATTATGCCGGTCAAAATTATTCCGCCGCCACCGCCGGGCCAGCCGGCAGCACGTCCGGCGCAACCTCAGGTAGCAACAAGGCCGGCGCCAATGCCGCCACGTACGCGGGCCCGTCGAAGGCCGATTTGCTTGCCAGCCTCCTCAAAGGCCCCGGCCTGCCCGACGCCGAAGCCCTCGCCCACTGGGTCAAGGGCCTCAGCCCGAAAGACTGCGCCGATGCCGTGAAGGCCCTGCAGGGCATGCCCGGCGGCCTCCTGCGCGACACCGTGCTGGGCGCGGTGATTGACTCCTGGGCCAAGAGCGACCCGAAGGGGCTGCTCGCCACGGTGGACACTTTGAGCGTGCCGCGCCTGCGGGAAACTGGCGTGGATGCTGCGCTGAAAAGCTGGGCCACGAGCGACCCTAAGGCCGCCCTGCAATGGATCAAGGACAACCCCGGCACGGGCTCGGCCAGCGCCACGCAGGCCCGCTATGACGCCATCATCGCCGGCTTTGCCGCGACCGACCCGAAGGGCGCGTTCGACCTCGTCGCCGCCCTGCCCGACGGCACCGACCACGACCGCCAGCTCAAGAGCGATGCGTTGAACGCGCTGACGGACAGCCTCGCGGAACAGGGCCGCTTCACCGACGCCTTGCAGATATTCAGCGCGCTGCCCGCCGGCCAGGAGCGGGACGACGCCATGGACAACCTTGCCAAAAAATGGGGCGCGACCGCCCCCACGGACGCCGCCGCCTGGGCCGCCGCCATCACCGACCCGGCAGAACGCATCCGCCTGGCCAGCCAGGTAGCGAGCTCGTGGGCCGCGAGCGACCCGCTCGCCGCCGCGAACTGGGCCGTGCAGCTCGATTCGCAAACGGACGTGCCGAAAGACCCGAAAAACCCCGGCGCAGGCCCCGGCATGCTGCTCGCCAACGCCATCCTCGCCTGGTCGCAATACGACCTCGACGGCCCCGGCAATTTCCTCAACCAACTGCCCAATTCGCCCAACAAGGACCGCGCCGTGGCCGTCTTCGCCATGCACGCCAGCCAGGAAGACCCGGAAAGCGCCGTGAAGTGGATCGGGACCATCACCGACAAAGGCACACAGAGCATGGTGACGATGAGCGTCGCCACGCAAATGTATGAGCAGGACCCGGCCATGTTTAACAACTTCATGCAAACGTCGGACCTGGTTAGCGACTCCGAACGCAAGTCCATGCAGTCGGTGATTCCCATGCTGGCCGCCACCTCGAAGTTGATGAAAAACACCTCGGCCAATGGCGACATCATGTCCGGCATGATGGAGGGCATGCTTACCGGGAAAGTGAATCCCGCCAGCGCGTTTAAAGGGATGAACATCCCCAAGCGCCCCCGCGCCCCCGCGCAAGCCGCGCCGCCCGCAGCGCCGGCAGATGCGGCACCTCCCGCCGACGCGACCGGGCCGTAATGCGTCAACGCCGGCCGGTTGCGCGGGTTGGCGTATGTTTGCCGGCCAGCCGCTTCAGAAAGGCCGGGACGGACTCGCCGGATTTTTTCGCCCATGCCTTGATTTCGGCGACATACGGCGCGGGGAGCTGGTGGCGCTTGGCCCCGGCGAGGATTTTTTCGAGGTAGCCCTTCTTGGGCACGCCCGGCTCCTTCACATGGTCAATATAAAGGAGGGCGCGCATCGCGTAGCCAAACTCGGTGACGACTGCAAGATGTTCGCGGCGGTAAATATTTTCGTGGACGCCCTCGCGGCGATCCAGCTCCCATTCGTCCGACTCGGTAATCGCACAAAGAACCCCCTGAACCTCATCCCCGGATTGCGGCTCCACGCTCGCGTAGCCCCGGGTGGTGATGACAAAACGGTGCGCCGGCAGCGCGGCCCGGCAGAGAAAGTGCGACGACGGGCAGCGCTCCTTGAACTGCGGTTCTTGCATGTTGGAACCATAGGCGAAGTAGAGCGAGTAACGCATGTTTGGAAAAGGATAAGCGGCGGCGATCCGCGCCACCGGGGGTTTCGAATCAACTCAGGCGCACGACGGTGGTGCCGTCGAGCCGTTTGGACAAATCAATGGGGTCGCCGACGGAAACCTGCTTGGGATCAACCTGGTAGGCCCAGGCCTCGAAAAAGACCAGCCGGGCCTCTCCGTAAATTGTCGCGAAGGCGCCGTCCACCGCGTCCAAGCCGTGGGCGACCTTCACGCGCCCAATCCGCGGGACATTGAAACGCGGATCAAAGGTGAACCACTCCTGCCCGAGATAGACCTCGAAATACGCGTGGAAATCCATCGGCGACCCCGGGTCCACATACCCGATGTCGGGGAGGTGCCCGGTCACATAGCGGGCCGGCAGATTGCAGGCCCGGCACAGGGCGACCCCGGCGTGGGCAAAATCGCGGCAAACGCCGTAACGCCGCGCAATGACTTCCGAGGCGGAAAGATCCGGCCGTCCGGACATGTAGCGGTATTCAATGTTGTTGTGAACCCAGTCGCAAATGGCCTGCACGCGCGGCAGGCCATTGGGGATGTGCCCGAAATTGTTCCAGGCAAAAGCCAGCAGCTTGTCCGAATCGCAATAGCGGCTGGGCAGAATGTAGCGCAATAAATCCGCGGGCAGCTCATTAACGGGCAGGATGTTCGCCGGGACGTTCCGGCTGTCGGGCGCGGAGCGCACGGCGACCAGCGCGTCGTGGCTGATCTCGTTGTGCCCCGGCATCAGCAGCGAACGGTAGGTGAAGTTGCCATGCGCGTCCTGAAATTCGTGCGACGGCTGGCCGATGCCGAAGGTGAGTTTTTCCTGCATCACCAGCACCTTGTCCTCCAGCCGTGGCCGTAACAGGAACAACACGGGCGTCGGCGCAAAGGTTTGATAGGCTACTTTGCAGCCGACGCGGATGGTGATGTCTAAGGGAGTCCAGTTCATAGCTTTGCCGACGGAAGCCGCCGGTCGCATGGGCCGGCCATTTCGGGCAGCCGACTAGCCACTGGTATCGCAGATTGGCGCATTCAGCAAGGAACGACGTTGCATTTTTGATGCCAGTAGGGCGTTCACCGGTGCGGTTGGGTATTTTCCCCAGGCTGGCTTGCCTCTGACGCGGACGGGCTGGCGGACATATGGTTCTTGCCGACGCTGTTCAACCGTGACACTTTGGCGTGTGTTGCCCATTCCCAGCGACGACCCTCACGCTCCCTCCCAATTCGAGCTTTTGCACAGCCTAGGCGGAGTGGTGGAGGAGAATCTGAACCTGCTCCTACCCGTCGCCGAAGCCTGGCAGCCTACGGATTTCCTGCCTGACTTGGCGGCCGGGGACTGGCGCGAGCAGGTGGCGCGCTTCCGGGAACTTTCCGAACTGCTTAGTGACGAAGTTCTCGTGGTGCTGGTCGGCGACATGGTGACCGAGGAAGCCCTGCCGAACTACGCGATTTCGCTCAACCTCATCGCGCGTGACTATGTCGGCACCAGTGCCGATCCGTGGGCCAAATGGATGCGCGGATGGACGGCCGAGGAAAACCGCCACGGCGACCTGCTTAACGCCTACCTCCGCCTCACTGGCCGGGTGAACATGCGCGCCATCGAAATCACCGTGCACAACCTCATCGCCGGCGGCTTTGACCCGCGCTCGCGGCAGGACCCCTATGCCGGCCTCATCTACACTTCCTTTCAGGAGCGGGCCACGAAAATTTCCCACGCCAATGTCGGCCGCCTCGCTGTACGCAACGGCGATGAGAACCTCGCCCGCATCTGCCAGAAAATTGCTGGCGACGAGTCCCGCCACGAGCAGTTTTACACGCGGATGATGGCCGAAGTCATGGATCGCGACCCCGAACGCGGCGTGCTGGTCTTTCGCGACATGATGCGCCATCTCATCTCCATGCCCGGACGCCTGATGTCCGACGGGCAGGATCCCGACCTCTTCGACCGTTTTGCCGCAGTCGCCCAGCGGCTGGAGGTTTACACCGTTCACGACTATGCGGAAGTCGTCCGTCATCTCGTGAGCCGCTGGAATGTCGCTGGCCGGGCTCTTTCAGGCTCTGCCGCCGCTGCGCAGGAGTTTCTCTGCCAGTTGGCCGACCGGCTTGATTCGGTGGCGGACGGCGTGACTAAAAAGGTTTCCAAGGAACCGCCGACGCGTTTCAGTTGGATTCATGACCGGACGGCGTGAGGTGCGGCAAAAGTATAACGGTGACGCTTCCAGTAGCTGTCCCCATCGGGAAATGGCGAAGGCCCGCCGGGGTTACCGAACGGGCCTTCATGGGTGCAGGGGCGGGATTTGAACCCGCGACCTTCAGGTTATGAGCCTGACGAGCTACCGGACTGCTCCACCCTGCAATAGTGGAAACCGCTTAATATGCCCAGGGCTGGCAGTGAAGTCAATAGGTGTTTCGTTCCGTTTGGGTGAAATCCCGGCTGACGGTTTGCGCGGGGACGCAACTCACACCTGGCTGCTCCCCTACCCCTGCCGCCACAGGCCGACGCTCAGGCCCGGCAGTTCCAGCTTGCCTTCGCGCCAGCGAAACCGCGTATGGAACAAGCCCTCGGACTGGAAGCGTTCATGGTCGGCGATTTGCCGGAAATCGCGCGGGTTGAGCTCGAAGGTCTCCAGCGTCACCGGCCAGGGGTGCGGGTTGACCGCAAAGAACAGGCGCTCCGGCCCGAAGCTGAAATCCGCGTTATACAACAGCCCCGCCGCCGTGGAATTGCCGTCGCCAAAGCGCCCAAAATAGCCCTCGGGCGGATGCTTGTCGTGGCGGAAGTGCCGGCCCGAGGGAGAGAGGCGGAATTGTATCCAGCGGCGGAAATACTCCGCCGTGTTGGGAAACTGGGTGATGCGCCCGTAGTCGAGCGCGTTAAGGTCGCCGCGCTGGTAGGTGTTGTTGACGCCCTGTTTTGAGTGCATGAAGTCCTGCCCTTGCGCGAGCATGGGGATGCCGAGCGAGGACATGAGGACGGCGACCATCAGATGGTGCCGGCGCTGGTCGTAGAGCGTGGGCAGGTCGCCGCGGTTGCCGGGGTTTTCGGTGATGCGGTCCACCCAGGCACGATCGTCGTGCGACTGCACGTAGTTGACGGTTTGCGCGGGCCACTGCGCGAGGTTCCACGGGGAACCGGTGAGAAAGTATTGCAGCCCCTCGCGGTTGCCCTCGCCCAAAATATACTGGGTGATGAACTCGCGGAAGCCGTCATTCCAGCAGGAAAAGCCCGTGTGCCGCAGCGCGTGGCCGATGTGGCCTTTGAAACTCCACGGCTCGGCGATGAGGATGATCGAGGGCTTGATCGCCTTCAGTGTCGTCTCCACTTCCTTCAAGGTGGACACGCCCACGAGGTCCGCCAGGTCGAAGCGAAAACCGTCCACGTCGTAGGCACGGACGAGGTGCGCGAGGCTTTCGAGCACCAGCTTGCGACCCATGGGCGTGGTGGTGCGCAGGTCGTTGCCGCAGCCGCTCCAGTTCGACAACCGCCCGTCGCGGTCGCAATCGAAGTAGTAGAATTTATCCACAAATAGCAGATGGTTTGGCTCGCCGACATGGTTGTAAACCACATCGAGGATGACCGCCAGGCCCGCCTCGTGGAAGGCGTCCACCAGCTCGCGGAATTCCTCGATTTGCGAGGCCCGCTTCGGCGCGGTGGCATAGGCGCTGGCCGGGGAGAAAAAGTTCACCGTCATGTAGCCCCAGTGGTATTCCTCAGGGCGGAGGCTGTCGAATTCCTGCACCGGTTGCAGTTCGACGGCGTTGACGCCCAGTTCGCGCAGATAGCACTCGGGGTCGCGCAGCCACTTGGCCAGGCCCTTGAAGCCGCGGCGCTCGATGGGGCTGAGTTCAATGGGCGCATTGGCCAGTAAATCGCGCACATGCGTTTCCACCATCACCAGATCGTGCCAGGCGGGCGGCATGAAACAGGTTTTGGCCGCGGGCTGGGCGGCGCGATCCAGGATGATGCCCGGCCCCGACCGACCCACAGTGGCAAGCGCATAGGGATCGAGGATGGGCACCGCCGGGTCGAACAGGCGGCTGCCGTGGATATTTTCCCCCGCCACCAGAAAATGGTAAAATTGCCCGTGCAGATTTTGTGGCAGACTGCCCTCCCAGCAGCCGTCGCTGAGTCGGATTAACGGCAACAGCAAAGTCGGTGGGCCGTCCGGCTCGGCGTAGATCCGCACGCTGACACCGGAAGCGCGCGGAGCGAACAGTCGGAAGATCGTGTGGTCGCCCTCGGGCAGCGCGCCTTGCGGCAGATCGGTCCCCAGGCTCAGCAGGTATTCGCTGTTGGTGATGAGGCAGCTCTCTCGTGGCATGCCCTTCGCCCAGGTGAGGTATTCCTGCGTGGCCGTGATGTGCGTGTGCTCCGGCCAAAAATGGAACAGGTGCAGACCGGTGCGCTCCGGCGTGATGCGGTAGTTGGAGTATTCGCCGTCGTAGACCCGGTTGGTCGCTTCTTCCGGCAGCTCCTGCCAGCGGTTCTCCTGGGTGACGAATTTAAAGCGCACTGGCTTGTCCTCAAAACACAGCGCTCGCGGCACGCGCAGCACCAGGCAGCCCTGGCCGTCGTGCGTCTCGCGGGTCATTCGCCATTCAGGCTGGCCGACGGCGTTTTGCCAGCCGTTAAAGTCGCCCCCGACGTAGATCACCTCATCCTCCCAGTCGAGGTTCGGGTAATAATTCGGCCAGAGCAGGAAGACCAATTCCTCGCCGTTCAAGCAATAGCCCGCCCGCCGTCCAAAGAGGAGCGGCGAGACCCGCCGGATAAGCCGCAAGGGCTTTTCGCCCGGATCCATGACGAGAGGAGGCAGGGTGTCATGGTCCAGCCAGTTGCGCGCGAGCACCGCCATCCCGCGGTCGCTGGTTTCCCAAAACGCCTCCAAAATGTGCCGTTCGTCGGCACTTGTAGTTGAAACGTGGCTGTCCATGCGCGGGGCGTCGTGGGGGCCGCGGCGGGGCGGCGCGGTCATTGCAGAAGCTATATTCGTGCCGCGCAACGGTAATTTGCGCCGGGAACCGCATCTTTAAACTCGAAATGGAAAACCTGACGCCCGAAACTGCGCCATGGCCCGGGTTCTGGCAGCCCTTTCCGGCGGCGTGGACAGCGCCGTCGCCGCCCTGCTCCTGCGCGAGCAGGGACACACGGTCGTGGGCGCCTATATGCGGACATGGATGCATGAGGAAGGCGCGGCGGTCTTTGCCGACTGCCCGTGGGAGCGTGACATGGAGGATGCCCGCGCCGTCGCGGAAACGCTCGGCCTGCCGTTTCATATGCTCAATTTGATTGAGGACTACCGCGCGCATGTTGTCTCATATTTGGTTTCCGGTTACGCTGCCGGACGCACGCCGAACCCGGACATCATGTGCAACCGCGAGATCAAGTTTGGCGTGCTGGAAGGGCACGCGGAACGCGTGGGCTGCGAGTTCGTCGCCACCGGCCATTATGTGCGCCGGCGCGACCGTGCGGATGGCGGCGTGGACTTGCTCACCGGAGCCGACCCGAATAAGGACCAGTCATATTTCCTCGCGCTGACGCGGCCGGAAAGCGTGCGCCGCGCCTTGTTCCCTGTCGGCCATCTGCACAAGCCCGAAGTTCGCGAACTTGCCCGCCGTGCCGGCCTGCCCAATGCGGATCGCAAGGACAGCCAGGGGATTTGCTTCCTGGGCCATGTGCCCATCAATGCGTTTCTCGACCATTACATTCCCGAGTCGCCCGGGCCCATTGTCACTCCCGAAGGCCGCGCGCTCGGCACGCACCGCGGGCTGCATCGCTATACGCTCGGCCAGCGCCATGGCATCGGCGTGCCGTCGAACACCGATCACAAGGCCTACGTGGTCGTGGGCAAGGATGTTGCCCGCAACGCATTGGTGGTGGCCTTTGACAGCCCCACCGCGCCGGGCCTGTGGGGCGCGACCTTCGGGGTTCACGGCATCCACTGGCTGAATCCATCCGACAAGGCGGACAAGAACTCCCCACCCTCCCCGATTTCACTGCTGGGCCGCCCGCGCTACCGCGACCCCTCTGTGCCCGCGGTGTTGACGCTTGATTCCGCTGATGCTTCGCGCGGGCAACTGGTCTTTGCCGAAGCCCAGCGCGCGCTCGCACCCGGGCAGATTGTGGCCTTTTACGACGGCGACCGGCTTCTCGGGGGCGCGGTGTATCAGTGATGCCGCATACGGTTTTACGCCGTTCAAGAATTCGCCAAATTGCGTTTCGCAGTGAAAACCAGAAAGAGACCGCTCAACGTCATCACCGCCAGCGCCACGATGCTCGCCCAATAGGCCAGCACGGCGTTAATCCCAAACACCTGCCACAACACGACGGTCGGCAAAATCAGTTGAATGGCGAACATCAAACCAAACGCAGCGACACCCAGTTGCAGGCGCCGCCGCACGCCGTTGGTGGCGTCATACGGGCGGTCCGGCCGGGCGCGGGAAACAAACACCAGCCAGACACCCAGCCCCGTAAGCAATGTCAAATACGCCACCCATTCCCAGTGGCTGAGAACGGCCTCAAAGCCGAAGATGCACCAAAAAACCACTGTCGGGGCGATCAACAAAATCGCCACCACCAGCAGCAACAAACTCAATCCCAGGCGCAAACGGAACATAGGGGCAGAAGGTTCTTTTCGATTTTCATTACATGGCAAATCGCGGGTGGAGGCAAGCGTTTCATTCAGGCATCCTCGCCACCCCCATCCAACAGCGCTCGGGCGTGCAGCTGGGCGGACTTGGCCGTGCGGTCGCCGAGCATCCGCGCCAGCTCGCCGATACGCGCCTCCCGGTCATCCTGCACCGGCTGGATGGTCACCGTGGTCGCCCGCGCCGTCTGTTGTTTGTCCACGACCAAGTGCCGGGCCGCCCGCGCCGCAACCTGCGGCAGGTGCGTGACGCACAGAACCTGGTGCCGCCCGCCCAGCGCCGCCAGCTCGCGCCCGACTGCCGCGCCGATTTCCCCGCCGACATTCGCGTCCACCTCGTCAAACACCAGCAGGGGCGTCGCGTCCGCCGCCGCGAGCACCGCCTTCAAGGCCAGCATCACACGGGCGGTTTCGCCGCTGGAGGCGATTTTATTTAGCGGCAGCGGCTCCTGGCCGACGTTGGGGGAAAACAGCATTTCCATGCGGCTGTCGCCATGCTCGCGCAATTCGTCCTCCGCCGTCACGCGCAGGGTGAGTCCGGCCTGCTTGAAGCCGAGCAATTTCAATAAGCGCGACGCTTTCTTCTCCAGTTCGCGGGCGGCGGCGGTGCGTTTCTCCCGCAATCTCGCGGCGGCGGTTCGCAGGCTCTTTTCGCGCTTGGCGGCCTCGGTCTTCAGCCGCGCCAGCGCGCCCTCGATGTCGGACTGCGCGGCCACCTTGCGGGCCAACTCGTCGCGCTTCACCTTCAACGCCGCGGGGTCCGGCCCATAGCGGCGCTGCAGTTCCAGCCACAAACTCATGCGCTCCTGCACCGCTTTTGCCGCCGCCTCGTCCAGTTCCGGTCCCGCGCCCAGCCGGGCAAAGTCCGCCCCCAGCTCCTGCAATTCCATGACGACCGCCTCCAGTCGCTCCGCCAGCGGCGCGGCACTGCGGTCGAGCGCCGCCCATTCGCGTGCGGAACGCACCAGCGCCGCAAGTTGCGCCGCTGCGCCTTCCTCACCTGCCAGACCACTCTCCAGTTGTGCCGCCAGCTGGCCCAATTCCTGCGCGCGGGTCAGGCGCATGAAGTCCCGCTCGAGTGCCGCCAGGTTTTCCGCCGTGGGGTCGAGCCGGTCCAGCCGCGCAATTTGATGCTGGAGAAAATCAATTTCATCGGGTGACAGGCGTTCGGCCTGGGCCAGTTCCTCCGCCTCGCGGAGTAACCCGCGCCAAGCCTGGTAATCCCCGGCAAACTGCGTTACCATGTCCTCGATCCGCGCAAAGGCGTCGAGCATCTCCCGCTGGTGCTTTTCCTGGAAAAGCTTTTGCGGCTCACCCGGCCCGTGGAAATCCACCCACGCCTCGCCTAGTTCCTGCAACGCCGCCTGCGTGGCCAGCGCCCCGTTGATCTGCACGCGCGGGGCCTTGGTGCGCGAAAGCGTGCGGCGCAATACGAGCGTGCCATCCTCCCCGGGCGGCAGGCTGAGGCGCTCGAGCAGCGCGTCCACCCGCGCCCGGGCCGCGCCCTCGAACCACAACACGCCCTCGACTTCGCACGCCTCCGCGCCCTGGCGGATGACGCTCTTGTCCGTACGGTTTCCCGCCAGCAGGCTTAACGCGCCCAGCAAAATGCTTTTGCCCGCGCCGGTCTCGCCCGTCACGGCAGTGAATCCCGCGCCGAATTCCAGCTCGGCGCGCTCCATCAGCGCGAGGTCCCGGAGGCGGAGGAATTGCAGCATGAGGTCTGCTTAAAACCTGCGCCCGCTCCGCCCGCGAGAATTTTCGCGCAAAAAAAGCTCTCACCCATCCCGCGGCCACGCGTCACTCCCCGGCGGCCAGGCCGGGATCGAGCTGCTGCAGCAGGCTTTCCTCCAGATGGATCAATAGCCGGTAGCAGGCATAGCCGTGCTGCTCGACCGGCGACAGCCGGAAAAACTCCTGCCTGCCATCCAGTTCTTCCGCGCTGAGATCGCGCAACAGCGTTTCATGCAGGTGCAGCCGCACTTGCACGCTCCCGCGGATCACCGCTTCCGCCGTTGCCGGCTCTACAATGATGTCCGCCATGCCAAACGTTGGCCGGGCCAGCAACCGCGCCAGCTCTCCCGCCTCCTCGGCGGCGCCGGCCCGCAGTTCCTCCGTCAAGGCCGCGAGTAATTCCGGGTCGGCAAATTTGTCCTCCATTCCCGACGAGACGGGTGTTTCCGGCAGGGTGGCCGCGGCCACTTGCACGCGCTGGACGACCGCCCGCAGCAATTCCCGAAATGGCGGGGAAAGCCGTGCGCGCACACGGAGGCCGGCGGACGGCGAGGGTCCGCCGCCGCTTTCAGACATGGACTTCCAATTTCGCAGTGAGGTGCCACTGGTGCAGCGCGTGCAGGTAGTGTTCCGCCGGTTCGCGCGAGCCGGACCACAGCACCGAACGGCCCTGTTCGTGGACTTCCAGCATGTGCCGGCGCGCGCGCTCGGTCTCATAGCCAAAAACGCGGCGAAACACATGGGTCACGTAAATCATCAAATTCACATCATCGTTGAGCACCACGACCTGCCACGTCGGCTCCAGCGCCGGCAATGTGCGCGTGCGCTCCCGCGGCGCCACACTGTGCTGCGAATCCACGGGCGGCGGGGCCGAGTCAAAAATGCGGAGGATTTCGGGGCGGTTCATCGGATTTGCGAATGCATTTCAGCATAAGGTTTCGCCAAAAAAATGCAAGCGGCCCGTGGCAATGACTCGGCCTTATCGCATCAACACGGCCAGCAGCACATAGCTCTGCGCCACCAGCAGGCTGGTTAGGTGGAAGAACGCCACTTCCTCCCACGGCAGCAGGCCGCCGAACTTGAAGCCCGTCACCTGCCGCTCGTCAAAAAACCACAGACCCGCCCGCACCGCGAGAAAGTCGGCCACGCTCAGCCACGCACCCAGAAGAAGCGTCGGGGCCGCCACCAGCGCCCAGTTCGGCGCGAGCACTTCCCAACCGACAATCCATTGCGCGATAATGATGGGCGAAAACCAAAAGAACAGATGCCAGGCGTAATTAAACCGCGGTGACCGCCGCCGCCACACCCACCCCACCGCGCACCAAACCGCCACGACCGCCCCCAGCGGCCCCAGCACCGCCGCTCTCGCCAGCGACGGCACCGCCCACGGCACCCCGCCCCACCCCGCCGCCGCCAGCACGTTGACCAGCAGCATGACCTCAACCGATTGCAACCCGAAGAACAGGTATTCCTCGACCGGCAAATAGCCGATGCGTCGCCAGAATTTCCCCGGCGGAAACCCCCAAATCCCCCTTGCCACCGCGTAATTGTCCCATGGCGAGGTAAAGGCATAAACGATCACCAGCAATATCCCCGCCGCCGCCAGGCTCCCGCCGTCCCACGCGCGCGCCGCCGGGCACAATAGTAGCGCCGCCAGCACCGGGCCGTTGAAATACAGATGGAAGCGAAAGTAAGTCATGGAAGCAAATTCCTGGTTGCCACTTGCTACGATTTCTTGCGCCGGTAGCGCACGGCGCCGCGCTTCTGGGCCACGGGCTTCCCGGCTTTGCCTGACTTCAAGGCCTCGATTTGGTCGCGCAGCACGGCTGCCCGCTCAAACTCCAACTGGCCCGCGGCTTCCAGCATTTCCGCCTCCAGTTCCGCAAGCACCGCCGCCACGTCGCGGTCGCCGCCAGCTTCGGCCACCGAGACCGGATCCACCTCTTCGGCCGGTTCATACATCCGCAGGCTCGATTGTATTCCGCGCTTCGTGCTGTGCGGCGTCAGCCCGTGCGCCGTGTTGTAGGCCATTTGCTTCTCACGCCGGTAGCGGCAGATTTCCAGGGTGCGTCGCAGGGATTCCGTCATCACATCGGCATAGAGCAACACGCGTCCGTCCACATGGCGCGAGGCACGACCCGCCGTTTGCACCAGGCTCGTCTCGCTCCGCAAAAATCCCTCCTTGTCAGCGTCAAGGATGGCCACGAGCGCGACCTCGGGCAAGTCCAGCCCCTCGCGCAAAAGGTTGACGCCCACCAGCACATCGAAATCGCCCGCGCGCAGGCGGCGCAGTATTTCCACGCGCTCCAAGGCGTCAATGTCACTGTGCAGATACTCGACGCGCACCTTGGCCTCGCGCAGGTAGGTGGCGAGGTCCTCGGACATCCGTTTGGTCAAGGTCGTCACCAACACGCGTTCGTTCTTTTCTGCCGCCAGTTGCACTTCCCCGAGCAAGTTTTCGACCTGATTGCGCGTTGGGCGCACCTCCATCACCGGGTCCAGCAGGCCGGTGGGCCGGATCAACTGTTCCGCGACCAGGCTGGAAACCTTCAGTTCATACTGCGCCGGCGTGGCGGAGACGAACACCGTCTGTCCCGTCACCGTCAGAAATTCCTCGTAGGTCAAGGGCCGGTTGTCGAGCGCCGAGGGCAGGCGAAAACCAAAGTCAACGAGGCGCGACTTGCGCGAGCGGTCGCCGGCGGACATCCCACCGATCTGCGGCACAGTCGCGTGGCTTTCGTCGAGAAACAACAGGTAGTCTTTTGGAAAAAAATCTATCAGGCACCACGGGCGCGAGCCTGGCGCCCGGGCCGCGATGTGCCGCGAGTAATTTTCAATTCCACTGCAAAAACCCATCTCCTGTAGCATCTCAAGATCGTATTCCGTCCGCAGCCGGATGCGCTGCGCCTCGATCAACCGGTTGTTTTTTTCAAAATACGCCACGCGTTCTTCCAGCTCCGCGCGGATGCCCGCGATGGCCTCGACCAGCTTGTGGCGCGGTGTGATGTATTGGTTCGCCGGGTAGAGGCTGAAGTGCCCGAGTGGCGCGCCGAGGTTCCCGGTCAACGGATCAAGCGGGCGCACGGACTCGATGACCCCGCCCCAAAATTCCACCCGGATCGCGCTTTCCATGTAGGCCGGAAACACGTCCACGACCTCGCCGCGCACACGGAACTTTCCGCGCTCAAAGGCCACGTCATTGCGCTCATAGAGGTTGTCCACCAGCCGTTCAAGAAATGTGTCCCGCCCCAGTTCCGCGCCGGGGACGAGCGGGATCATCATTTCGCGAAAATCCTCCGGCGAGCCCAGCCCGTAGATGCACGACACGCTCGCCACGACAATGACGTCTCGCCGGCTGATCAGCGCGCTGGTGGCGGCGATGCGCAGGCGCTCGATGTCTTCGTTGATGGACGAGTCCTTTTCGATGAACGTGTCCGTCTGCGGCACATACGCTTCGGGCTGATAGTAGTCGTAGTAGCTGACAAAATACTCGACTGCGTTGTCCGGGAAAAACGCCTTGAACTCGCTGTAAAGCTGCGCGGCCAGCGTCTTGTTGTGCGAGATCACCAGGGCCGGCCGCTGCAACCGCGCGATGAGGTTCGCCATCGTGAACGTCTTGCCCGAGCCGGTCACGCCGAGGAGTGTCTGAAAGCGTGCGCCGTCGCGCAACGATTGCGCGAGCGCGGCGATGGCCGCGGGCTGGTCGCCCGTCGGGGTAAAATCGGCCTGGAGCCGGAAGTCCATCCGGCCCACGCTAGGCACTTCGGGAAAAAGCGCAACGGCGATGGTATGCTAGGCGGCGGAAAATGCCTCCACGCTCCAGCAAACATATCGGTGCCGCTATCCGGCCAGCCTACTTGCCCAGGTGCATCGTTTCCGCTTCCTTGGCGTCCTTTTGGTCCACCTTGTATTGCTTCATCTGCTTGTCGTATTCGGCTTGGTCGCGGGCAGCCTGCACCGCCTGCATGGCTTTGACCTGGTCGTCCGAAACGCGCACCATGCCGGGCACTTCCGGATGCGAGCGGTCGTAGAAGCCCGGCACCTCGTTGTCGGTGACGTCCGTGCGGATCATCAAATCCGGGTTGATGACTTCGCGGTAGGTCGCGCCGTCGGGGTTGAGCGTCTTGGCGGTGATGAAGATGATGAGGTTGTTGTGCTGCTTGACGGTGTTGGTCGTGCGGAAGAAGTAGCCGATCACCGGTATGTCACCAAGAATCGGCACCTGGTCCACGATCTTCTGGTCGGTGTCGTCAATCAAACCGCCCAAGGCCAGCGTGTAGCCGTCCTTGATGCTGACCTTTGCGTCCGTGAGCTTGCGGGTGTCCACGCGCGGATAGGTGCCACCGAAATAATTGTCTGAAGTCGCATCCAGGCGGCTAACCTCGGGGTTGACGGTCAGGTTGATGAAGCCGTTGTTCGTGACCTGCGGGCGAACCTTCATGGTGATGCCGACGTTGAGCTTTTCGTGCTCGCCCGGGCTGGCCTGGCCGGTCTGGTTGTTGATCGTCGGGTAAACGATGGTGATTTGCGTGCCGACGATGATCGAAACCTCCTCATTGTCGAGGGTGACCACCGTTGGGTTGGATACCAGGCGGGCGTCGGTGATGGTCTGCAAGGCCCGCAACACGGCGTCATATTGCGCCTGGTTAAAGAACGCCAGGTCGGCCGCGCGGCGCGGCGCCACCGGAGTGATGCCCGAGGCCAGCACGCCGTTCAGGCCCGACTGCACGCCGTTGGCCGACACCGGCACCTGCCGCAGCGGCAGCGAACCCGAGTCGCCGATGATGTCGAGACCGTGCGCGATGTTATACTGGTAGGCGTAGCCCACGCTGCTGAGCGTCGTGCCGTCAAAGTTCCACTGGATGCCCAGCGTCCGGTTGTCCGAGTTCTGCAACTCGACAAACTTCGACTCGATGGACACCTGCTGTGTCGGACGGTCCAGGCGCTCGATGATTTCCTGGATGTTGTTCATGTGCGACGGGCGCTCGGTGATGATCAGGGCGTTGGTGCGGTTGTCCACCTGGATGCGCCCGCCCTGCGCCGTGTCAATCATCGGCGTCAGCGAAGCCATCATCTCGCTCGCATGGGCGGAGTTGATCAGGAACACGCGCGTTTCCATCGGCTCGGTGGTGATTTCCTGGCGGCTGCGCACCTTGATGATGTTGTTGTCCACCACATAGGTGAAACCGGCCGGCTCCAACACCACGGAAAACACCTGTTTCCAGGTGACGTTCCGCAGCTTCACCGACGTCGTGCCCGTCAAGGTCTCGGGGATGACCAAGTTCAAGTCATACATGTCGGCAACGTTGCGCAAAATGGTGCGGATCTCCTCGTTGGGAAAGTCCACCGAGATGGTCTCATCCTGCTGCGCGGCGGTGGTCGGCGACGTGTCCTGCGTCGGATACTGGATGGTCGCATTGCCCGTGCCGCCAGGGAATTTGATGTCCAGCGCGGGCGTGGTGGTCGTAACCTGCTTGACTTGGTCCTGCCCTTTGGTGCCGGGCGAAAAGACGTCCGTGGTCGTCGTGACAGTCGTGGGCTGTACGGTGATGTTCGCCGGCGCGATCACTTGTACGGAACTGTTGCCGCTGTCCGTAGGCGCTGGGGTGGGTGTCGGAGTCGGCGTGGGCGTCGGTGCCACCACGATGGGCGCGGGGGGCGGCGGCAGCGGCTCAGCCGACGCGCTGACGGGCGCGGGCGGCGGCGCAGGCGGCGGGGCGCTCGGCGCCGGGGTCGCATTTTGCGCGGCCAGGCGAAGGGCGGCAGCAGTTAAAAGCGCGGCGGTAGCGGTGAGGACTTTCATGGCGACGGTTGGTCGGAGGTTAGGGCTTGGGCGGCGTCGGAGACGAGGCTGCCAGTTTGAGCGACACGGGCACGACCGTGTCGTTTAGCTTAAGCGTGTAGGACTTTTCGGAAATACTTAAAACGACGATGCGCGAGGGCTGGGTTTCGTCCGGGAAAGTCACTTCCATCACCTGGCCGGCGCGCAAGGGCGGGCGATTGGGCATGACCAGCACGAGCACGCCATTCATGCCCATGGTGCCGCTCGGCTTGAGCGTCGCCACCACCTGCGCCAGTTTGTCGGCGTCGGACAGTTTCGGCGCGGCAGGCGGGCCTGTCTCCGCGGGTGTGGCCACGATGTCCGGCGGGGGTGGCGGCAGTTTCGGGAAAAACGGGTTGGCGAGCGCCTGCATTTGCGCGTCCAGTGCCGGGCTGGTCTGGTTCAAATCGCGCAGGGCGGCGGCCACCAGGCGCTGGCAATCCAGGGGATTGACGACTTCGTCACTCTGCGGGGCGGCCAGAGTCACGGCGGCCGGCACGATGGGCGGCGGAGGCGGCGCATCCGCCGCGCGCACCCCGGCCGGACCGAGCGCCAGGACGGCGGCCAGCAGCGGGAGGAATGGGCGCAGCGATTTCATCGGTAAATTACTTGCCCAGCACCTGCACCTGGAGCGTGGCGGAGATCTGCTCGGGCGCGGTGCTGGTGGCGGTTTGGTTGAGTTTTTGCAGGTCGAGCGAGTTCACCCGCACCAGGTGCGGCCCGGTTTGCAGGGCGTAGAAAAAGGCCGCCATGCTCGTCCAGTTGCCGGTCGCATCAATCTTGAAGGCGGTGGTGGACATGGTTGCGTCCTTGTCCCGGGTGGTATCCAACTGCGTGGGATCAACGATGTGCAACCCGTCAATGCGCTCAAAGCCAAAAAAATACTGCTGGTTCTCGATGATGTTGTCCGGGTTGATCAAGGCCGCGGTCTGGAGCTTCTGGGCGTCGCCCAACTGCTTCAGATTGGTTTCAAGGTCGCGTCCGAAGATCATGTTGTTGGCGATCGTCTTGGACTGCTTGTCCAGGTCGGCGCTGGTGGCGATGTCATCGTCCAACGAGCCGCCGCGAAAATAGGCAATCGCCGCCATGATAACGGCCCCGACCACCAACCCGACAGGCAGCGGGTAGGCCTTGATTTTCGCCCAGATTAGTTGCGGGTTCATGGGGCCGGTTGCAGGGTGATGGTGATGGTGAACTTAAAGATGCCCGGGCCTTCGCGCCGGTTGTCAATCTTGCGCTCGTTCGCCGGATCGGTGATGCGCGGCTTGAGCACGGGCGAGTCCATGAGCTTGGAAACCATGCCGTCCAGCCCATTCAAGTCCTCCGCCTCCCCGGTCAGCTCCCCCGTGAGCACGACCAACTGGGTCTTCACCCGCTTCCCCTTGAGGGAGATTTCCACCGGGGTCAGGGAAACGGAATCGAATAAAATATTATCCGGCCGCGCCGAGAACACGGCATCCAGCAATTGCACGAGCGGCACGGACTGGCCGTAAAATTTGGTCAGCTCCTGCAGGCCCTTGGAATCGTGCATGAACTTCGAACTCTGGCTCAGGTAGAGCATGTTGGTCTTCTTGTTCTCGTCTATCTGCGCCTGCAAATGGTTGATGGTCCTGTCCACCAGGAAAATGTTGGTTTCGATGTAGATCATCCAGACCAGCGCCGCCACCGCCAGAAACACCGCGGCAAAATTCACCACAAAGTCCGTCCGCACCACTTTGATGTCCGGCAGCGTCTTCACCACCCGGAAATTTGGGTGCCACTGGTAGATCACCTCCGGCTTCCTTTTCTTGAACGTAGCCACTAGGCAGCCTCCGGTTTGGTTTCGGCCTTCGGTTCATAGCGACCCATCAAGCTGAACAGCCCGAGCCAGCGCCCGTCCAGCGCCGCCAGTTCCACGCCAGGACCCGGCTCAATGCCCAGGGAATGCAGCCACGGGCCGTATTCCAGCCGGATCTGCTCGGTGCCCAGCGAACGCGCGAGCGCGCCGCTCATCCACGAAAGATTCTTGGGGATGAGGCTCAGGTGGATTTGCCCAATGGTCTGGCCCGTCTGCACTTCGTAAAATCCCGTCGAGGACTGCAACTCCTTCAGCATCTTTTTCATCAGTGCCGGCCCCATCTCCGTGAAGTCGAAGGTGTTCGAGAAAAAGAGCTTCTTGGCCGATTCCACGTCCTTCAGTCCCAGTTCCTGCTGCACCACCGGGAACATGCTGTTGAGCCCCAGCGATACCGGCCGCGCCACGTCCAGCGTGGTGCCGTGGAAAATGAATACCTGCGAATTCTCCGGCGTAATCTCGAGCAGCAGCGTGGGTGATTTCACCCCCTCGATCGCCAGGCAGCTCATCAGCCCGCCCAGGGTCGCCACGGAGCCCACTTCCAGCCGTTCCGGATATACCCCGGCAGCAACAACCAGTTGCTGCCGCTCCTCCATCTCCTCCAGCGGCGCCCCGCAAAACAGCAAATCCTTGGGAAAGCCGGTTTCAGCGGACACCGAGATCCCGGCCTCGGCATTCAGGATGGCAATCATGTTTTTTGCCGGGTCCACCTGAAATTGCTGCTGCACATACTCCGCGAGGAAGGCGCCATCTTTGGCCTTGGCCGGATTCTCCAACGAAGCGCGCCGCACGAAACGATTAGTGGGATAAACCCCCACCATGGCCGGCACATACTGCCCCTTCGGCTGCCCCATCATCTCGCTGACCAGTACCGCCAACTCGTCCGCCGTCCCCGCCGGGGCTTCGCGCAACTCCTCCAGCACGAATGGCGGGTGCAACCCGGTGGCGCGGGCGGCCAAAACCGAATACTCGGAAATATCGAGGAAAAGCGCTTTGGCGCGGGACTTCTTCAGCATGGCGGCCACCACCCAGTCAGGCATTGAGCGTGAAACTCGCTTTTGCAAACAGCAGGGGTTTGCAAACTGCGGCCTCGCGCGCCCTTGCTGACCGGGAGCGCAGTGAGGATACGCGCCCACAATGAGGCCACAAGCCTAAAAATATTCCCGCGTGCTGGAAATGCTTGCTGGCCATCGCTTACGCTCAGGCCAAGACCCTATTTTGCCATGAAATTGCCGTAATTGGCCTTCACTTTTGCGCCAGTGCGCGCAGTTTGGTTGCCGCAAACGGCAAGTCCGCTGCATGCGCCGTCCCGGGCTCGCGCGCCCACGCATCATTGGTCGGGTCCGGCCACCGTCCCGTCTCCGCAAAATCGCGCAGTGCGGGCACAATCCCGCGAATCGCCCGGTAGTCCCTGTGACTACCCTCGCCGTTCGTCTCCACGGATTCACCGCCGATCGCCACAATGCCCGGCGACGCGCAGTAGAGCAAATCGTTGAAGGCCACGAACGACCGGCAGGACGCCAGTGAATTCACCGGCGCGGATGGTTCACCGGCCAGATATTTGAAATAAAGCCGGAAATTCCTTTCCTGCCAGTCGCCATCCACGCTTAGGTCCAGCCGTTCGCGCCGGCCATCGTTCCAGACAATTTCACATTCCTTTCCAGTTACATAACGCCAGCTTGCCTGCTCGCACCACACCCATTCGGCGTGCTCCTCGCGCACTGGCGCACTGGCGTGGGTCCCGGCAAAGCGCAGCGCCACCCCCGCCTCCGTGCGGGCTTCCGCAAACACCGTGTCGGTTCCCGCAATCGCATGTGCCCGATACAGGCTGGCCCGCACGTCCCGGATGGTTGCAAATCCCGCAGGAGTCGTTCCCGCCCAAAACAACAAGTTCTGCACAAAATGACCCATCGCGTTGCCCGCGCAGGAATCCAGCAGCGGCACCGGGCTGCCCGGCACAAACAACCGCCCGGCCCAGCTATTGCGCGTGAAATAGGCCGCTGGACGCGGCCACGAACCCCAGAACGCCGCCGCACGCAACCGCCCAAACTCCCCGGCCAGTAACCGCGTCTTCAGCGCCTGTCGCGCCGGCTCGGTGGTGAAATTGAAGCCCACTTCGGTGGGCCGCCGCGCCCGGACATCCATGGTGATCATCTCCTCCAGCTCCTCCCACCAGAGTGTCGGGGGTTTTTCCAAATACACCGGCAACCCCCGCTCCACGCACGCCCGGTGCATGGGAGCGTGCAAGTGGATCGGCGTCGGCAAAGTCACCGCGTCCGCCACGCCCGCAATGCCTTCCAGCATGGCGGCAAAATCCGGATATACCCGCACGCCACGTTCCACCAGCCGCAACCCGGCATTCTCCGGCAACGCGGCCTGAGCCGCCGGGTCGCAGGTGGCCACCACCCGGCAAAGACCCGCCGCTTCCAGGCGCTGCAAGGTCAAATGATGATGCCGGGCGTATCCACCCACGCCGGTCACGGCAATGCGGGGCGCGGGCGATGACGAAGGGGCGGACATCAGATACGCCGCAGCCACCGCCGCGACACGCTCCGTTTTGTCTGTGCCCGCGCCACTGGCCAGCGTAAAATCCGCTTAGACCGGGACCCGCGCACAACGTGCCAGCCGATTCATGCTCCCGGTTCATCCAGGCAATCGCATGGCCACAACTCGAAAAGAGACCGTCCCGAACGGCTGTTGCCGTTCGGCGCTGGCGAACCCGCTTCCCGGTCCGCACTGTCCTTGTTTACCGCCCCGCTGTACGGTTCATAAGTTATACGTTACGGTCCCGAACGTGGACGAAGAGATGGCCACTTGCGTGGTTCCTTGTTGGACAAGGAACCCGGTGTAGTCCTCCCCAGCCACGGGTGAGACCGAGCGGACATAGTTGTCCGTCGCGGTTCCCACCAGATCGGTGTAGGCGGCCTGCGTCACGCCCTTGTCCAACATATACTGCTGCCCGGCCGCCGCCAACTGGCGCAGGTTGTTGGTGACGGTCTTCGTGCGGGATTGCTGGCGAACTTTGCTGAACGTGGGGATGGCCATCGCCGCCAGCAGGCCGATGATGACGACGACAATCATGATCTCCACGAGGGTGAAACCCCTGCGAGCATGTAGGTTTTTCATGATGATGAATAATATTCACTGGATGATTAAAACCGGGAAAATAATCCCGGCAGCGCGCACAATAGAGAAAAGCCCCCGGATTGGCAAACCTTCTGCTGGGCTGGCTTTTAGGGGTTTTTTACCATACCCGGCCTTGGGCGGCGCGCGGCCTCGCCGCCTTTTCATTGCCTCCCGCCACCTTCCTCCTTCATCCTTCCCGCCGGTGCCCCGCATCAAAGCCAGCTCCATTGACGACTTGCGCCACCGCGTCGGTATTTACGACGTGGTCTCGCCCTACGTGAACCTGAAAAAGGCCGGCGCCAAATGGAAGGGCCTCAGCCCTTTCAACCACGAAAAGACCCCGTCTTTCCACGTGGATCCCGCCAAAAATCTCTATTACTGCTTTAGCAGCGGCCAGGGCGGCGACATCTTCAAGTTCGTCCAGACCAAGGAAAACCTGGGCTTTCAGGAAGCCGTCGAGTCCCTCGCCCAGCGCTTCGGCGTCACGCTCGAATACGAGGACGGCCCCGCCGGAGCCGGACGTGAGACGATGTCCCTGCGCAAGGAACTGCTCGACCTGCACGAGGCCGCCACCGCGCACTTTCACGCCTGTTTCCTGCGCGCCGATGACGGCGCGGCCTTCATCCGCCAATACTGGACGGAAACGCGCCGCTTCACCCCCCAGCTCGCTGCCGAATTCAAAATCGGCTGGGCCCCGCCCGATGGCGGCGGCCTGCTCGACGCCCTCGTAAAGAAAAAGTTTTCCACCGAAGCCCTCCAGAAGTGCGGCCTGTTCTTTTACCGCGAAGGCGAGCGCGACCCGGCCCGCGGCCGCCCGCGCTTCCGTGGTCGCCTGATGATTCCCATCCGCGACATTCAAAGCCGCGTCATCGCCTTCACCGCCCGGCAAACCGAGCGCACGCCCGAGGACGATGTGGCGCACGACGCCAAATACGTCAACTCCCCCGAGACGCCCCTTTTTCACAAAAGCGACGTGCTCTTCAATCTCGACCGTGCCCACGCCCCGGTGCGCGAGGCCGGGCGCTTCATCCTCGTCGAAGGCCAGCTCGACGCCCTGCGCTGCTGGTCCGTCGGCATCACAAGTGCCGTCGCTCCGCAGGGCACCGCCATCACGGAAAACCAATTCACCCTCATGCGCCGCTACGCCGGCCGCGTGGACTGTCTTCTCGACGGCGACACCGCCGGCCAGCGCGCCGCCCTCCGCGCCCTGCCGCTGGCCCTCAAGGCTGGACTGGAAATCCGCTACCTCGTCCTCCCGCCGGAATCCGACCCCGACGAACTCTTCCTCGAACAGGGCCTCGCCGCCCTCACCGAATTGGATCGCACCGCCGAGTCTGCGATGACTTTCGCGCTGCGCTCGCTGCTGCCCATGCCCAACCCCGGTCCGCGCGACAAAGCCGAGGCCCTCCGCGCGGTGTTTGAAATCCTCGCGCAGTGTGATTCCGCCGTCATGCGCGCCGACTACCTTGCGGAAGCCTGCCGCCACGCCCGGGTTGACCGCACCGCCGCCGAGCGCGACTTTGCCCGCTACCTCGCGCAACAGTCCAGCCGCCGTTATGCCGCTCCCACCCCACCCACGGCGGATTCAGCAGCCCCAGCCCCTATTGTGAACGATAAGTTGACAACTGCCGTGGAAGAGCTTTTAATGTTGAGTTTTCATTATGAAAGTCATGCGCCGGGCATTGCCCAAATTGTTGAGCCTCAATGGATTGACACCAGCTCTTGGGCGGGCCGCCTTCTGAACTGCTGCCTCGCGGCGCATCGCGAAGGCCTCTGGCCGGGTGCCGACCACCTGGACGAGCTGATTGAAACCGAAGAAGAACGCCAAGCCCTCGCCAATCTCCGCAGCCGCCCTTTTGAAACTGAAGACCCCATCCAAGCCATTAATCAATGCATCAAAGCGATTTTTGAAAACCATTTCCGCCGCGAATTGTCTAACCTGAAGAACCGCGCCGCCCACACCCCTTTAACCGACCAAAAAACCCACGCCGAACTCACCGCCCGCATGCGGGAAGTCCAACAACTCCTTCGCCATCCTCCGCAACTCGATCCGCCTGCCTGACGTTATTCTTTATTTGCCCGTCCTTTTTTAATTTTTCCCTCCTCATTCTTCGTCCCTTTCCGGTTCATGCCTGATAAATCCCGCTCCGCCCAGTCCAGCCGCAAGGCCCCGCCCGTCCGCCGTGCCACGCCCGCCGCGGCGCGTCCTCCGGCCAAAGCTCCCGCCAAACCCGCGCCGGCGAAGTCCGCCCCGGCCAAGGCCGAAGCGCACACCAAAGCTGCGACCGCGTTGCACGCCCATGCCCACCCGGTGGAGCACGCGCAGGCCCTCAAGGCCGCCGCCGCCATTTCCGCCGCCGCAGCCCACACCGCGATCGCGCATGTTGCCGGCAACGGCCACGCGCACGTCAACGCCCACGTCCATCCCGACCTGCCCGTCCCCACCAAGGCCGAGGCCACCCGCGCCGCCGTCGAGGCCGCCACCAGCGACAATTCCACCAAGACGCTCCGCCTCAACGAAAAAATCCGCCATCTCATCCGGCTTTCCAAGGAGCAGGGCTACATCACCGTCCAGAACATCAACGAGGCCCTCCCGGAAAGCGTCAACAACCCAGAGGAAATCGAGAACGTCATCAACATTCTCGAAAACCTCGAGATTGACATCCTCGACGCCGAGGAGGTCGAGACCTACAAGCAGCGCCAGGAGGAAAATGAGGAGCAGCAGCTCCGCACGTCGCAACTGGACATCCTCGACGACCCCGTCCGCATG
Source organism: uncultured Opitutales bacterium (assembly GCA_964503425.1). Taxonomy (GTDB): domain Bacteria; phylum Verrucomicrobiota; class Verrucomicrobiia; order Opitutales; family JABDGR01; genus CAZDAQ01. Next base: position 30,025 of record CAZDAQ010000009.1, read on the forward strand.
TATCTCAAGCAGATGGGCCAGGTGCCCCTGCTGACCCGCGAGGAGGAAGTCGCCATCTCCAAGCGCATTGAGAAAGCCGAGCAATCCTCCACCGAGGTGCTCTTTCAAGTCAGCCTGACCGCGCGCTACCAGATCGAACTCGCCAAGAAACTGCTCGAGCGCCAGGAGCGCTTTGACCGCATCGTGCTCGACAAGAAAATCGAAAGCCGCGAAGCCTATTTCCTCCAGCTTCCCAAACTCATCGAGCAGGCCGATGCCCTCGAGAACAAGCTTCAGAAGGCCTGGAACGACTACCGCCGCACCAAGGACGAAGGCGCCAAAAAACGCGCCTTCAGCCGCTTCAAGAAACTCGAAAACGACTTTAAGGCCCTCTATCGCAAATTCTGTTTCAAACTGAAGGTGTTCGAGGAATTCCTCGACCACCTCTCGCCCGTCCTGCGCGAAATCGAGGACCATCACGAGCAGCTTAACCTCGCCGAAAAGGTCGCCCACCGTCGCAAGGCCCACAACCCCACCGTCATCAAGCGCCGTCTGCGCGAGCTCGAGCACGACTACCGCCTCGTGCCGCTGGAGCTCCTCAACCTCGTCCGCGAAGCCCGCAAAAACATGCGCGAGGCCCACCGCGCCAAGACCGAGATGGTCGAGGCCAACCTGCGCCTCGTCATTTCCATCGCCAAGAAATACACCAACCGCGGCCTGTCCTTCCTCGACCTCATCCAGGAGGGCAACATGGGCCTGATGAAGGCCGTCGAAAAATTCGAATACCGCCGCGGCTACA
>CAZDAQ010000010.1:0-7071 GCA_964503425.1 uncultured Opitutales bacterium
CCCTACATCCCGCACGCTTCGCCCGCATAAGGGGCATGCACGCCGCTGAGGGCGTCATACAGCGCTGCGCACATTTTCTCGCAGGCGGCCACGGCGCGCGCGCGATCCGTCTCGCTCAGCGAACCCATCGCCTCGGCGAGCATCGCCGGTTCCTCAAAGTCGTCCTTGTGCAAATGGAAATACAGGCAGGCGCGCACCGGCAGTTGTTTGTAATGCTGCCCGAGGCCCTTGAGCTTGCTCTGCGCCGTCAGCGGCTGCTGCGCTTCAAACGCATACAACGCGCCCAGCGCCGTGGGCCGGTCCGCAAAGAGTTCCTTCGCCGTGGCCACGAGTGCCGCGACTTCCGGCGTCGCCGGCTCACCCGTCACGCGGGTGCCCATGCTGACGGCGAAATTCCGGTCCCAAATCATCGCGTGGCCTTCCTCAACCCGCGCCACATGCGCGTTGCCCGCCGTCGCCCAGCCCTGGCTGATGGTCGCGATAAATGCGCCATATTCGCGGGCGTAGTCCTTCAGCGCGGGCACGGGCAAGGTGCCGTCGCTCCACGCCTGGTAGAACGGGTGCCGCAGCAGGCTGTGCCGGGCAATGTGCGCGTCGCATTCGCGGGAAATCGTGGCGGTGTTTTCAGTGGACATAAGGGAGAAGCGGTTCGTCCAAAAAACTACACCCGCCCGCCGCGCCGCACAAGGGCAAAAATCGGCCCGCTCCGGCTAAAACCCCTCGTCCTCGAGAATCCGCAGCACAAAGGGCGCGCCCAGCACCACCCGCAGCTTCCTCAGCCCGCGGATCGCCTGGTTGATGGACTGCTCGTTCGAGGTGTGCGTGGTGAAAATCAGCGTGGCCGTCTTCCGCTCGCGGTCCTCGTGCTGGATCATGGTGGCAATGGAAATCTCATGGTCAGCCAGCTTGCGCGCGACATCCGCCAGCACGCCCGGCCGGTCCTGCACGGTGAGGCGCAGGTAGTAGCGCCCGGTGATCTCCGCCAGCGGCGCAATCTCAATGCCCGCGCCCAGCTTGGCGTAGGTCATGGCGTCCTCCTCGCAAATCACCGGCGGCGGCGCGCCGCGCAGCGCCACCACGGCGTCGGCGATGTCGCTCAACACCGCGCTGGCGGTGGCGTCCTGCCCGGCCCCGCGGCCCACCAGCAACGTCGAGCCCGCCACGTCCGCACACAGGCACACGCCGTTGAACACATCGTTCACCGACGACAAAAGATTCCGCGCCGGCAACAGGCACGGGTGCACCCGCGCGAACACCCGGTTCGTCGCGAAGTCCCGGCTGATGATCGCGAGCAGCTTGATGGTGTAGCCGAGTTCCTTTGCGTAGGCCAAATCGTGCGCGGTAATCTCGCGGATGCCCTGCACGAGCATCTGCTTCGGCTTGATCCAGCGCCCGTGCGCGAGGTAGGCCAGGATCACCGCCTTGTGCGCGGCGTCCCAGCCGTCGAGGTCGAGCGACTCGTCCGCCTCGACATAGCCCAGCCGCCGCGCGTCCGCGAGGATTTCGGGAAAGTCCTTCCCCTCCCGCGTCATGCGCGTGAGGATGTAATTGCAGGTGCCGTTGAGGATGCCGTAAATCAGCCGGAAACGGTTTGCAATCAACCCCTCGCGCAGCACTTTAATAATCGGGATGCCCCCGGCCACGCTCGCCTCGAAAAAGTAGTGCCCGCGCCCGCGCTGCACGACGCGGAACAACTCCGCCCCGTGCGCGCATAGCAATGCCTTGTTGCCTGTGACGACTGCCTTGCCGTGGCGCAGCGCCCGCAGCGTCAGCTCGCGTGCCAGCGTCGTGCCGCCGATGAGTTCGCAGACGATGTCAATCGCCGGATCGTCCACAACCTTGCGCGGGTCGTCGGTCAAAAGGCCGCGCGGCACCTCGACCTCGCGGGTCTTTTTCAAATCGCGCACGCACACGCGCACGATCTCCAGCCCCACGCCCAGCCGCCGCTCCAGCGCCGCGCGGTTGCTGTGCAGGTGCTTCCACACGCCCTGCCCGACCGTGCCGAAGCCCAGCAGGCCGATGCGTATGGTTTGTTTGGTGTCCGCCATGGGAGGAAATGGAGAGGAGCCAATAAACCACGAATTTTCCCCAATGAACACGAAAAAGAAACACCCCATAGCCCTCCGTTCACCGTCCCCTCGGGTTTTAACTCACGGGGTTTCTGGCTCTTTTCCGCCCGCGGATTTCTTCGCAAACTTGTGCTCCGTGCCGTCGCGCAGCCGCTTCAGGTTCGCCCGGTGCCGGACAAGAATCACCAGCCCAAGCAAGAGGCCAAAGCCCACTTGCGGCGCCGGACGGTGCATCGCGAACGCCAGCGGCCCGAGCGCCACGCCGAGCATCACCGACGCCAGTGACACATAGCCCGTCGCGTAAAACACCGCCAACCACACCACGACCCCTGCGACGATGACCAGCGGCATCAGCACCGCCAGCCCGCCGATGGTCGTCGCCACACCCTTGCCCCCGCGAAAACCCAGGAACATCGAATAGCTGTGCCCCGCGATGGCTCCGGCCAGCCCCGCGAGGCCCATCCAGTCCACCACCACCGCGTCCACCGGCAGCACTTTCAGCGCAAAGGCCAGCCCCGGCCAGCCCGCGCCCACGACGCCCTTGAAAAAATCGAGCACGAACACCACGTTCCCCGCGCGCTTGCCGATGACGCGCTTAACGTTCGTCGCACCGGGGTTGCCGCTGCCGGCCTTCAGGATATCCACCCCGTGCCGCCGCGCGATCATCACGGCGAACGACACCGAGCCCAGCACGTAGCCCGCGGCAGCCGCGACCAGGATCCAAAGAGCGGTCATGGCCAGCACTTTGAATTTGCCCGGCCACAGTTCAAGCTTCTATCGCGGGGGCGACAACCCCGCAGCGATTCTGTAATCCGCGAATACCTACGCCCCCACCACCTGCAAATCGAGAATCGCCGCGTGGCTCTTGATTTCCTTGATCGCCTCGTCCGAGGGGCGGGAATCGAGTTCGTAAACCGCCAGCGCGTCGCCGCCGGGTGTCCGGCTCAGCGACATGTTCGCAATGTTCACCTGGTGCTTGCCGAGCACCGTGCCGAGGAAGCCGACAATCCCCGGCACGTCCCGGTTCCGCAGCACCAGCAAAATGCCTTGCGGCGTCACTTCCACCAGATGCCCGAGCAGGTGCACCAGCCGCGGCCGCTGCGCCGTGCCGATTAAGGTCCCTGCGACTTCGTAGGACTTCCCTGCCGCGTCAATTGCCGCCACTTGCACCAGCTCCGTGTAGTCCGCCGGTTCCGACGACTTCGTGGTCTCCACGCCGACGCCGAGCTGTTGCAGCCGCAGCGGCGCGTTCACGTCGTTGACGGTCTCGCCGCTGATGCGCTTCAGGTAGCCGCGCTGGATGGCGCGGGTGAGCGGGTTGGCGTCGAGGTCGCAGATTTTTCCAAAGTAGGTGATGCGCAGCTTTTCGATCTTGGCCGGCGCCACCTGCTGCAAAATCGAGCCCAGCCGGCCGCCGAGGTCGAGGTAGGGCCGCAATACCGCCAGTGTGTTCGCGTCCACCGAAGGCATGTTGACCGCGTTGCGGATCACGCCGCCCTTCAGCACCTCCGCCAAAGCTTCGGCAACCTCAATGCCCACGCTTTCCTGCGCCTCCTTCGTCGAGGCGCCAAGGTGCGGCGTCAACACGACATTCGGGAACTGGCGCAAGGGGTGGTCGGCGGCCAGCGGTTCCTCTTCAAACACGTCGAGGCCGGCGGCGGCCACTTTGCCCTCCTTGAGGGCGGCGACGAGCGCGGCTTCCTTGATGATGCCCCCGCGCGCGCAATTGAAGATGCGGACGCCCTTCTTCATTTTGGCGAACGCCGCCTCGTCCACCATATACTGCGTGGCGTCGGTCAGCGGCATGTGGACGGTGATGTAGTCGGCCCCTTTGAAAAGCGCGTCGAGGTCCACCATTTCCACATTCATCGCCTTGGCGCGGGCGGCCGTCAGGTAGGGGTCATAGGCCAGCACCTTCATGCCAAAAGCCAGCGCGCGCTTCGAGACCTCGGCGCCAATGCGGCCCAAGCCCAGCACCCCGAGGGTCTTGTGCAGCAACTCGCTGCCTGAGAAGCTCTTGCGATCCCACTGGCCGGCCTTCATCGAGGCCCCCGCCTGCACCACCGGACGCGCGCCGCACAACATGTGCGTAAAGGTCAGTTCCGCCGTGGCGATGGTGTTGCCGGTCGGCGTGTTCATGACGATGATGCCCCGCTCGGTGGCGGCATCCACGTCAATGTTGTCCACCCCGACACCTGCGCGGCCAATGGCCCGCAAGAGCGGGGCGGCGGCGATGACCTCGCGGGTGATCTGCGTCTCGCTGCGCACCGCAATGGCGACGACATCCTTGACCAGCGTGAGCACCTGCTCCGGCTTCGAGCCGTAGGCTTCGATGACTTCAAGGCCCGGCTGCTGCTTCAGGTAGGCAACGCCTGTGGGCGAGATCTTGTCGGCGACGAGGATTTTCATGGCAAAGGAGGGAAATTCGATGAGGGCTGGGCTAGCCCCGGGGCGCCTAGGCCGCACCGGGGAAAAGGGCGATTAAATGCCCCGCCGCCCGAAAGGCAAGCACGGGGCGAAACCTAGACGAGAAACTGCTGCGTTGAATTACGCCCCCTTCTGCAACTTCATCCCTCTTTCGGCGGTTTACCCTACCGTCACCTGCACGCGCCCCTGGCGTGCGATTCGGTGTTGCCAACCATCTTAAAAAGCCTCTAAATCCCTCCTTCAAACACCCGGCAAACCCGGTTTATTCCCATGTCCAACAAGCCCCTCCTCCTAACGGCCGGCCTCGTCGCCAGCCTCGTCCTCTATACCAACTGCCTGCTGGCCCAAAACACCAGTTCGTCCAGTTCCAGCACTCCCCCGCCCCCGCCCCCACCCCCGCCGCCGCCCGCTGTGAGCACGGCCGCCAAGCCCGCCGCCAAGGTGGATTTGCCTCCGCCCTCCGACAAAAAGGGCCTGACTTTTGACAAGGACATCCTCCCGATGGTCAAAGCCTCGTGCTCGCAATGCCACGGCGACACCAAGCCCCGCTCCGGCTACAGCGTGATGACCGCCACCTCCATCCTCAAGGATGCGAAGGGCAAAGTGCGGGTTATCCCGGGCGACAGCGCCAAGAGCCCGATCGTGCTCTACGTGGCCAGCACCGGCAAAACCGCGATGCCGCCGATTTCCGCGCGCGACAAGAATCCCCCGCTCACCAAGGAGCAAATCGGCATCCTGCGCGCGTGGATTGACCAGGGCGCGAAGTAAACCGGCCACACGGCACACGCTCCCGGCCCTTCGGTTGGGAAATTCACGGGCACCCCAATCGGGTGCCCGTGTTGTTTTACCCCCCGTAGGCCCCAGCCCTAACCCATGCGCCTCCGCATTGACACGGGCCCGGGCTTTCCCAAAATCGGCGAACATGCGCACCACCCTCGACAAGAAAATCGCCAAAGCCGAACGGGCCCTGACCCGCACTCGCGAAAAGCTCACCGCCTTGCGGCGCAAGCAGCCGCCCAAGGAAATCCCCAACTACACCTTCACCCGCGCCAACGGCAAGAAGGCCAAGCTCGCCGCGCTGTTCGGCGACAAGGACGAGTTGCTCGTCGTCCACAACATGGGCGCGAGCTGCCCCTACTGCACCCTCTGGGCCGACGGCTTCAACGGCTTTGTGCCGCACCTCGAGGACCGCGCCGGGTTCGCCGTGATTTCCGAGGACGACCCGAAGGCCCAAAAGAAGTTCGCCGCCAAACGGGGCTGGAAATTCCAACTGCTCTCCAGCCGGGGCACCCGCTTCCGCGAAGACGTAGGCTATAAATCCGTCGGCGGCGACCTCTGGCCGGGCGTGTCGGCTTTCAAAAAGGACCGCCACGGGAAGATTTTCCACCTGGCCCACGCCCAGCTCGGGCCGGGCGACTTGTATTGCAGCATCTGGCACTTGTTCGATTTACTGCCCGCGAAGGACTGGGATCCCAAATACTCCTACTAGCCAATGAAGCAGAGTCCGCGTGGAGGGCCGAGTTTCTGGGCGAACCAGCGCCACTCCTTTTCGTCATTTTTTTTGCCAACACGATGAAACCACCCAAAAAGCGCTTCCCCGGGCTGACGTTGCTCGGGCGCTCCGAAGCGGCCTTCCCGAAGTCGCCCGAACAGGCCAGGCTGGAGACATTCCCGAACGCGCATCCGGGGCGGGATTACTCCATCCGCATCGAATGCCCGGAGTTCACGTCGCTTTGCCCCGTCACCGGCCAGCCGGATTTCGCCGAAATCACCCTCGACTACGTGCCCGACCTGCGGTGCGTCGAGACGAAGTCCCTCAAGCTCTACCTCGCCTCCTACCGCAACGTGCCCGCGTTCAACGAGCAGGTGGTCAACCGCATTCTCGACGACCTGGTACGCGTCTGCCGTCCGCGCCAGATGAAGCTCCAGGGCAAATTCGTGCCGCGCGGCGGGCTGGCGCTGTCCGTCACCGTCGAATACCCGGCCCCCCAACCGGCGAGGAGCTGAGCGTGAAAAAGCCGGTCGTGGTTCTGGTCAGCGGCGGGATGGACTCCGTCACCGCGCTCTATGCGGCGCAGGTGGAATACCGTGTGGTGGGAGCGGTAAGTTTCGACTATGGCTCGAAGCACAACCCGCGCGAAATTCCGTTCGCGGCCTGGCATTGCGCGCGGCTCGGCGTGCCGCACCGCGTCATTTCGCTGGGTTTCGTCGGGGAGTTGTTCAAGTCCGACCTGCTCGTTTCCGGTGGCGCGATTCCCGATGGGCATTACGAAGAGCCGAACATGCAGCAAACGGTCGTGCCTTTTCGCAACGGCATCATGCTCGCGGTCGCTGGCGGCTACGCGGAGTCCATTGGCGCGGAGGCGCTAGTCATCGCCGCCCATGCCGGCGACCACGCGATTTACCCGGACTGCCGCGAAGATTTTATGCGCGCGATGGGCGACGCCCTGCGCCTCGGCACGTATGCGGGTCTGGAGTTGCTGCGGCCATTCATCGCGCTGACCAAGGCGCAGATTGCCGCGCGCGGCCATGCACTTGGCGTGGATTTTTCGCGGACGTGGTCCTGCTACAAAGG
>CAZDAQ010000010.1:7171-17941 GCA_964503425.1 uncultured Opitutales bacterium
CCAGGCGCTGCGCGAGTCGGGCAAACACATCACCATTGAAACCGCCGCGACCATCCCGCCCGAGGGCATCGCCTGCGACCTCGCCTCGCTCAGCCCCAAGCTCCAAAACTCCGCGCCGGACTCGAAGCTCTTTGGCGCGCTGCATGACCGGCACGAAAAACTGCGCTGGCGCCCGGAGGTCGTGCGCGCCTGGATCGAAAGCTATCCGTTTCAGTTGAAGTTCGTGGTGGCGCAGGCCGCGGACGCGGCGGAAATACAATTGCTTTTGCGCGAGCTGGGCGGGAATATCCCGCCGGAAAAAATCCTGCTGATGCCCGAAGGCATCTCCCCATCCGCCAACCGCGCCCGCGACGAATTTCTCATCGAAGCCTGCAAGCTCCACGGCTACCGCTACTGCCAGCGCCTCCATATTGAGCTTTTCGGCCACCGCCGCGGCACCTGAACCACCATGCGCTACCGCATCTGCAAATCCTTTGAAATCGAGGCCGGCCACATGCTCTCGAAGCACCCCGACCTGTGCAAATTCCCGCATGGGCATTCGCGCAAAGTCGAGTTTGTCCTCGAGGCCGCCGCGCTGGACGGCCACGAAATGGTCTGCGACTTCAAGGTGCTCAAGGACGCCGTGGGCGACTACGTGCGCAGCTTCGACCATGCGCTGTGCGTCAACACCCGCGACCCGAACTTCCCGCAGCTCAAGGCCGCCTTCGGCGCGCAGGTCATCGCCTTCGAGAACCAGGACCCGACGACCGAGCTGATTGCAAAAACCATTTTTGACGAAGCCAAAAGACGCCTCGCCGCCTACGCGGCCAACCCGCACGCGAAATACCCCATCACCGCATCCGTGCGCCTCGTCTCCGTGCGCGTCTGGGAAACCAGCAGCTCGTGGGCGGAATACGGCGAGTGACGCGCCCGGAAATCGTTCGCAACCACCGGACGAGTGGCGGTTTGCGAGCCCGCCTGCCATACCCCACACCCCGTGGCCACCGCGCGGATTTAACATTTATTTAATGTTTCCGGGCCCGGTCTTAATTAGGCAAAGGCCGCCGTTGCCGGTATGCTGGCGGGGTCAATCCAACCCAGCGAACCTGCGCCATGAACGACTTCGTCTTTATCGCCATTAGTCTCGGCTTCTTCGCCGTCGCCATCGCCTACGTCTATTTCTGCGAAAAAGTGCGGTAAATTCGCCGCATTTTCCGCCAACCCATTCCCACCATGGAAAACCTCCTCATCGGACTAATCGCGCTCGCCGGGCTCATCTACCTGGCCGCGGCCGTACTGTATCCCGAAAAATTCTAACCCGCTTTGCCATGAACAATCCTCATGCCTGGCTGCAATTGGCGCTCTATGTCGCCGCGCTGCTGCTGCTCACCAAGCCGCTGGGGCTTTACCTCATGCGCGTGCTCGACGCCCGCGGGCGCACATGGCTGGACCCGGTGGTCGGCCCGATCGAGCGCCTCACCTACCGCCTTTGCCGCATTGACGCGACCCGCGAGCAGAACTGGATCGGCTACACCATCTCCATGCTCGTCTTCAGCCTCGTTGGGATGCTGCTGACCTATTTCATCCTGCGCTTTCAGGACAAGCTGCCGCTCAACCCGCAGAATTTTCCCGGCCTGCCGCCGCACCTGGCCTTCAACACCGCCGCGAGCTTCACCACTAACACCAACTGGCAAAGCTACGGTGGCGAGTCCACCCTGTCCTATTTTTCGCAAATGGTCGGGCTGGCGCTGCACAATTTCACCTCGGCGGCCACGGGCATCGCCATCGCCGCGGCCCTGGTGCGCGGCCTCGCCCGGCAAAAGACCCAGGCCCTCGGCAATTTCTGGGTGGATGTCACGCGCATCACTTATTACCTGCTCGTGCCCATTTGCCTGCCGTTCGCCGTGTTCCTCGTTTCGCAGGGCATCATCCAAAACTTCCATCCCTACACCGCGGCCAAAACGCTCGAACCCTACATCTATCAAACGCCCAAGACCGACGATGCCGGCAAGCCCGTCATGGCCGCCGACGGCAAAACGCCCGTCATCGCCAACCAAACCGTGGACACGCAGACCATTGTCCAGGGCCCGGTCGCCTCGCAAATCGCCATCAAGATGCTCGGCACGAATGGCGGCGGCTACGTCAACGCCAACGCCGCGCACCCGTTCGAGAACCCGACGCCCCTCTCCAACTTTATCCAGATGCTCTCCATCTTCGCCATCCCGAGCGCGTTGACATATTACCTCGGGCGGATGGTAAAAAACCAGCGGCACGGCTGGGCGGTGTGGAGTGCCATGTTCGCGATGTTTCTCGTTGGCGTGCTGGTCGCGTGGTATGCGGAGAACACGGGCAACCCCATTCACCAGCAGCTCGGCGTTGCGGCGGCTGATGGCAACATGGAGGGCAAAGAGGTGCGCTTCGGCATCTTCAATTCCGCGCTGTTCGCCACCATCACTACCGATGCCTCCTGCGGCGCGGTCAACGCCATGCACGACTCCTTCACGCCGCTGGGCGGGCTGGTGCCGTTGTTTAACATCGAAACCGGCGAGGTCATTTTCGGCGGCGTCGGCGCGGGCCTTTACGGGATGCTGATTTTCGTCGTGCTCGCGGTATTTATCGCCGGGCTGATGGTCGGGCGCACACCCGAATACCTGGGCAAAAAAATCGAGGCCTACGATGTGAAGCTCGTCATGCTCGTGCTGATGGTGCTGTCCACCACCATCCTCGGCTTCACCGCCTGGGCCAGCGTGACCGACTGGGGGCAGGCGGGGTTGAACAACGCCGGACCGCACGGCTTCAGCGAGATCCTGTATGCTTTCAGCTCCTGCGTCGGCAACAACGGCAGCGCCTTCGCGGGCCTGACCGCCAATCCCGCCAATGGCGACCCGCATTGGGACACCACGCTCGGCGTGGCCATGCTCATCGGGCGTTTCCTGATGATCGTCCCGATCCTGGCGCTGGCCGGCAGCCTGGCGGGCAAGAAACTGATTCCCGCCAGCGCGGGCACATTCCAGACAGACGGCTTCACCTTCATCGCGCTGCTCATCGGCACGGTTGTCCTTGTCGGCTCGCTGACTTTCCTGCCCGCCCTGGCGATGGGCCCCATCGTCGAGCACTTCCTGATGCACGCGGGCAAATTGTTCTAATCGCGTCTTTCGCAATCATTTTCGTCATGAGCACAAAAACCGTATCGCTGTTTGACCGCGAGATCCTCGCGAAGGCTGTCACCGACTCCTTCAAGAAGCTCAGCCCGCGCCAGCAGTTCAAAAACCCGGTGATGTTTGTCACGCTTATCGGGGCGATCCTCACGTTCGAGCAGTTGTTCACGTCCCAGGAACCATTCCGCTACGTGCTGCAGATCGCGCTCTGGCTGCTCTTCACCGTCGTCTTCGCGAATTTCGCGGAAGCCGTGGCGGAGGGCCGTGGCAAGGCCCAGGCCCGGGCGCTGCGCGCCTCCCGCCAGCAATTGTTCGCCCACCGGCGCAACCAAGATGGCGCATTCGAGCGGGTTAACGCCGCCCACCTGGCGAAGGGCGACGTGGTGAAGGTCGCCGTCGGCGAACTGATACCCGGCGACGGCGAGGTCATCGAGGGGATCGCGAGCGTGGATGAATCCGCCATCACCGGCGAGTCCGCCCCGGTCATCCGCGAGAGCGGGGGCGACCGCAGCGCCGTCACCGGCGGCACGCGCGTGCTGTCCGACCAGTTGCTCGTGCGCATCACCGCCGATCCGGGCGAGGGCTTCCTCGACCACATGATCAGCCTGGTTGAAGGCGCCCGCCGGCAAAAAACCCCCAATGAAATCGCTCTCACCATCCTGCTCGCAGCGCTGACGTTCATCTTCCTGCTGGTCATCATTACCTTGAAGCCCTACGGCGCCTACGCGGGCGTGCTCTTTTCCATTACCACGCTCATCGCCCTGCTCGTCTGCCTTATTCCCACGACCATCGGCGGCCTTCTGAGCGCTATCGGCATCGCGGGTATGGATCGCCTGCTCCAGCGCAATGTCCTCGCCATGAGCGGGCGCGCCGTCGAGGCCGCCGGCGACATTGATGTGCTGCTCCTCGACAAAACCGGCACCATCACCCTCGGCAATCGCCAGGCCACGGAATTCCTCCCCGCGCCGGGCATCGCCGCCGAGCAACTGGCCGACGCCGCGCAGCTTGCCTCCATCGCCGATGAAACGCCCGAGGGCCGCAGCATCGCCGTGCTCGCCAAGGAAAAGTTTGGCCTCCGCGGGCGCGAGGTCGCCGCGCCGCTGGCAACGTTCGTGCCGTTCACCGCGCAAACCCGCATGAGTGGCGTGGACCTCGCCCCCGCCGAGGGCCGCCCCGCTCGGCAAATCCGCAAGGGCGCGGCCGACAACGTGCGTGCCTGGATCGAGGCGCAGGGTGGCCGTTATCCCGAGGCCGTCGCCGCCGCCGTCGAAGCCGTCGCCCGTTCGGGCGGTACTCCGCTCGTTGTTTCCGAGAACAACCTCGTCCTCGGCGTCGTGCATTTGAAGGACGTAGTGAAGGGCGGCATCAAGGAACGCTTTGCCGAATTGCGCCGCATGGGCATCCGCACCGTGATGATCACCGGCGACAACCCGCTCACCGCCGCCGCCATCGCCGCCGAGGCCGGCGTGGACGATTTCCTCGCTTCGGCCACGCCGGAGATGAAGCTCCAGCGCATTCGCGACGAACAGGCCGCCGGCCACCTCGTCGCCATGACCGGTGACGGCACCAATGACGCCCCCGCCCTCGCCCAGGCCGACGTCGGCGTCGCCATGAACACCGGCACCCAGGCCGCCAAGGAAGCCGGCAACATGGTGGACCTCGACTCCAACCCGACGAAGCTCCTGGAAATTGTCGCCATCGGCAAGCAACTGCTCATCACCCGCGGCGCGCTCACCACGTTTAGCATCGCCAACGACGTCGCCAAATACTTCGCCATCATCCCTGCGATGCTCATGGTCGCGTTTCCCGCCATCGCGCCGCTCAACGTCATGCAACTGCACTCGCCCCTCAGCGCCATTCTCAGCGCGGTCATTTTCAACGCCCTCATCATCATCGCGCTCATCCCGCTGGCGCTGCGCGGCGTCGCCTACCGGCCCATAGGCGCGGCGGCCATGTTGCGCCGGAACTTGCTGATCTACGGCTTTGGCGGCCTCGTCGCGCCGTTTGCCGGCATCAAGCTCATTGATCTGGGCGTGACCGCCCTTCACCTCGTCTAATGCCATGAAAACTCTCCTCAAAGACCTGCTGAACGCCGTGCTCCTCACGCTCGTGTTCGTCGTGCTCGTTTGTGGCGTCTACCCACTCGCGGTATGGGCCGCCGCGCAGGTGCTTTTCCCCGCCCAGGCCAACGGCAGCCTCGTGACCGACAAGGACAGCACCGTGCGCGGCTCGGCCCTGCTCGCGCAAAGTTTTGTCAGCGACAAATATTTCCAGCCGCGCCCGTCGGCGGCGGGCACCGGCTATGACGCCACCAGTTCCTCCGGCACCAACCTCGGCCCGACCAGCGACAAGCTGGCCAACGGTTCCCATGCCAAAGATGCCAAGGGCAACGCCATCTTCGACCCGGGTAATTTCGACGGCATTAAGGACCTCGTCGCCGCGTATCGCTCGGCCAACGGCCTCAAGGATTCCGACCCGGTGCCCGCCGACGCCGTCACCCGCTCGGGCAGCGGCCTCGACCCGCACATCAGCCTCGCTAATGCCCAGGCGCAGGCCCCCCGTGTGGCGAAGGCGCGCAGCCTTCCCCTCGCCCAGGTGCAGGCGCTCGTCGTCAAACACATTGAAGGCCGCGACCTCGGGATTTTCGGCGATCCGGGCGTCAACGTCCTGCTGCTCAACCGCGAGCTCGACGCCGTCACGCCCGCGACCTCCGCCAAAACCGGCTCGTAATCCACCCGCGAGCCGCCCAGTTTTAGCTTTCGTGTCGCGCGGGCGCGCGGATAAACTCATCGCGTCACTCGCCATGGAAGCTCCCGAAAACCGCCCCAACCCCGACGCCATTCTCGCTAGGCTGCGCGAGGCGGACTCGCGCGCCAAACGGGGCCGCCTGAAAATCTTTTTCGGCATGTGCCCCGGCGTCGGCAAAACCTACGCCATGCTCCGGGCCGGGCGCAAGGAGCACAGCGACGGCACGAGCGTACTCGTTGGCGTCGTCGAAACCCATGGCCGCGTCGAAACCGAGGCCCTGCTCGATCAATTGACCGTGCTGCCGCGCAAAGAGACGCCCTACCGCGGCACCGTCCTGAGTGAAATGGATCTGGAAACCATCCTCGCCCGCCGCCCCGCGCTCGTGCTGGTGGATGAGCTGGCCCATACCAACGCCCCCGGCTCACGCCACGCCAAGCGCTGGCAGGATGTTGTCGAATTGCTCGAGGCGGGGCTGGACGTTTACACCACCGTCAACATCCAGCACATCGAATCCCGCGCCGACACCGTGCGCCAGATCACCGGCGCCACCGTGCATGAAACCGTCCCCGACTCCGTCCTCGACCTCGCCGACGAGATTGAGCTGGTGGACATCACCCCCAAGGCCCTCCTCGAACGCTTGCATGAAGGCAAAGTTTACCTCGGCGAGCGCGCCGCGGCCGCCCGCGAAAACTTCTTTCAGGAAACCCACCTGGCCGCCCTGCGCGAGCTCGCGCTGCGCTACACCGCCGAGCGCGTGGACCGGCAGTTGCGCGAGCTGCGCGCGGGCGACGCCCGCCGGGTCGTCTGGCGCAGCGGCGAGCGGCTGATTGTGGCCGTCGCCCCCAGCCCGTTTTCGACGCAACTGGTGCGCTGGACGCGGCGCATGTCCGCCGCGCTCGGCGCGCCGTGGGTCGCCGTCCACGTGGAAACTTCCCTTACCCTGGACGCCGAAAGCCGGCGCTTGCTCGACAAAAATCTCGCCCTCGCCCGCGAGCTGGGCGCGGAGGTTGTCATCACGCACGATGAAGACGTGCCCGCCGCCCTCGTGCGCGTCGCCCGCACCTGCAACGCCACCCAAATGGTCGTCGGCAAACCGCGCGGGAACTACTGGATTGATCTCATGCGCGGCGGCTCGCTGGTGGACCGCCTCGTCCGCATCGGCGGCGACATGGACATTTACATGGTGCCCGCCGAGGAAAAACTCCCGCGCCGGCTGCACCTGGAGTCCGTCGTCGGTTCCAACCCGTGGGAATATCTCTGGGCCATCGCCGCCATCGCGGGCGTCACCCTGGCCAGTAGCCTCGTCCTCCAAATCCAGCAAAACTCCGACACCACGTATCGCTCCGTCGGCTTGCTCTACCTGCTCGCCGTTATCGCGCTTAGCCTGCGCCTCGACCGCTGGCCCGTCCTCTTTGCCGGCGTGCTCGCCGCCGCCGCATGGGATTTCTTTTTCATTCCCCCGCGCTACACCTTTGTCATCGGCTCGACCGACGACATCCTGCTCTGGATCGCCACCGTCGCCGTGGCGATCGTGGCCGGCCAGCTCAGCGCCCGCATCCGCGCGCAAGCCCGCAACGAACGCCTGCGCGAGCAGCGCGCCACCGCCCTCTTCCAACTCACCCGCGCGCTCGCCGAAGCCAAAACTCTCGACGAGGCCGTGTTCTCCGCCCTGCGGCAGGCCGACGAACTTTTCGGCGCGCAGACCGCCCTCGCCTTCGTGGATGACCAAACGGGCGCGCTCTCCCCGCATTTCGCGGGCTCCTTCCCGCTGGATGAAAAGGAGCGCGGCGTCGCCGATTGGGCGCTGCGCAACCGCCGCCATGCCGGACGTTTCACGGATACCCTGCCGGCCAGCGCCGGCTACTACGTCCCGCTCGTGCGCGAGGAACAGGCCGTCGGCATCCTCGGCGTGAAAGTGCCCGCCGACCAGGTGCTTTCGCTCGAACAGCGCGACTTGCTGGACTTTTTCGCCCGGCAACTCGCGCTCGTCATCGAACGCGAGCACCTCCGCACGGCCAGCGAGCGCGAAAAACTTCTCGCCGAATCCGAAAAACTCCATCGCGCGCTCCTCGAGGGCGTGTCCCACGAACTGCGTACGCCCCTCGCCGTCATCACCGCCGCGGTGGAAAATCTGGCCGAAGCCGACGCGCCGTTGCGCGCCAGCCTCACCACCGAGATGCGCACCGCCGCCCGCCGGCTTAACCGGCTCGTCGGCAACCTCCTCGACCAGACCCGCCTGCAAAGCGGCGCCCTCCGCCCCAATCCCGATTGGTGCGACGCCCGCGACCTCATCAACGCCGCGCTCGACGCCACCCGCGATGCCCTGGCCGCACGGCCCCTCACCATCACCGTACCGGACGACCTGCCGCCCATTCGTGCCGACTTCGCGCTGACCGAGCAGGCCCTCGCCAACCTGCTCCTCAACGCCGCGTGCCATACGTCCGCAGGCACGCCGGTTTCCGTCACCGCCGGGGTCGAAAGCGGCGGCCAGCGCGTCTTTTTCACCGTGGCCGACCGCGGCCCGGGTTTTCCACCCGGCCAGCGGGACGAACTGTTCAAGAAATTTGTGCGCGGCAACACCGCAAAGGCCGGTGGCCTCGGCCTCGGCCTTTCCATCGTGCGCGGTTTCATCCTCGCCCAAGGCGGCGAGGTCGTCCTGCGCGAAACCCCCGGCGGCGGCGCCACCATCACGCTTTTCCTGCCGCATGTTTCGCCCAAAAACCCGCCTCCCGAATGACCGCCCCCGCTCCCCAGCCGCGCCTGCTCGTCATTGACGACGAGGTGCAAATCCGCCGCCTGCTCCGCGTGACGCTCGAAGCCGGCGGCTTCGACGTGCGTGAGGCGGAAACCGGCGGCCTCGGCCTCAGCGAGGCGGCAACCTCGCCGCCCGATGGCGTCATCCTCGACCTCGGCCTGCCCGACCTCGACGGCGTCGAGGTTCTCCGCCGCCTGCGCGAGTGGTCCCGCGTGCCCGTGCTCGTGCTCACCGTGCGCGACGGCGAGGAAGACAAAATCGCCGCGCTCGACGCCGGGGCCGACGATTACCTGACCAAGCCCTTCAGCGGCCGCGAGCTGCTTGCCCGCCTGCGCGCCATCCTGCGCCGCGCCCGCGACACCGCCGAGCCAGCCTGCGTAGCCTTTGGCGAAATTGAGTTGGATCTCGCCGCGCGCGTCGTGCGGCGCGCTGGCCGCGAAGTCCACCTGACCGCCAAGGAATACGCCCTCCTGCGCCTCCTCGCCCAGCACCGCGGCAAAGTCGTCACCCACCGCCAGATTCTCCGCGAACTCTGGGGCCCGAACGCCGAGGAGCACACCCACTACTTGCGCGTGCAGATGACCCACCTCCGGCGCAAGCTCGAGCCCGACCCCGCCCACCCCCGCCACTTGAAAACCGACTCCGGCATCGGGTATCGCCTCGCGGACGAATAAGCGCCAAGCTCCCGTCGCCCAATCCACACCCGGGCGATTTTATGCGTCTCCCGCGCTTTCCGTGGTTCGCCTTCTTTTGCCGCTCCGCCTGACCTCATGCTCCCCATGAAACGCGGCCTGGTCATCGTCACCCTGGGGTATTTCCTCACCCGCGCCTTCTTTTACGCCATTTGCCTCCGCTTTGAGGGCATGGAAAATCTGGACACCTTCCTGCAAATCATTGACCCGCCCCTGCTCGAACACCACCTCGCCTCCAGCCTCTATTATTCAAGTTTTCCACCTTTCTATAATCTTGTCATCGGCGTGACGCTGAAGCTCTTCGGCAAGTCCGCCGCGGCGTTTGCCATTGAGCAACTTTTCGCCGGCTGGGCCCTCGCGCTGGTGCTCTACGCGTTGATGACCGACCTCGGCATTGGCACGCGCCTCGCCGCGGCGGCCACCGTGCTCTTCATGGCTCTCCCGCCAGTGCTCCTCTACGAAAACTGGCTCTTCTACACCTATTTCGAAACGCTGCTGTTCACGCTCGCGGTGTGGAGTTTTCTGCGTTTCGTCCGCCGGCCCGCCATTGGCTGGGGTCTGGCGCTCTTTTTCTGTTATGCCGCGCTCGCGCTGCTCAATGCTCGCATGATGTTCTTCGTTTTCGTCATCGGGTTTTTCCTGTGGTGGCAATGGCGGCGCAGCCCCGCCCCTCCGCATATGCGCCGCACGGTCACTCTCTCCTCGACGCCTGTTTTGCTCGTCCTCCTCGTCATGGCCAAAAACGCGTGGCTCTTCGGCGCGTTCACCGTGGACCCGCATTTCGGCTTCCACATGGCCAACGGCCTGATCTTCTCCGTCTGGCGCGACCCCGAAACCCACGCCGTGTGCGAGCGGGACTACCCCATCCTCCTCGTCCCGCCCACCAAGCTTCCGCCCGACCCCGCGCAGGCCGGCCTCGCCCCGCTCATTCCCACCGGCATTCCCCTGCTCGACGCCCCCTACCGCTCGGGCGGCCAGCCGAATTTCCACAGCCTCTTTTACCTCGAGGCCTCGCAGTTGTATTCACAAGCCATCACCGACTTTGTGGAGAAACATCCCCGGCTCTACGCAAAATTTGTTGGCCAGGCGTTCCTCAACTATTGGGAGCCCTCCGACGCCTACCTCTATTTCCCACCGGACAATCGCCGCGTCCTCGGCGTGTATGACTACCTTTATGGCCTGGCGTATCCGTTGATACTGGCCCTTTACCTCGCCGGGATAATCTACGCCCTCTACACGAGCTGGCGTCAGCACTGGCGCGGCGCGGAAGCGGCCACTCTCGGCTTCATCCTCGCCACCATCGCCTACACCATGCTCGCCATCTTCGTCACCTACGGCGAAAACGACCGCTACAAATTCACCATCGAGCCGCTTCTCTGGCTTATCGTAGTTTACGCGCTGCAAGCCGGTTATTTGCGCCAAAGGCTGCCTGGGGCTC
>CAZDAQ010000010.1:18041-30489 GCA_964503425.1 uncultured Opitutales bacterium
CGCCCCGTTATACCCCATTCCCGTTCCGCCCTTTGGCCGCCGGCATTGGCACGCCGCAGCGCCCCAAGACCGCGCGCAGGTCCTTGATCGCCGGGAACACTTCGTTGTTCCAGTCTGTTCCCTGCGCGTCGTGCGCCGCCTGCTCGGCCTCCACGATGTCCTTGTCCTCCTGGAAAATCCGCTCGGTGAACCATGTGATGAACGGCCATGCCATCTCAATCAACCCCGGGATCTTCGGCCGCTTCACCGACAGGTAACCAAAAGTCCGGTTCGTCCGTTGCTCCTTGTCCAGCGGGGTGTAGCCCAGCCACACGTCGAGCACCGGCTCGCCGTCGCCCACCCATACCTTCAGCCGCTGGTAGGGGTAGCCCGTGCGGATCGTCATCAAGTCCTTGTTGTTGCCCGCGCCGCGCTTGCGCACGACGCCCAAAATCGCCGCCTCGCCCACCGACTGGTTTCCGTCCACCCGGCTGAACGTGTAGTCCACCTCGCACCAGTCCTCCCCCTGCCGCCGCCCCAGGCACGTCGCCTTGATCGTCCCCATGTTTTTGCGGTGCAGGAACTGGTGGTTCATGTCGAACAGATTTTCGTGCATGAACGTATAGTGGGCCGCCACTTCGCGGTTCAGTTCCCGCGTCTTGTAACGCCGGTCCGCCTTCGACCCCAGCGCCGTCAGCGCCCGCTCCTCCGCCAGCTTCGGGTCGCCGGCATAAATGAAAATCAGCCCGTCCACTTCCCGCACCAGATAGCTTTTGACCCCGTTCGGCAGGCGCTCCCCGCCGCCCAGGTAGGGAATGTCAATGCACTTGCCCGCGCAGTCGTAGGCCCAGCCGTGGTAGGCACACTTCAGCGCATCGCCTTTCACCACCCCGAGTGACAGCGGCACCTGCCGGTGCGCGCACCGGTCTTCCAGCGCGTGGATCTGCCCTCCGCTCCCGCGGTAGAGCACGATCGGCTCGCCCGCGAACTGCCGCCCCAGGGCCTTGCCCGGCTTCACCTCGCGCGACCACGCCAAGGGATACCAAAAATCCGGATGCGTGCCGACGCGGCGCAGATCAATTTCGCCCTGTGGCGGCGGTTGGTTCGCAGTGTAAGTATCAATCATGCGCGGGCAAAGTTTGCGAAATTCGACGGAAAAGAATTTGCTTTTATGAGAGTGAAGGATGGAACGGGTGGAAGTTAAACTACCCGGCAATGGTCCAGGAAAATCCAAAACAAAAACTGGTGGGAGAGCAGGGACTCGAACCCTGGACCTCCTGCGTGTGAAGCAGGCGCTCTAACCAACTGAGCTACTCCCCCAGGCCGTCACCTTGCGGTGCGAACGGCAAAAATGCTCTCGCCCGCGCGCGCCGTCAACGCCGAAACCGCCAACCCCACCCCACCCTCCGCGCCCCGCGAAACCGTGCTGCCCGTGAAACTGCCTCTCTCGCCCAACCGGTGCTCCGCCCGGCTCCCGGGCCTTCCGCCCGTTCCGGCCTGCCTAAACTGGCGCCCGTTTACCCCGCTTACGACGCCGCAGCCACCGGGTAGGCGGCCTTGCGGGCTACGTCCGCGGCCTTGGCGGCGCGGGCCGCCAGGCGGCGGCGCTTGTCCGCCAGCGCGCGCGAACGGTGCGGGTTCAGGTGCGACCCCGCGCGCTTCACGCGGGACCGGTGCTTGGCCTTTTTGAAACTCTGGATGCGTCCACTCATGCGGATAAGACTGGGTTGAAACGGCAGACAATGCACATCCGCCCGCCCCTTCGCAACGCAAAAGCGCCATCCCCGCCGCTCAACACGGCTTGACACCCCCGGCCCCCCTGGTTTTCCATCAAGCCCGCATGAATCCGACCGCCGCCGAACCCGCCGCCAAGTGCTGCAAACTCGCGGAACTGGCCGCCAACCTCGTCGTCCTGCTGGCCACCGGCGTCTTCTGGATCTACATGACCTGGATTTGCTACGGCCACACGCCGGACGCCCCGGAAAGCTGGAAATGGGGCCTCGCCGGTTATACCGCCGCCTGCATCAGCGGCATCTTCTGGCTCGCGGCGCAAGGGTTCCGCATCGCCCTCATGGACTACCGCCGCATCAAAAAAGCCGGCGGCCCATTGTAATCGCCATCTGGCCCGGCCTCACCCCGGCGGCACCGGGCAGCCCAGCGACGCCGCCAGCGCGCGCAGCATCTCCGCCTCTGCCGGCTCCACCACCCCGTCGGCCTGCACGATCATCGCCCCGGCCTCGAGCAACTGCTTTTTCAAGCTGAACGGCGCGCCCTCCAGCCGCGCGCACGCCACCTGCACGCGGTCGAGCGTCGCCACCGCGCGCGGCACCAGCGTAATCGCCGCCATTTCCGGCGGCAGCCCCGCGAGGCCTTGGGCAAACACCGGCTGCGCCGCCGCATCCTCCGCCGTGCCCAGGTGCGCCAGCACCGAGAGTAGCACCGCAAAGTCGTCCCGGTAATAATCCGGCGATTTCGGCCCGAGGCGCGGCGGCTGCGGCCTCAGCCGGTGCTCCGCCACGCGCCACAGCGCGAAGGCGTGCAGCGTCGGCCCGCGGTCGAATCCGGTCAGCTCCCGCAACCGCGCCAGCAGCGAATTTTTCTCGGGAGTTGGCACCGCCCCCAAGCCGGAGATCGCCAGTTCCAGCAGCGGCAACTGCCGGCCCGCGGGCACCGCCGCCACCGCGCCCTCCACTTGCGCCGCTGCATCCAGCGCGGGCTCGCCGGACTCGCGCAGCTTCGCCAACTGCGCTGCCCGCTTTTGCGGGTCGGCGTCAAACGCCAGCGCCAGCACCACCGCGCGGCAGCCATTCGCGTCCGCCAACGCCGCGGTGATGGGCGCGGGCAGGCTGTAGCGCCACGCCCGCATGTTGTCCAGCGATACCGCCGCCACCACGCTCATCGGCGCCAGCAACTGCTGCAAACCCACCGCTGCGGGCGCCACCGCCGGCGCACTCGCCGGCGCCGGGCCCTTCTCCTCGGGCATGAGCATCTCGGTGACAAACTTCCCGTCCCACTGCGGGTCCAATTCGCGGATGCGCTGCTCCAGCGGCGGGTGCGTCGCGAAAAAACTGTCAATCGCCGGTGCGAAAAACATGTGCGCCGTCTCCTCCACGTGCGCCTGCACAATATACGAACGCGGCCCGAAGCCGCCGATTTTTTTCAGCGCCCCGGCCAGCCCGCCCGGGTTGCGTGTGAACTGCACCCCCGCGGCGTCAGCCAGGCTCTCCCGCTGGCGCGACACCGCCGCCTGGATCAACCGTCCAAACAACACCCCCAGCGAGCCTATCGCCCAGATCCCCAGCCCCCATAGCATCACCGCCCCTCCGCCGCGCCGCTGGCCTTCGTAACTGTAGGACCGCCCGCCCAGCAGGCTGCGCCCGATGATCGCCACCACCATCAGCCCGTAAATCGCGCCGATCAATTGCAGGTTCAACCGCATGTCGCCATTCAAAATATGGCTGAACTCGTGTCCGATCACGCCCTCCAGTTCCTCCCGCGTGAGGTGCCGCAGGCTCGCCCGGGTGACGACGATCACCGCGTCCTCTGGCCGCAACCCCGCTGCGAACGCGTTGATCCCCCGCTCGTCCATCACATACACCTCCGGCACCGGCAGGCCCGACGCCAAAGCCATTTCCTCAACCACGTTCCGCAGCCGCTGCTCCGCCAAATCCCCCGTCTGCCGTGGCACCGGCGTCGCCGCCAGGCTGCGCGCCACCGCCGCCCCGCCCTCGCGCAATTCCAGAATTTTAAACACGCACGCCCCGCCGACCACCGCCAGCGTCACCGCCGCCACTGCGCCAAACATTTGCGGGCGCCACCAGGTAAACTCCTCCATCATCCCCTGCTGGTTCGAAAACGTGAAGGCGAGCAACACCACCAGGTAAAGCAGCCCCACCAACCCGCCCAGCCCCAGAATAAAATACCCCACCAGCATCCGGGTGCGGGCGCGCGCGCGATCCTGGGCCGCAAAAAAGTCCATGACGAAAAATTACGAAATTTAAATGCCCCCTGACGAAACCAAAATCGCCTCTGCTGCCCGTCTTCTTTTCGCCCTTCGTTTCTTTATTCGAATTTTAAAATTCGTGCTTCTAGGTGAATTGCACCTTCGGCGCGTCCCGCTCCTCGGGCTTCGTCAATTCAAACAGTTCCGCCGGCAGGAACGCGAACATGTTGGCGAAAATCACCGCCGGGAACTGCTCCCGCGTCGTGTTATACTGCATGACCGCATCGTTATACGCCTGCCGCGCGAACGACACTTTGTTCTCCGTCGAAGTCAGCTCCTCCGAAAGTTGCATCATGTTCTGGTTCGCCTTCAAATCCGGGTAGGACTCGACCACCGCGAACAGCCGCCCCAGCGCGCCCGTCAGTTGCCCGTCCGCCCCGGCCAGCGCCTTGACCGCCCCCGGCGAGGTCGGGTCCGCCGCCGCCTTCTGCCCCGCCGACACCGCCGCCCCGCGCGCCGCGATGACGGCCTCAAGCGTCTCCCGCTCGTGCTTGATGTAGCCCTTGGCCGTCTCCACCAGGTTCGGAATCAAATCATACCGCCGCTTCAACTGCACATCAATCTGCGCGAACGCGTTCTTATACCGGTTCCGCAGTGCCACCAAACCATTGTAAATGCCAATGGCGTAAAACACCGCCAGCACAATGATCCCCAGCAGAATCCAGCCAACAATCATGCCCCAAGTTTACGGCCGCCGAAGACCTTGGCGAGAAGAATTCAGCATTCGGCCACCCCTCACAACTCCGTATATTTGTCGCTCCGCCCGCGGGCCTTTTCCACCGGGTATTTCTCGGCGTTCCGCGCCAGTTTCGCCAACGCCGCCGCCGTCAGGTCCAGCCCCGTCACATTCGCGAACTCCAGCGTATAAATCAGCACGTCCGCCAGCTCCTCCGCAATCTGCGCGCGCCTCGCCGGGTCCGCCGCCCGCGCGTGCGATGCCGCCGTCTCCGTCCACAAAAAATGCTCCGTCAGCTCCGCCGCCTCGGCGGCCAGCGCCATGGCGAGGTTCTTCGGGCTGTGGAACTGCTGCCAGTCGCGCTCGGCGGCAAAGGCCAGCACGCGGTCCTTCAGCACCTGGAGGGGAGTGTCGGCGTCGGTCATGGGCGGGGATTTTTGCCGGACGGAAGCACTACCGCCAGCGTAAATGCAGCCGCCCACCCCGGAGCTTCGTTGCCTGATTTTGACATCCCGCCGCCACCCGCCCGCCAGATTGGGATTGCGCCACGCCCCCCCTCCATCCACCGTTACCCTCCCAACCTTTTAACCTTTAACCGGAGTATTGCCATGAGCTGGGATCGTTTCCAAAAATTTTACCTGCCCTTTGAAAAACTCGGCGTCGCGGTGGACGTCAGCCGCGTCTCCTTTCCCGACGACTTCCTGGAAAAAATGCGGCCCAAGATGACCGCTGCGTTCGACGCCATGGACGCCCTCGAAAAAGGCGCCATCGCCAATCCGGACGAAAACCGCATGGTCGGCCACTACTGGCTGCGCGACCCGGGCCTCGCGCCCGACCCGGCCATCGGCCAGGAGGTCGAGTCCACCATCAAGCGCATCGAGGATTTTGCCGCCAAGGTTCATCGCGGGGAGATCAAGGGCGCGCAGGGCCCGTTCAAGAACCTTCTCTGCGTCGGCATCGGCGGCTCGGCCCTCGGGCCGGAATTCGTTGCCCACGCCCTTTCCCAGCCCGGGCAGGACAAGCTCGCCATCTATTTCATTGATAACACCGACCCCGACGGCATTGACCTTGTCTTCAAACAGCTCGAGGGCCAGTTGGGCCGCACCCTCACCATCATCACCTCCAAATCCGGCGGTACGCCCGAGCCGCGCAATGGCATGGTCGAGTGCGAGGCCGCCTACGCCCGCGCCGGCCTGCATTTCGGCAGCCACGCCGTCGTCACCACGGGAGACGGCAGTCACTTGGACAAGCACGCCATTGAAAACAAGTTTCTCGCCCGGTTCCCGATGTGGGACTGGGTCGGTGGCCGCACTTCCGAGCTCGGCCCCGTCGGCCTCCTGCCTGGCGCGCTCCAGGGCATTGACATCCGTAGTCTGCTTGCCGGGGCCAAGGCCATGGACGCCGTCACCCGTGTCCGCCCTCTCGAGAAAAACCCGGCGGCTTTGATGGCCTTGTCCTGGTATTTCCTCACCGATGGGCGCGGCGCGAAGGACATGGTCATCCTCCCCTATAAAGACCGCCTCCTCCTGCTCTCCCGCTACTTGCAGCAATTGGTCATGGAATCCCTCGGCAAGGAAAAGGACCTCGCCGGCAATACCGTCCATCAGGGCATTGCCGTTTACGGCAACAAAGGCTCGACCGACCAGCATGCCTACGTCCAGCAGTTGCGCGACGGGGTGGCGAATTTCTACGCCGTCTTCATCGAGGTGCTCAAGGACCGCTTCGGCCCCGTGGTCGAGATCGAACCCGACACCACCGCTGGCGATTACCTCCAGGGCTTCCTCCTCGGCACCCGCGACGCCCTCTTCGAGAAGGGCCGCCAGTCCATCACCATCACCTTGGCCGGAGTCTCGGCCGTCTCCATCGGCCAGGTCATCGCCTTGTTTGAGCGCACCGTGGGCTTTTACGGCAGCCTCGTGGGCATCAACGCCTACCACCAGCCGGGCGTCGAGGCCGGCAAAAAGGCCGCCGCCGGGATGCTCGTCACCAAGCAAAAAGTCCTCCTGGCCCTCCGCGCCGCCCCCGGCCAGGGCTTCACCGCCCCGCAACTGGCCGCCAAATTGGGACTTGAACCCCAAGTTGAACTCATCTTTAAATTACTGGAGCACTTGGCCGCCAACCCGGAAAAAGGCGTCCGCAAAACTGCGGCCCCGTCCATTTCGGGTTACGTGTATACCTTCCAGGCGGGATAACACTTCCCGTGTGCTAAAACATTCGCCCCTACCCTACTCCCCAACTATGAACGCTGTTTCGCAAGCTTTGCGCATTATTGCCATTGTCGCCGCCCTCGCCGCCGCGGGCCTCTATGTCCTTTCTGAAAAGAAAGTTGACCAGATGAAGAATCAGGTCCGCACCACCACGGATCAGCTGACGACGGCAAAACAGTCTGCGGCCGACGCCCAAAAGCAAGTCGCCGCCGATGATGCGGCCAAGGCCGACCTCCAAAAGCAACTAGATACCGCCAACTCCAACGTTGACGCCTACAAAACCATGCTCACCCAGGCCAAAACCGATGCTGACAATGCCAAGCACGCTGCCGAGGACAAAGACAACCAACTGTCGGATTTGAACAAACAAGTCGCCACGCTAAACACCCAGGTCGCTTCGATTGACAGCCTCAAGCAGCAAATCGCCTCCCTCGAGGCCGAAAAGGCCCAGGCGCCCACCACCACCACCACCGGCGCCAACAACTCCGGCACCCCCTCGGCGAATCCTTCCTCGCCTGACCAGGGCGGCCCGGCCTCCACCGGGCCTTCCACCTCCCCGACTTTCTCCACCACCGCCACCCCCACCACGATCTTGGATATGAATGCCCGGCAAGGCGTGATCGTGATCGCCGCCGGCACCAGCAGCGGGCTCGCCAACGACGCCCAATTCGTCCTGCAAAAGTCCGGCGTGAAAGTGGCCCAAATCCAGGTGACTGATGCCGAGCCCGATTACTCGGTGGCCATGATTCTCACCGGCAGCACCGTCAAGCAACTCGCCAAGGGCCAGACCGTGGATTATATCCGCGTTCGCTGAACCGGTTCTCCGCCGCGTCCGGGCTTCAATCATGCGTCTGATTTCCCGCACTCCCCGTTTTTGGCTGGCCGTCCTGCTTGCGGCTTTGGCGCTCGCTGGTCTGTGTGGCTGCGAGGACAATCCCCAGGCCGCCGACACCCAGAAAGTTCCCTGGGGCCGCCCGGCCACCTGGGAAGGCGGCATCCCCGGCATGGGTGCCGAAGCGCCCAAGTATTGAGCCGTTTCCGGCGGCTATGGGCGCGAGGCCTCCCCTGAAGGGCGCCTCGCTTTTTTTTCCAGAGTGTTGTTTACTCCCGCCGCCATGTCTGCCGGCGACGATCCCCTCCCCACCACTCCCGCGGCCAGCCGCGCCCCGGCGCTGCAGCCGCCCGTGCCGGGCACGCTCTATGTGGTGGCCACGCCCATCGGCCACTTGGGCGACCTCTCGCCGCGTGCGGCCTACTTGTTGAGCACCTGCGATCTCGTGGCCTGCGAGGACACCCGCGTCACCCGCGGCCTGCTCACCCACCTCGGCAGCCACCGCCCGGTGGTCTCCTACCACGACCACCGCGAAGAACAACAGTCCGCGCAACTCGTCCAAAAACTCCAGGCCGGCCAGTCCGTCGCCCTGGTCAGCGACGCCGGCACGCCCAATGTCAGCGACCCGGGCTTCCGCGTCGTCCGCGCCTGCCGCCGCGCCGGTGTCCCCGTCGTGCCGGTGCCGGGGCCGTCCGCGTTGCTGGCCGCATTGTGCGCCTCCGGCCTGCCCACGCATGGATTCCTGTTTGCCGGTTTCCTCGCACCGAAGAGCGCCGCCCGCCGCCGCTTTCTCGCTCAATACAAGGACTTCGAATACACCATCATCCTCTACGAATCGTGCCACCGCATCGCCGCGCTGGCGGATGATCTGGTGGCCGAGCTCGGGCCGCAGCGCATCGTGGGCATCGCGCGCGAGTTGACAAAAAAGTTTGAGACCTTCCTCCTCGGCCCCGCGGGCGAGATGCCCGCACGGCTCACCGGTGACAACCTGCGCGGCGAGTTCACCGTCCTCATCGCCCCGCCGGATTACGAATGGTAAACTCCCGAAGTTGTCCCCAACCCCGCCAAACTTTACCCCGTGTCATGAGCACTCCCATCCTCGCCGTCGTGGACATCGGCAGCAACTCCATCAAGATCCTGGTGGCCGCGCGTGGGCCCGGCGCGCCCGCCGGCCCGGAGTTAATTACTCTGTTCCAGCAAACTTCCGAGACGCGCATCAGCGGCGGTCTCGGCCAGGAGCGCTCACGCCTGGGTGAAACCGGGATGGACGCCGGAGTACGCGCCATCACAGAATTGTTCGCCCGTGCTCAACCGTTTGCGCCGACTCATCGCAAAATCGTCGCCACGAGCGCCGTGCGCGACGCCCAAAACCGCGCCGAGTTCTCCGCGCGCGTCGCGGCTGCCGTCAGCGCACCCATCGAGGTGCTCAGCGGCGAGGACGAAGCCCTGCTGGTCGCCCGCGGCATCCAAACCGACCCGGCGCTCGGCGGGGCCAAATCGTTTTGCATCATGGACCTTGGCGGCGGCAGCCTCGAATGCATCCGCTATGTCAACGGCGCCATCGAGCAAGCCGTCAGCCTGCAACTCGGCGCAGTGCGCCTGACCGAGAAATACGTGCCCGATCCCAATGGGCCGTTCCCGCCCGCCGCCCGCGCCGCGGTGGCGGAGGAAGCGCGCCGGGCCTGCGCCGCGAGTGGTTTCCATTTCCTGCCCGGCGGCAAAATCGTCGCCTCCGGCGGAGCCTTCGCCGTGGTTCGCGCATTGTTCAGCCACCGGCGCGGCTTCACCGACGAGGCCACCTGGCCGGCGGAGATTTTCCGCACGGATTTGGTGGCGTTGCTGGATGAAATTGCCCCGCTCACTACTGCTGAGCGTGCATGCATTCCCCACTTCACCCGCGAGCGGGCCGACATCATGCCCGCAGCCCTCGTCACGATGATCACCATGCTCGAGTTGGCCGGCACGGACCGGGCCTATCACTCGTGGAACAACCTACGCTTTGGGGTGGCGGCGCGTTTCTTCGTGTCCGGCGGCCCGTAGCAACGCCGCCTGCGCTAAGAAATCCGCTGGCAGCGGCGCGCGAAACTCCATCAGCCGCCCGTCTGCCGGATGCGGGAACGCCAGCAGCGCCGCGTGCAGCATCACCCGCGCGGGCACTGGCTCCGCCCCGCGTGGCCGCCAGCCATACACCCGGTCACCCAGCAGCGGATGGCCGAGATGCGCGAGATGGACGCGGATTTGGTGGGTGCGCCCCGTGTGCAGCCAGCAGCGCACGAGCGCCGCGCGTTTGCCAAAAATCTCCTCCACCGCCCAGTCCGTGCGCGCGGGCTTGCCGCGTCCGCCCGTGACCACCGCCATTTTCACCCGCACGGTCGGATTGCGGCCAATCGGTTCGCGATTGATACCCGACCGCAACACCGGCACGCCTTGCACCAGCGCGAGATACTCTTTGGCCACCGCGCGCTCGGCAAACAGGTGCGTGAGCGCCTGGTAAGCGCGGTCGCTTTTGGCGAGCACCAGCGCCCCCGTGGTGTCCTTGTCCAGCCGGTGCACAATGCCCGGCCGGCGCGTGCCACCCAGGCCGCTGAGCTGGCCGCCCGTGTGGTGCAATGCGAAATGCACCAGCGTATCCTCGCCCGTGCCATGGCCCGGATGC
This sequence comes from uncultured Opitutales bacterium, assembly GCA_964503425.1. GTDB lineage: Bacteria > Verrucomicrobiota > Verrucomicrobiia > Opitutales > JABDGR01 > CAZDAQ01. The sequence continues at coordinate 28,395 of CAZDAQ010000010.1, forward strand.
ATCACCATACCCGGCCCCTTGTCGAGCACCAGCACATCGTCATCCTCGAATAACACCACCAAATCACCCGCCACCGCCTCCACCTGCGTGGGCGCAATCTCGGGCAATACAATCGTCAGTGCATCGCCCGCGCACACCCGGTGCGATTTGGCGATGGCGCGGCCATTCAATAAAACCTTCTCGTTGGCGAACGCCTCCTGCAAACGCATCCGGCTGATCTCCGTGAAGTGCCGTGCCAGCACCTTGTCGGCGCGTTCGCCGGCTGATTCCGCAGGTATCGTCACATCCACAGGCATTGAGAAAATGGGGTTTGCCGAAATTTCGCCAACTAGCCTTTGACGGCGGCAAGCTCAGCGAGCCAGCGCGCGCGCTGCGCTTCGCCCACCAGGGCGGCTTTGAATCCCGCCCCGGCGACATCCGCCAGCTCCGCCGCCGTGAAACCAAGGTGGCGAACCAGGCCATCGTATTCATCCGTCAGCGTGTTGCCAAAGGAAATCGGGTCGTCCGTGTTGACGGTGCAGACGACCCCCGCCTCCCGCAAACGACGCAGGGGGTGCTCGCTAAAAGAAGGCACGACTCCCAGCTTCACATTGGAAATCGGGGAGACGTCGAATGCCACGCCACGCTCGACTGCCAGCGCCAGCACGGATGGATCCTCGACCGCGCGCACTCCGTGCTGCACCCGCTGCACACCGAGTTCTTCAATCACGACCCGGACAAAATCCGCCCCGCAAAACTCGCCCGCGTGGGCCTTGGTGTATTTGCCGGCGGCCCGCGCCGCCGGCCACAGTTCCCGCGACCAATCCTCCAGCGGAAAGGTCTCCGTGCCGTGCAAATCAATCCCGGCCAAGCCCGGCCAGCTCAGGCTATCCTCGAGTACCGGCCGCATTTCGGGCGGGCAGCCGTTGTGATGGATGCCCAGAAATATGCGCACTTCCAGGCCTGCCGGCACCGCCTCGCGAATCGCCGCCAGCACTTCCTTGCCGTTCAAACCGCCAAATTGCATCACTCCAGAAGCAAAGCTCGTCTCGACGTAACGCACGTTCTGCGCGAGATGGCGCGCAAAGACGAGCTTCGCCGACTCGTGATAGCGCTCGGGCGAAGTGTGCCAGGCAAATGCCATGTCCAGCAGTTCCTTTTCAAAATGCGCGAAGGAATCGAAACGAAAATCCTCCGCCCACGAAGCCGGCGGGCTGGCAAAACACCGCGCATCAAGCTGGTGCAGCAATTCCCACGGCACCGCTCCTTCCAGATGCAGGTGCATCTCGGTTTTGGGCAGCCGCTGGATGTAGTCGCGTAGCGGCGAAGGTGGTGGGATCATCGTCATGGTGCCAGGCCGGTTGGGTCTGCGGGCGCGATGCTTACGCGGGGCCGCGTCACTTTGCCTTCGGCAGCAAATAATCCGGGTTCAGCTTCCGCAACGGCGCGGGCAGGAACAGCCCGTCGCGACGGATGACGCGACCGTCAAAACTTATCGTCCCGCCGCCGTATTCCGGCCGCTGGATGGACACCAGGTCCCAGTGCACCTGCGAGCGGTTGCCGTTGTCCGCCTGCTCATAGGCCTGGCCGGGCGTGAAGTGAAAGGAGCCGGCGATCTTTTCGTCAAAGAGAATGTCGCGCATCGGCTCGCGGATGACGGGGTTGAACGCGATGGCAAACTCACCGACGTAGCGCGCGCCGGCGTCGCTGTCCAAAATCTTTAGCAGCCGCGCCGTCTGGCCGCCGGCGGACGCCTCGACGATGCGGCCTTCCTTGAACACCAGCTTCACGCGGTCGAACGACACTCCCTGATAGACCGTCGGAGCATTGAAGTTGATCTCGCCTTCGACGGAGTTTTTCACCGGGGCGGTGAATACCTCGCCATCCGGCACGTTGTATTCGCCGCCGCACGAGACTGCGCCAATACCCTTGATGGAGAAGCGCAAATCCACCCCGGGGCCTTCGAGGTGCACGCAGTCGGTGCGGTCCATCAGCGCCTTGAGCGCGGCCATGCCCGGCGCGAAGCGCGCATAGTCCAGCGTGCAGACCTGGAAATAAAAGTCCTCGAACGCCTCCGTGCTCATGCCCGCCTGCTGCGCCATCGCGGCCGTGGGCC
>CAZDAQ010000011.1:0-1579 GCA_964503425.1 uncultured Opitutales bacterium
CGGCGCGCGGGATGCCGGCCTCCTCAAGGCGGGCGAAATCGTCGGGCGTGAGCGTGAGGATGAACTCGTGCATGCGCGGCTGCGCGGAAGCGCCGGCAGGGAGGTTGGCGTATTCCTTGCCGAGGCGGGAGTGCAGGTAGCGGGAGGCGAGGACGGCGACCGCGGAGACGCGGCGCACGCCCTCGCGACCGAGCCGCAGGAGGTAGGCATAGGCGCGGACCTTGTGCGCGAAGTTACCCCAGTGGCGGTGGAAGGAACCGATGCTTTGCGAAGTTTTGACGGGGACGAAGCGGCCCGCGCGCTTTTCGATTTGGTGGCCAGGGAGGAAGTCCTTGATGCGGTCGCTGACGGCCACGATGGCGTCGCCCGGGCCGCCGCCGCCGTGGGGGATGGTCCAGGTTTTGTGGAGGTTGTTGTGCACGGCGTCCACCCCGAGGGCGGCGAGGTTCACCCAGCCGGCAATGGCGTTCATGTTCGCGCCGTCCATGTAGACGAGGCCGCCGGCGGCGTGGATGTCGTCGGCGACGCGCTTGAAGTCGGTTTCGAAGAGGCCGCAGGTGTTGGGATTGGTGATCATGACCCCGGCGAGGCGCGGGCCGAAGCGGGCGACTTTGGCTTCGAGGTCGGCGAGGTCAATGCGGCCATCGGGCGCGCCCTCGAGGAGGACGATGCCGGCGGGCTGGCCGTTTTCCTCGCGCGGGGCGAAGCCAGCCATGGCGGCGGTGGCGAAGTTGGTGCCGTGAGCGGTTTTGGGGATGAGGAGGACGTTGCGGTGGGATTCGCCACGGGAGCGGTGGTAGGCCTGAAACATTTTGAGGCCGACGAGCTCGCCCTGCGCGCCCGCGAGCGGCTGGGTCGTGACGGCGGCGAGGCCGGTGATGCCCTTGAACCATTCCTGGATTTCGTAGAGCACTTCGAGGCAGCCCTGCACATCATCCACCGGGGCCTCGGGGTGGGCATTGACGAAGCCCGGGAGATTGGCGGCCCAGTCGTTGACGTAGGGATTGTATTTCATCGTGCACGAGCCGAGTGGATAGCAGGCGTCGTCGGGGCTGACGTTGAGCTCGCCGAGTTTGCGGTAATAGGCGGCGAGTTCCTCGTGCGGGAAATGAGGCAATCCGGCGGGCGTGTCGCGGAGGGCGGCGGCGGGCAGCGGGGGCACGACGGTGGTGGGAGTGCCGACGAGGCGCGGGCCGAATTCAGTGTCGAAGAAAGCGGTGAGTTTGGCGACGTCGGCTTCGGTTTGGGCGTCGGTGAAGGCGAGCTTGAGCAAGTGGCGCGAGCCGGGGACACGGGCAGAGACATCAATGCCCAAATGCAGACCGGCGCGGCGGGCGCGGTCGAGGAGCGGGGCGACGGGACGGTCGAACTCGAAGGTGGGCTCGTTGAAGAACGGCGCGGTGAAGGCCAGACGGACACCGGGGCGGAGGAGTTTGCCAACGGCGGCGACAGCGCGTTCGCGACCGGTGCGGACGGCGGCGGCGAGGCCGTCGTCTCCCTTGGCGAGCAAGGAGGCGCCGGCGAGAGTGGCAAGAAAGGCCTGGTTCGAGCAGATGTTGGACGTGGCCTTTTCCTTGCG
>CAZDAQ010000011.1:1679-28753 GCA_964503425.1 uncultured Opitutales bacterium
AGTTCGTCACACAAGTCGGTAAGGGCATCAACATTTTCGAGCAGGCCGAGGCTGTTGATTTGTGGGAAGGCGATGGCGGCGAGGCGCGGGCCGAGCGCTTGCGCACGGACGCGGACAGTGGCGGGGTTCAGCAGGCCGGTGGCGGGATCAAGCGGGACGGTCTCGATTTTGAGGGTGGTGTCGGCGGCGTGGGTTTGGAGGACCTCGAGGTCGGCGGGGAAGAGGGAGCCGGCGACGAGGACGGTGTCGGCGGCGGGGTCGTCGGCGAGGCGGACGGCGCAGCAGGCGGCTTCATAGAGGGCGCTGGCACGGTCATAGAGAGAGGAGTTGACGGCCTCGAACCCGGTGAGTTGGGCGAGGAGGCATTGGTAAATCCAGTGCGTGAGGAGCGTGCCCTGGCTGCGCTCGGGCTGGTAAGGGGTGTAGGCGGTGGTGAGGTTGCGGATGCTGGCGACCTCGGCGACGATGGGTGGGACGCGATAGACGGGCAGGCCGTCGCCGAGGAAGGCGGCAGCGGGTGCGTTGCGGGCGGCGAGGGCAGCCAGGCGGTCAACGAGGGCGTCGTAGGAAAGCTCGTCGGGGACAGGCGGCGGGGCCGTCATGCGGATGTTGACGGGGAGGTGCGAGAAAAGGTCATCAAGCCGCTGGGCCCCGACGGCGCGCAGCATGGCGGCGAGGTCGGCATCGCTCGCGGGGATGTAATGGCGGGCGAGCTCGCGCGGGAGCGAGGCGGGGTCGTAACCCAGCGGCGGGCGCGGGGCCGGGGTGGTGGTGCTGGGCGTGGGAGAGGCGGGCGTGGCGGTGGCGGACATGGTGAAGGCGGGTAGGAATGATTGACCGAAACGGGGGCGGGAGGCAAGTGGCAGGTTGCAAATAGCGCGCCGATATAAGCGGAGGTGAGGATGGTCATTCCACTTGCCAATCGAGCACCGGCGGGGGCAGGTTATTCCGCATGACCCGCGAGGAACGCGCCGCATATGTGAGTCGACGGCTGGCGGAGCTTTATCCGCGGCCAACGATCCCGCTGGAGCACCGCGATCCATATACGCTGCTGGTGGCGGTGGTGCTGTCGGCCCAATGCACGGACGTGCGGGTGAACCAGGTGACGCCGCGGTTGTTTGCGAAGGCGGATACGCCGGCGAAGATGGCGGCGCTGACGGTGGCGGAGATTGACGGCATCGTACGGCCATGCGGTCTGGCGCCGATGAAGGCGACCCACATTCGCGAGCTTTCGCGGCTGCTGCTGGAGCGGCATGGCGGGCAGGTGCCGCGGACGTTTGCAGAGTTGGAGGCGCTGCCGGGGGTGGGGCACAAGACGGCGTCGGTGCTGATGGTGCAGGCGTTCGGGCAGCCGGCGTTTCCGGTGGACACGCACATCCACCGGCTGGCGATGCGGTGGAAATTATCGCGCGGGCCGAACGTGATGCAGGTGGAGCGCGATTTGAAGAAGCTTTTTCCGCCGGAAAGCTGGCACGACCTGCACCTGCGGATTATTTATTATGGGCGGGAACACTGCACGGCGCGCGGGTGCGATGGGCACAAGTGCGAGATTTGCCGGAGGGTGAATGGGTGAGGGGGCTGGAGCTTGCCTTTTCGGCCAAAAACACCCAGATTAGACGCATGACCGCCCAGGCAATTATCAGCAGCATTCAAAAGCTGCCCAGCCGCGAACGCCGCAAGGTGTATGCATGGGTGGATAAGAAGTTGGCGGCGAGCGAGGATGAACTGGACCGAAAAGCGGTGGCCGAGGCCAGGGCGGAGATTGCCGCGGGAGCAAAGCCCCGTCCGTTTGAAGAAGTTTGCCGCGAGATGGGGCTTTAAGTCGGCTTTGCCATGCGCTACCGCGTGGAAATTGGATCCTTGGCCGAACGGCAGTTCAAGAAACTGGATTTTACAATTGCCCGGCGTTTGCGCGACGCCATTTACAAGCTGGGCGAAAGCCCGCGACCTCCCACGTCCATCATGATGTCCGGCCCGGAGAAAACCTGGCGCATCCGCTTCGGCGACTATCGGGTCATCTACGAAATTCACGATGATCATCTCGTGGTACTGGTGGTGCGAATCGGGCATCGGGGGGAAGTCTATCGCTGAGGCTTGATGAAAACCTTGTCAGCTTCGGCAAACGCAGGTATCACAAAGCATCTACCCAAATGGACAAGGCATTCATCCTCAGTGAGATCAAGCGCACGGCGGTGGAAAACGGGGGCAAGGCATTGGGCAGTGACAGATTTACCAAAGAGACGGGGATCAAGACATATACCTGGCAATTATATTGGGACAATTGGAGTGCGGCCCTCAAAGAGGGCGGGATTTGAGCCAAATGCATTTATCCGCGCCTACACCCATGAAACATTGGCGGTAAAACTTATCGAATTGATTCGCGAACTTGGCTCATTTCCAAAGCGTCAGCAAATAGACAGAAAAGCGCGGCAGGATCCCTCGTTCCCAAGCGAAAAGGCAATTCGCAATCGAGGTAAAAAAGCACAAATCGTCTCCCTTGTGCTCGCGTATTGCCAAAATCGAACGGGCTTCGACGACGTGGTAAAAATATGCGTGCCGCTTGTTTCTGAAGAAAGGCCCAAGCTTGAAGAAGATAGCCAAGACACCGGAAAGGCTGGCTATGTGTATCTTTGGAAATCCCATAGTCGCTACAAAATCGGCAAATCTTTTGATCTCGAACGCCGCAAAGGCGAGCTGGCCGCGCAATCACCCTATGAATGGAAGCGGATTCACGAGATCAAGACGGATGACCCTTCCGGGGTCGAAGCCTATTGGCATCGGCGGTTTGCCGACAAAAAGACGGAGCGCAATGAATGGTTTGAATTGACCAGCGAAGACGTGAAGGCGTTCAAGCGTTGGCGGAACATCCATTAACGTGATTCACATGTTCCTGGGGCACTAAGCTATCGGGGCTTTTTTGACGAGGAGCTTGTAGGAGTCGCGGCCGGCGACGACGAGGGGGTCGCCGGGGTGGAGGAGGCCGTCGAGAGAGGCGGCTTCGTATTGCGTGCCGGCGATTTCGGCGAGGCCGGTGGGGGCGAAGGTGGTGATGGCGATGCCGGTTTTGCCGATGAGCTCGGGGGCAGTGGCCGCGCCGGTGTTGACGGCCTGGCCGGTGGCGGCCGAGGTGTTGAACATTTTTTTGCCGAAGCGGGTGTGGGGCAGGAGTTTCAACTGAAAGACAATCACGACGAGGGTGGCGACGAGGGAGCCGAGGCCGGCAGCGAGCCCGCCGATGGGGCCGTATTGGGAGTAGGCAGCGCCGATGCCAGCAATGAGGCAGACACCGCCGAGGGCGCCGATGATGCCGCTGGCCAGAAAGACCTCGGACCCGAGGAGCAGGATGCCCACCACCAGGAGACTGAGAATCACGACCATGAGGAGAAGTATTTAACCGAGGTGTGCGGGAACGCGAAGCAAGAAAAGCGGGAGGAAAAAAGGCGGGGCGGCTGAAGCGGGGGCGGCGGATCGAGGTTGAGCGGTTTTATTCCGGGAGAAATTCACGGCGCGTTTTTTACCAGGATGGCAAAGTCCTTGCGGCTGACGACTTCGACGGGCGAGCCGCGGTCAATCTGGCCCTGCACGGCGCGGGCTTGGTAACGGCCACCGGCGATCTCGATTTCGCCGAGGGGGCGCAGGTCGGTCATGGCGACGCCGCGGGTGCCCGGTTCGGGGAGGGTGGTGGCGCCGGTGGCGGAGGCCGCGCCGACGGTGGCGGCGGAGGTATCTGCCTGGACGTGAGACGTGTTGACGAGGCGGCCGAAGAAACGGGTTTGGGGGAGGAAGCGAAGGGCCAGGGCAATGCCGGCGACGGCCAGGGCAAAACCGAGCAGGAGATTGAACAGGGGTCGCGCAAATGACTCGGGGGTGAGGCCGAAATGGTATTCACTGGGCCAGACATCGAGCATGGCCCAAATGAAGGAGCCGAAGAAGCAGAGGGAGCCGGCGAGGCCGCAGGCGATGGAGCCGGGGAAGAGGAAGAGCTCGAGCGCAATCAACACGAGGCCGAGCACGAACAGCAACAGCGGCTCATAGCCCGCGAGGCCGGCAACGTAGCTGCTAAAGAAAACGAGCACGAGCAGGCCCACGCCCACGGCTCCGATCAAACCGAAGGTGGAGGACTTGAATTCAATGAAGAGCAGGAGGATGCCCGCGCCGAGCAAAATGGCGGCGATGCTGTTGAGCCATTTGGCAAGGTGCTCGGACCAGGTAAGATGGAAATCGCGGATGGTGTAGCCGTCTTTGCCATAGACCTGGGTGAGGAGGGAATCCAAGTCGGGGGCGATGCCAGCGGCGAGGAGCGGCTCGGGTGGCTCGCCGTAGGTTTGGGCGGCATCCTTGGCGGTGAGGGAGAGGAGGACGCCGGGGGGCTTGATGACTTTGTCGCCGATTTTGAACTCGAAGTCGGCGTCCATCATGGCGCGCTGGACATCGGCGCGGTAGCGGCTGGGGCCGGCGAGGGCGTGGACGCGGGCGATGAGGTAGCTGTTGATTTTGAGCTGCATCGTCTTGGAAATGTCTTCGCCCTGACCACCGACGACGGCGGCGGCGCCCATGACACCGTCGGGCGCGAAGTAAATGTCGTTGGTGGCGACGGCGATGTAGGAGCCGGCGGAGAGGGCATTCGGATTCACATAAGTGAAGGTACGGCCCTTGAACTTGGAAAGCGCCTCCATCATGTCGAGGGTGACGGCGACGGAGCCGCCGGGGGTGTTCATGTCGAGGACGACGGCGTCCACGTGGTTTTCGATGGCATCCTTGAGGGCGCGGCGGAGGATGTAGAGCTGGGGGTCGTCAATTTCGTCCTTGATGGGGACGACGTAGACGGAGACGCGGGGCTGGCCGTGGGTGACGACAGCGGCAGGTGGGGCAGACGTCGTAGAGTCGGGAGCGGCTGAGGGAGGAGTGGTGAGGGTGGTGGACGGAGAGGCTGGAGATGGGGCAGCGGTGATGGCGGGAGTGGCGGCAACGGTGGAAGAGGTGGTGAGCGCGGTAGCGGCTATCGGGCGGGGGACGAAGCCGTCGGCGGTCCAGATTTGGGCTTGGAAGGGCTGGCCTTTAAAATAGGCCGACAAGGCTTGGTCGAGGGAGGGCGCGACAGCAGTCACGAGCAAGGGCTGGGGCGGATCTCCATACTGGCGGGCGGCGGATTCGCCGGTGAGATTCAGCAACTGATCCCAGGCCTTAATCGTGGTGTTGCCGATGGCGAAGGAGTATCCCTCTTCAAAAAGGGAGCGGATAATTTCGACGCGGTAGGGAACCGGGGCGGCGAATTTTTCCAGGTCGGACAAAGGCACCGGGAGCGACGCGGGTACGGCGTTTCCATGACTCAAGTCGCCGCAAATCTGTGCGTCCGCCGGGGCGTAAATTGCATCGGCGGTGGCGAGCGGGATGGTGCCGGGGCCGCAGGAGTTGCGCACGTAGGCCAGGAGCGGACCGGAAGCGCGGCGGACGGCCAGCGCCTGGAGCAGGCGGTCGGCGACGGCGCCGTCGCAACTCGCCGAGTTGAGGTCGAGCAGCACGGGGGAGCCGGCGGGGGCGGCGTTGAGGGCGGAGTTGAGCGTGGATTCGGCGTTGCCGGTGAGTGGGCCGTTCAGCGGGATGATATAAATGGTGGTGGCGTTGGCTGTGGGTGCGCTGGCGGTGGGCGCGACTGGTTGAAGTGCGGCGCAGGCTTGGGGCATATTCCCGACAGACAGCAAACCTGGCAAAAGCAGGCTCAACGCCGCGGCGAGGAAGCGCGGACGCGGGAAGCGAAGGCCGGGATGCTTCATCGTCCAGCAGTTTGTCTACCGCCGGGGGAAAAGCAAGAAAGGTGAAACTGGGAGAAACGGCGAAAAGCCGGGCGGTGGACTGAGAAGGTTCGCCCTTGCGCCGGGCGGTCGGGCGGCCTAACTTTTCGGTGAGTGAAAATATCGCTGAAGGTCGAGTACGCCTGCCGGGTGCTGGGCCAGTTGGCCCGCGCCTACGGCCAGCCGCATTTGGCGCACATTGAAGCGCTGGCGGCGGCGGAAGCCGTGCCGGCCAATTACCTGGTGCAAATTCTGAACGAGCTGCGCAACGGCGGGCTGATTGTGAGCCGGCGCGGGAAGCAGGGCGGCTACGCTCTGGCGCGCGCGCCGGGGCAAATTACGCTTTACGATATTGTGCGGGTCGTGGACTCGGAGATGCTGGAGGCGCAGACGGCGTCGGCGGGGCAATCGGGCGCGCGGGTGACGAGCGTGTGGCGCGATGTGGCGACGGCGTTGGAAAAGGCGCTGAAGTCGCGCTCGGTGGAGCACCTGTTGTCGCGCGATGCCACGGAGATGTGGCATATTTAAGCAACGCGGCGGGATGGTGAAACTGGGATAAATATGTTGAGCCACGCGAGCCGGGAGGTGGAGGCGGATTATTTTGGGGGCGCACCTTGCAAAGCGGGGGAATTGAGCTAGAATTTGATATGAAGGCGGCGAGTTTGATTGGAGAATACCTCGGCTTGTCGGTGCTGGCAGGCGGACTGGGAGCGGGGGCGATGGCAGCGGTGTTATGGGGCATCACGCGGAGTGGGTTGTCCAACGCGCGGATGGTGGTGGCGGTGGGGAGCCTGTTAACGCGGAGCTACGAGAAGGCCACGCTGGTGGGCGGATTTGTCCATGCGGCGGCGGGGATATTTTTCGGGCTAATTTATACGTTGGTGCTGGTGGCGGTGGGCCATCCGGGGGTTGGGCCCAACCTGCTCTTTGGGGCGCTAATTGGCCTGGTGCATGGGATTATGATGGCGCTGGTGCTGGTGGCGACAGTGGCGGAAGAGCACCCGTTGCCGGAGTTCCAGCAGCGTGGGTTTGACATCGCACTGTCTCACGCGCTGGCGCACGTCGTGTATGGGGCGGTGGTGGGGGCGATGATCGGGGCGTCGGGCTTGCTGGACACGTTGAACGTGGCAGTCAAATAACCGGGCGAAGAGTCAGGATGCGGGTGGATTCATCGGGCGAGGCGAAGTCGAGGTGCCAGGCGTCAGGCGGGAGGCGGTCGCCGAGGTTTTCCGGCCATTCGACGGCGAGGCACCACGGGGACTCGAGGAATTCCTCGACGAGCAGGGAATCGGCGTCGGCGGGCCGGGTGAGGCGGTAGGCATCGAGATGGACCAACTGGCGGGCACCGCGGTAGATGAGGTAATAGTTGAATGTGGGGCTGAGGACTGGACCGGGGAGTCCCCAGCCGCGGGCCAGGCCGCGGACGAAGGTGGTTTTCCCGGCACCAAGGTTGCCATGCAATGCGAGTGCGTGGTCAGGCGGGAAAATGGCAGCCAACGCAGTGCCGGCGGCTTCAGTTTCGCCGGGGGAGCGGGAGGTCCAGCCGGCGGTGAAGCGTTGGAGCGTGGCGGCGGCGGGAGAAGTGGGGGTGGCCGTCATGGTCAGGCCGGGGCGGCTCAGGCTTTTTTCTTGCGGGAGGCTTTCGCGGGCGGCGGCTCAGGCGGCGCGGGTGCGGCTGGCGCGGGGGCCGGGGTGGTTTCCGCGGGCTGGGCCACGTCGTAAATGTAGCCGACGCCGTGGATGGTGCGGAAGGCGGCGAGGTCGCAGGAGTGGCGGCCAAAGGCTTCGCGGATTTTCACGATATACTGGTCGAGGGAGCGGCTGCGGACATCGGCGTGGACGCCCCAGACGGCATGGATGAGGCCGCTGCGGGTGAGCACCTGATTGGGGTTGGAGGCGAGGTAAACGAGGATGCCGAGTTCCTTGCGGCCGATTTTTTCGGTCTGGCCGTTGGGGAAGATGATCTCCATGCGCTGGGGGTTGATTTCCGCGCCACAGAAGGGGAAGGATTCCTCGTCGAGCCGGGCGTTTTTGGTGATGCGGGTGTCCTGAGCGGTTTCGCTGCGGCGCAGGACGGCGTTAATGCGGGCAATGAGCTCGGCGAAGCTGAAAGGCTTGGTGATGAAGTCGTCGCCGCCCATTTCGAGGCCCTTGACCTTTTGGACTTCGCTGTTGCTGGCGGTCAGAAAAATGACGGGGATGCTGATGTTGGCGCGGCGCAATTCGTCCACGAGGTTGAAGCCGGAGCCGTCGGGGAGGTTGATGTCGAGCAGCATCAAATTGGCGAAATTCTGGCTAAGGTAGCGCGGGACGGGAGCAATGCGGTGAAAGAGCTGCGTGATCATGCCGACCTGCTCGAGCTGCTCGGCGACGAGGGCGGCCAGTTCCTTTTCGTCTTCGACGATCAAGATGAGTGGCTTGGGCTTGGACATGGAACGTGACGGATGCGGGGAGTGAAAGGGGGAATCAGGGAAGATAGCGATTTAACGCCAAAAGAGGAAAGAGGTCTTGTATAAGCGTCTCGCAACGCAAGGCGGCGGGCGCCACAGGGGATATGGGAGTCCCAGACCACCATTTATAGGTCTCGAAATTTTTTTTACAATTCGCAAGTTGGCGGGCAAAATCCGGGGGCGGCTAGGGTGCGGCAGGGGGCAATTTTCCAGTTGCCCCGGGGTGGGGGGGCTGGCTTGATGCGTGGTTCCGGGGCCGGTGCAGGCGCCGGAGAGCCGCTTTTCAGCCATGGCCGCCATAAAGACACTGTCCGCGCCGTTATTGATGCTCGGTCTGCCCAAGGGCAGCCTGGAGGCGGCGACGCTGGCGCTGTTTGCGAAGGCGGGGTGGAAGATTTCGCAGAGCTCGCGGTCCTACAAGCCGGTGATTGACGATCCGGAACTGGACGGGCGGTTTGTGCGGGCGCAGGAGATCAGCCGGTATGTGGAGCAGGGCTTTTTCGACGTGGGGCTGACAGGCTACGACTGGGTGCAGGAAAACGAGTCGGACGTGCAGACGGTGTGCGAGCTCGTTTACAGCCGGGCGTCGAACGTAAAGAGCCGCTGGGTGTTGGCGGTGCCGGAGAACTCGCCGATCAAGTCGGTGAAGGGGCTGAAGGGCAAGCGCGTGGCGACGGAGTTGGTGCGGGTGACGCGGGAATTTTTGAAAAAGCAGGGGGTGGCGGCGGAGGTGGAGTTTTCGTGGGGCGCGACGGAGGTGAAGGTGCCGGACCTGGTGGACGCCATTGTGGACCTGACGGAGACGGGGTCGTCGTTGCGGGCGAACAAATTGCGGATCGTGGAAACCATTTGCGAGACCAGCACGCAACTCATCGCGAACCGGAAAAGCTGGGCCAACCCGGCGAAGCGGGCGAAGATAGAAACCCTGGCGCTGTTGCTGCAAGGGGCGCTGAATGCCGAGAGCAAGGTGGGATTGAAGCTGAACCTGCCGAAGGCGAAGTTGCCAGACATCCTGCGGGCGCTGCCGGCGCTGCGGAACCCGACGGTGTCGCCGTTGTCGGACCCGGCGTGGATCGCGCTGGAGACGATTATTGACGAGTCGGTCGTGCGAGTGATCATCCCGACGCTGAAGGCGCACGGGGCGGAGGGGATTATCGAGTATCCGTTGAATAAAGTGGTTTATTGAAACGGATGATGGAGCGGGGAGAGCGTGGGGCTTTGCAACTTCTGTTTGCGCTTGGCGCAGGGATGGGTATTTTCCGTAGACCATGCGATTGGCCCTGTTACAACTCCGCGACTACGGTTCCGCGGCGGAAAACCTCGCGCGCACGTCGCAGAAGATCGTCGAGGCGGCGGCGGCCGGGGCGCAGATCGCCTGCACGCAGGAGTTGTTCACGACGCCATATTTTTGCACGCGGCAGGATCCGGATTTTTTTGACCTGGCGGAGACCATTCCCGGGCCAACGACGGACGCGCTCGGGAAGGTGGCGAAGCAGCACGGAATCGTGATTGTGGCGTCGCTGTTTGAGAACCGCGGGAACGAGGTTTACCACAACACGGCGGTGGTGATTGACGCCGACGGCTCGCTGTTGGGGAGATACCGGAAGAACCACATCCCGCAGGATCCGGCATTTGAGGAGAAATTTTATTTTACACCCGGAGATCTGGGTTACCGCGCGTGGAAGACGAAGGCCGGGCGCATCGGCGTGCTGATTTGCTGGGACCAGTGGTATCCGGAGGCGGCGCGGTTGACGGCGATGCGTGGGGCGGACGTATTGTTTTACCCGACGGCGATCGGCTGGCTGCCCGAGGAAAAGGCGAAGATGGGCGCGGCCCAATACGGGGCCTGGGAAACAGTGCAGCGCGGGCATGCGGTGGCGAACGGGTGTTACGTGGCGGCGGTGAACCGCGTGGGCACCGAGGGGGACACGGAGTTTTGGGGGCAGTCGTTCGTGGCGGACCCGTATGGGCGGCTAATCGCCCAAGGCTCGGTGCGGCGGGAGGAAGTAATTTACGCCGACACGGACCCGAAGCTGCAGGCGGATTTCCGGCGGATCTGGCCGTTTTTCCGCGACCGGCGCATTGATACTTACGGCGATTTAACCCGGAGGCTTTCCGACGATGAGCGCACTTGATCCCGCACCCACGCCCGCGATGCTGGGCTTCCGGCTGCCGCCGGAATGGGCGCCGCAGGCGGCGATGTGGCTGTCGTGGCCGGCGAACACGGCGTTGTGGCCGGGGCGGTTCGAGTTGATTCCGCCGTTTTTCGCACGGTTCGCGGCGGCACTGAGCCAGTTCGTGAAAGTGCGGATCAATGCGGCGGGATCAGAGCACCTGACGATCCGCCGGTTGCTAGCCGGGGCGAGTGCGGATTTGTCGGTGGTGGAATTGTTCGACCATCCGGTGAACGACGTGTGGTGCCGCGACCATGGTCCGCTGTTTGTGAAAAACGCGCTGACCGGGGAGGTGGCGGTGACGCACTGGCGCTTCAATGCGTGGGGGGCGAAATACGAGCCGTGGGATTTGGACGCGGCGATACCCGAGCGCATCGCGACGAGCCTGGGCATGCGGCGGTTTGCCTACGACACGATTCTCGAGGGCGGGGCGATTGAAATGAGCGGCGACGGCCAACTGCTCACGACCGAGGCGGTGTTGCTGCACTCGAACCGCAACCCGGTGATGACAAAGGACAGCTATGAGCGCCTGTTGGCCGCGGGGTTGGGCGTACACGAAATCCTCTGGCTGCGCGACGGCCTGCCCAATGACGACACCGACGGGCACATTGACAACATCACCCGGTTTTTCCGTGATGACGCCATTTTAACCGTGACGCCGGCGGACGACGACGAAAGCTGGGCAGCCCGCATCCTGCGGCACAACCATATTGAGATTCAGGACTTTCGCACGGTGCGCGGGAAGAAATTTGAAGTGGCCGAGCTGCCACTGCCGCATCCGGCGGTGGGGATTGACGGCCGCGAACTACCCGCGAGCTATGCGAATTATGTGGTGACGAACGGGGCGGTATTGATGCCCGCCTATGGCCGGCCCACGGACGAGCTGGCGGCACACGTGCTGCACGAGTGTTTCCCGAGCAGAAAAATCGTGCCGCTGGATTGCACGGATGTGCTGCTGGAGGGCGGGGCGCTGCACTGCCTGACGCAGCAGCAGCCAGCGTGAGGGGGACTGGGGTGATTTAGGGTTAATTTAAGAGAAAAAGGCCGGGTGAAAATAATAGTTGACATATCAACAATCTATATCTAAACAATACGCCATGACCAAAACCTCATGCCTACCCGGGCCGCGCTACGAGGCTCTGCTGGAGCTGCTCCGCACGACGGAAGCGTTGTGGAACGCCAGCCGCGTTTTTTTTGACCAATGGGAACTGAGTCCCAGCCAGTTCAATGTGCTCAACGTCCTGCGCGGGAAGCCGGAAGGCGTGGCGCAGATTGAGTTGAGCCGGCTGCTGATCATGCACCGGTCGAACGTCACCGGGCTGGTGGACCGGCTGGAGCGGCGCAAGCTGGTGATGCGGAAGGACAATCCCAGTGACCGGCGAGTCTATCATGTTTCGCTGACGGCGGCGGGGCGCAAGCTGTTGGAGGAGATTTTACCCGTGTATTACGGTATGGCCGAGAAAATTTGGGGCGATTGCCCGGCGTTCCAGGCACGCGAAATGGCCGAGGCGCTGTGCCGGATCCGCGGGAATGTCGAGCAGCTATCCCGGGGCATAGCCGCCGAATGACTGCAAGCGGGCCGTAAAAAAATTCAACCCACAATCACCATGAAAGAGACCCGATTAATCTTCGCGACGGCGAACGAAAGTGACCGAAAGGAAATCTACCGCCTGCGCCATGCCGTGTATGCAAGGGAACTGGGGCAGCATCACGAAAACGAAGACGGCATCCTGCGGGACCGGCTGGACGCGCATAACGTTTACCTGGTGGCGCGCCAGGCGAGCGAACTGGCGGGATTTGTCAGCGTCACGCCACCGGGCGGCGACGGCTACTCGGTGGACAAATACCTGCCGCGCGGGGATTGGCCGTTCCCGTGCGATGACGGATTGTATGAAGTACGCCTGCTGACGGTGGTGCGCGAGCGCCGGCACCAGGAAGTTGCGCCGTTGCTGATGTATGCGGCGCTGCGCTGGGTGGAGGCGCACGGCGGGACGCGCATCATGGCCATCGGGCGGAAGGAGATTTTGAATTTGTATTACAAGGCCGGATTGCAGCCGACGGGGTGCTTTGTGCAGTCGGGCCAGGTGGAGTTCGAGCTGCTGCACGGTACGACGCCGGCGATCCGCGCGGGGCTGGATCAGCGGCTAGTGAACAAGCTGGAGCCCCACCTGGAATGGCGGTTCGATTTTCCATATCAAAAGCCGGCGGCGTGTTTTCACGGCGGGGCGTTTTTCAGCGCAGTGGGAGAGAAGTTTGAGGCGTTGGAGCGCAGCCGGACGATCATCAATGCGGATGTGCTGGACGCATGGTTTCCGCCGTCGCCGAAGGTGATCGCCGCGTTGCAGGAATACCTGCCGTGGCTGTTGCGGACCTCGCCGCCGAACGACGCGCGCGGGCTGGTGGAAGCCATCGCAGAGGCGCGTGGTGTGGTGGCAAAAAACATCCTGCCCGGGGCGGGATCGTCGGATTTGATTTTCCGAGCCTTACCCCGGTGGCTGCGGCGCGGGTCGCGCGTGCTGGTGCTGGACCCGATTTACAGCGAGTATCCACATATTTTGGAGAAAGTCATTGGCTGCCGGGTGGACCGGGTGCGGCTGTCGCGGGCGGACAACTACCGGGTGAACCTGGAGGCGCTGGCGGAGCGGCTGGAGGAGAGTTACGAGATGATCGTACTCGTCAACCCCAACAGCCCGACGGGGCAGCACCTTGAACGAGAGGAACTCATCGCGTTTTTGAAAAGAGTTCCGGCGCGAACGCGCGTGTGGATTGACGAGACGTATATTGACTATGTCGGTGCGGGGCAGTCGGTGGAGGCGTGGGCGGCGCATTCGCCGAACGTGGTGGTGTGCAAATCCATGTCGAAGGTGTATGCGCTGAGCGGGGCGCGGGTGGCGTATCTGTGCGCTTCGCCGCATCAACTGGAGGAATTGCGGGCGCTGACGCCTCCATGGGTGGTGAGCCTGCCCGCGCAGGTGGCGGGGGTGAAGGCGCTGCAAGACCCGGCCTACTACGCGGCGCAGTATGAGGAAACACACCGGGCGCGGCGGCAATTGCAACGGGCGCTGGTGGCGCGAGGATGGGACGTCACGCCGGGGCGCGCGAACTTTTTGCTGGCGCAATTGCCGGAGGACGGAATGGAGGCCGACGCCCTGATAGAACGCTGCCGGCAGCGGGGATTGTTTTTGCGGAATCCGGCGAACATGGGTTCGGGCTTTGGCCGGCATACGGTACGCGTAGCGGTGAAGGACGAGGCGACTAACCGGAGGATGCTGGAGATTTTGGATCAGATAACGGGCGCGGAAGCAGTGAAAGGTACCGAAGCCGACTGGCGGATGTCCGAATTGACGATGGCGCACGCGTAAGCGCCACGAAGCAATTATTTTGCGTGCACGGCAGGGGCGGCGAGCGCGGACGACGGGGTGGGCGTGCCAGATTGGAACGACACGCCGAGTTCGTCGAAGAGGAACGCATAAACATCCACGTCCTCCTCGATGCGTTCGTTTAGGGAGGTGCCGATGCCATGGCCGGAGTTGGCGCTCGTGCGCAGGAGGATCGTGCCGGACGGGTCGGCAGTCTGGAGGCGGGCAACCATTTTACGGGAGTGCCACGGTTCGACGCGCGGGTCGTTGGCGCCGGTCAGGAAAAGCGCGGGGGGATAGGCGGTGCCGTCCACAACGTGGTGGTAGGGCGAGTAGGCATAAAGGGCTTTGAATTGCTCCGGGTCTTTGACGGAGCCGAATTCGGTGACGTTGAAGAGACCGTTGGGTGAAAGTTCTACACGGAGCATGTCGTAAATGCCGACGTAGGAAACGCAGACGCGGAATTTGTCGGGATGCTGGGTGTAAACCGCGCCCATGAGCAGACCGCCGTTGCTGCCGCCCATGATGGCGAGGTGATCGCGGCTGGTGTAGCCCTGCTGCACGAGGTAATCCATGCAGGCATCGAAGTCATCGAAGACGTTTTGTTTTTGCGTAAGGTAACCGGCATGGTGCCAGGCTTCGCCGTATTCGCCGCCGCCGCGCAGGTTGGCGACGACCCAGATGGCGTCCTGATCGAGCCAGAGCCGGCGAATCGGCGAGAAGCCGGGGCCCAGGTTGATGCCGTAGCCGCCGTAGCCGTAGAGAAGGAGGGGAGTGGCGGGATTGGGCCGGTGGTTTTTGCGCTGGATGAGAGTGAGGGGAATTTTGGTGCCGTCCTTGGACGTGGCGAACGCGCGCAGGACCTCGCAGTCGCTGAAGTCCACCGGAGTGTTGTTGTAGAGGGCGGTTTTGGTGCTGGTGTGGTCAGCGGCGTGATAATGATACCACGCAGTCGCATTCAAGTAACCGGTGTTGGCATAGACGAGGTCGTCGCCGTCAAGCCGCTCGAGGCCGCCGACGCTGGAAACAGGCAGAATGGGTACGGATGCCTGGGGATGGCCGAAGGAATCGAAGACGCGGAAAGCGGACGGGCCACCCAGTTGATCCACGACGTAGAGGCGGGAGGCGGTGGGGAGGAACTCATCAATCACGGCGTCGCTTTGCGGGACGACAACGGCGGCGGCGCTTAGCTTTGCGGAGGGATTGGGCAGGCGAAGCAATTGGCCGCGCTCGGCGCCGGCATGGGAGAGCAGGTAAAGGGCATTGTCCGGGGCGAGGACTACTTGGGAAATTTTGTCCGCAAAGCCATCCAGTTGCGTCCACGTGCCATCGGGCAGGCGGACGTAGTGGGCGCATTCCCCGCCGTCACCATTGGCGACGCGGGCGAGGATGAACTGGCCGTCGTCGCTGGTGGTGAGGGCGATTTCAGCAATTTTGGGAAAGTCACGGCCCAGTTCGTAGCGGTCGCTGGAGGTCGGGGCGCCGAGTTGGTGGAAATAGATTTGCTGGTAGAAACCCAGGTCGGCGGCGGGTCGTTCCTGGCCGCGTGGATAACGCGTATAGTAGAAGCCGGTGCCGTCGGCGTTCCAAGCGACGCTGCCGCCCGCGGTGCCACCGTTGACGCGCGGGACGATTTCGCCGATCTCTTTGCCGGTCGCAGTTTCGTAGAGGTGAATATCGCCACTCTCCGAGCCACCTTGGGAAAGACTGACGGCGACAAGCCGGCCGTCGCGCGATGGCACGAAAAAATCAATGGTAGTGCCACCGGTCGGGTCGAGCAGGGTGGGGTCGAGGACGATTTGCTCGGAAGGGGCGTCTTCCGCGGATTTGAAAACGACGAGAAACGCCTGCTGCTTCGGCGGCTGGCGTTTCAGCGCAAAAAGCCGGCCAGTGCGCCACGCGAGATTGTAGTAGCTGACATAGGGAACGTCTTCGAGCGCGGTGACGCGTTGGCGGATTTGGGTGACGAAGGGGAGGCGATCGAGGAAGGCGCGGGCGTGGGCGTTTTCGGCGTCGCTCCACGCGCGCACGGCGGGGTTGCTCCAGTCTTCGAGCCAACGGTAATTGTCGGTGACTTGGACGTCGTGGTAGGTGTCCACGACGGGGATTTTTGGCGTAGCGGGAGCGGGATGCGCGTCGGGCGTGACGGCCAGCGCAGTCGAGGCTGCGAGGAAAAGCGCAAGGGCAGGCCATGATGGAATGGGGAGGCGCATAAGACCGAGTGGCGGGTGCGGTAAAAAATCGAAAGAAAACCCTGAAGGGCCTGGGCGAAACGGCAAGGTCTAGCGCCAGGCATCGGGGTGGAGCAGGGCGCGTTCGGGTTCGGGGGTTTCGGCGAAGTAAACGGCGAGGCGGAACCAGACGACGCGGTCGGCGGGTGCGTCGGGCTTGCGGTGGCGCAAGTCCATGAAAAGGGCTTCGGGGGCGCGGCCCTGGAGCTCGTAGATTTCGCGCAGGCCGAGGTCGAGCAAGTCGCGCGCGACTTCCACCGGCAGGCGCGGGATGCGCATGAACGGCGATTGCAGCGCAGCGAGGTCGGTTTTCTTTTTGGGTTTGGAGGTGGGCACGAGGGGAAAAGCGCGGGCAATCTGCGCGGATAAGTTTATTTGCTCAAGCCGGCAAGCTGCTGCTGCCAGCGCTGGACGAGATCGGCGGCCGGGGCGGCGCGAGCCAGGACAATGGCGGAGGGCAGGACGGCGGTTTTGAAATCGGAATTGGCGGCGGGGGCGTCAAGGGCCTTGGCGTAGAGATCAAGGGCGAGTTGCGAGGCTTTGTGCTGGTCGGCCCATTGGGCCATTTCGCTGAGAACGCCGAGGTCGGCGCGCGTGACGGTGACAGAGCCGGTGGCCCACGCAAGGCGCTGCAGGGCGGCGTCGGTGCGGCCCAGTTTGTCCTCCACCTGAGCGAGGGCGAAGCAGAGTGCGAAGCTGGGATTGTGATCGAAAAATGTTTGGCCAGTGGCGAGGGCTTCTTCGAGATGACCTTGTTCATCAAGGAGGTTCATCTGCCGGATGACAGCGTAAACAGAGTAAGGCGTGGGGTCCTTGGCGGCGCGGGCCAACTGCTCGGGCAGGCCGAGGACGAAGGGCCGGTAGAGCGGGTCGCCGATGAAAATCGCCTGCCAGCTCAAGGCCGGGAGGGAGTAGTAGGCGGCCTCACCGGTGGTGCTGCCACGGGCGAGAGCGGCGAAGAACATTTGCGGATTGTGGGTGAATTCAAGGTAGGGCTCGAAGACATTGCCGACGGTGGCGGCGATGCCGCGGTTAACCAGCGGCCCAACCCAGCGGGACGCGCCGTCGCGGATATTTTCCCCGGAAAAGCTGTGGATGTGAATTCCCACCGCTCCGGGAGGGAAGCGGAAGGTGTCGTCAGCAATCGGACCGGCCAGATTCCAGGACCACCAGCCGAAATAGATCGCAGGGGCGTCGAAGCGTTCGGACCAGTTGAAGAGGGCGGGCGCGTGGTCTTCGCTGACATCGTAGCCGAGCTGGCGGATGATTTGACCGGCTTGCTTGATCATTTCGTCGCCTTTGGGGTGCGGGCCGCCGAAGTCGAGGTAGGCGCGGCCCTGGAGTCCGCGGGCTTCGCCGGCGAGCGCACTTTCAACAAGGCCGCGCGCGGCGGCGGCACTGGGGCCGTCGAGCCGGGCCACGCGCACGACGAGGCCGCGGGTGAAGGCGTCGGGATCGGGCTTGTTGTAGAGCGGGTTGGAGAGCAGGCCGATGGAGGGCGTGTCGAGCGCGGCGAGGAGGGACAGTTCGCTGTCCACGGCGGCCTGGTTGGTGGCAAACTCGGGGCGGGAGGGCGGGCCTTTGTAGGCGGCGAGGCGGACGGGATCGTTTTTGATGCGCACGGGAACACCGTAGCAGACGACGAGAAAGTCAATTTTGTGGCCGAAGAAGACATAACGCAGCCGGCCCTCGCTATCGTGCTGGTTAGTGATGTAGGCGTCCATCCAGCCGGCGGCGGTCAATTGTTGACGCAGGGGATTGAAAATTTGGTCCACGAATTCAGTCCAAGTGATGTCGGTGTCGGTGGAAGTCTGGAGGAGGAAGAGATTTTTATCCGGAATGCCGCGCCGCTGCATGTAGTAGCGAGCGACGGCGAGGGAATCGGTGCTGCGTTCATTGGCGACGACGACGACATGCGCGGGAGAGGGCCCGGAGGCGGCGGGGGCGAGCAGGGCGTCCGAGGCGGCGGCAGCGAACGCCGAGAGGCCGAAGAGGATGACAAGGAAGAGCCCGGCGATGCGGCGGCTGGCGCGGAGATGGCGGGAAACTTCCATGTGGCGCACTCTGGCGAAGGGGCGCGGGGGCGTCAGGCTTTTTCGCAGAAAGGAGAGGGCGGCAAATTTTTGGAGAAAGGTGTTTCGCGGACGGGATTGAGCGGTTAAGGTGGCACGGCTTATGCCTGAATTGTCCGAAGTGGAATTTTACCGGCGGCGCTGGTGGGAGGCCGGCGCGGGCCGAAGGGTGCGCGTAGCGTACGCGGGCGGAAGCTCGCGGGTGTATCGAAAGCTGGCGGAGGAATTTCGCGGCGGGACGAAGGCATTGGCGGAAGAGTTGAGTGGCACTCGATTGGTGGACTCATCAACACACGGGAAGCAGATGTGGTTTGTGTTTAATGCGCGCAAGGCGGGGCGCGGGAAGATTGGACGACGAAAGCCGGGCGACTTGCTTTGGGTAGGCATCCATCTGGGAATGAGCGGGGAACTGCGGGTTGAGCCGGCTACTTACCGACCGGCGCGGCACGATGCACTGGTGCTGTGGCTGGCGGGGAGCGCGCTGATTTTTAATGACCCGCGGCAGTTTGGGCGGGTGCGGGCGTGGCTGGGGCCGCGGGGCGAGCGGCCACCGTGGTTGCGGAAATTGCCGCCGGAGGTGACGGGTCTGTCATTCATGGTGGAGTTGGTGCGCGGGTGTTTGACGCGCCATGCGCGCGCGCCGCTGAAGGCGGTCTTGCTGAAGCAGGAATATTTTCCCGGCATCGGGAACTGGATGGCGGATGAAATCCTGTGGCGGGCGGCATTGCCCCCGGCACTACCGGCGGGGCAGGCGGCGGCGGTCAGGATCGCCAAGAAACTGCACGCGACGATTCGCGAGGTGGCACGCGATGCGTTGCGGGTGATCGCGGGCAAAGGGAAAAAACTGCCCCCGGACTTGAATGTGCATATCCCGGACACCTGGCTGTTCAACCACCGCTGGGAAGACGGCGGCCGCTGTCCACGCACGCACAAGCCGCTGCGGCGCGAAGAGATCGGCGGACGGACGACCTGCTGGTCACCGGCGCGGCAGCGCACTCCTTAATTGGAGGACGGATTTGCAGGCGGGAATTTTTCAACGCGTTTGGCCAGAAAATCGTGCAGACGGGCGGCGAAGGCGGGGCCGATGCCGGAGACTTCCGTGAGTTCCTCGACTGAAGCGGCGCGGAGGCGGGTGAGGGTTTTAAACCGGGCGAGCAACGCGGCTTTGCGGGTGGGGCCGAGGCCGGGGAAGTCGTCGAGGACACTTTCGCGGATTTTTTTGGAGCGGAGTTTGGCGTTGTAGGTGTTGGCGAAGCGATGGGCTTCGTCGCGCAGGTGCTGGAGCAGGCGGAGGGCGGGCGAGTGTGGGGGCAGGCGCAGGCCGGGGCGGCCGTCGGGGAAGACGATGGTTTCCTCGCGCTTGGCGAGGCCGATGATGGGGAGCGGCGGGAGATCGTGCGCGAGAAAGGCCTTGAGCGCGGCGTGGACCTGGCCCTTGCCGCCGTCAATAACGACGAGGTCGGGGAGGGACTGGCGCTCGTGGTGGAGGCGGCGGTAGCGGCGACCCACGACCTCCTCCATGGCGCGGAAATCGTCATTGCCGATAGGGCCGCGAATGCGAAAGAGGCGGTAGCCGGATTTGTCCGGGGCGCCATCCACAAAGCGCACGAGCGCGGCGACGACGAAGACGCCGGAGATGTGGGAAATGTCAAAGCATTCCAGGACGCGTGGCGGGGCGGCCAGTCCGAGGGCTTCGGCAAGCTGGGTGGTGGTGGCGGCGGAGTGGGCTGATTTCATGGGGTCGCCGCGGAGGAAGCGGCGATCGCGGGTGGCGTTGGCGTGGGTGAGGTCGAGCGCGTGGACGAGGTCGCGCAAGTGGGCCGCGCGTTCATACTGGCGGGCGGTGGCGGCGGTTTGCATTTGGGCGCGCAAATCGGCGAGCCAGGTGCGGGCCTTGCCTTCGAGAAAAATCATGGCTACGCGGAGGCGGGCGGCGTATTCCTCCGGGGTGATTTCGTTGGGGTGGCCGTAAATTTCGGCGCGGGCGTCGTTGTAGAGGCGAAAGCGTCCGGGGGATTCCGGAATGGGTGTGGGCGCGGGGGCGTCGCCGAGGAGGATGCCGAACTGGCGGCGCATTTCCGCGAGGGCGCGGCGCAGGAGGCCGCCGTTGGCGAAGGGGCCGAAGTAGCGCGCGCTGTCGTCGCGCCGCAGGCGGGCAAGGCGGAAGCGCGGGAAGACTTCACGCTCATCGAGGCGCACGAGGAGGAAGCGTTTGTCGTCGGTGAACTCGGTGTTGTATTTGGGTTTCCAGTCCTTGATGAGCTTGCCTTCGAGGAGGATGGCCTCGGTTTCGGAGCGGACTTCGACGATGTCGAGGTCCCAGATGAGCGGGATCATCGCGGCGATTTTGGGCTGCTGGAAGTGGGTGCGGCGGCCCCGCTGGAAATAGGAAGAGACGCGCTTTTTCAAGTCCTTCGCCTTGCCGACGTAGAGGATGGAGCCGAAGCGGTCCTTCATCAGGTAAACGCCCGGCTTGTGCGGGAGCTGGCGCAGCTTCTCCTTGAGGCGCGACTTGGGGTCGGCCGGGGCGGAGGCGGCGGGCGCGGATTCAGGCATCCGGCATTTTTAACGCTAAAACGGGCAGCAAACAAGCGGCCATCTGAAGGCGGCCAGGGCTTTTTTCGAGACGGGATGGTTGCAGCCGGGCATCAGAACTTTTTGGTTTTCAGCCACGCGATGCACTGGCCGGACCAGGCATCGGTGAGGCCGAAGCCGTGGCCGCCATAGGGGCCGCGGAGGTAAACGACGGGGATATTGAGCTTCATCAGGGCGGCGGAATAGGCGTCGGAATTGGCAACGGGGACGGTGTGATCGGCCGTGGAATGGACGATGAAGGCCGGCGGCGTGTCCTGCGTGACTTGTTTTTCGCTGCTGAGGGATTGCAGCAGATCCGCGGACGGATTGGGGCCAAGGAGGGCGCTGCGCGAGCCTTTGTGGACGGTAGCCTCGTCAGTCATGGTAATGACGGGATAGAGAAGGATTTGCAGGTCGGGACGGGAGCTGACGCGCTCGATGGGGTCGTCGGCCTTGGGGTCGCCGGCGGTGAAGTGGGTGGCGGCCATGCTCGTCAGGTGGCCACCAGCGGAGAAGCCGATGATGCCGAGGCGGTTGGGGTCGAGATTCCAGGCCGCGGCATTGGAGCGCACCAAGCGGAGGGCGCGTTCGACGTCGTCGAATTCGGCGGGATAATGGTATTTGGGGCTGATGCGGTAGGTGAGGACAAAAGCAGTGACGCCGTTGTCCGCGAGCCACTGACCAATGTCGGAACCTTCTCTTTTGGTGGACAAGTGAGTGTAGCCGCCGCCGGGGCAGATGATGATGGCCGAGCCGGTGGCCTTGCCCGCCGCGGGCAGGAATGCGGTGAGGGTGGGGACGTCAACGGTGTTGTTGCCCTGGGCGAGAGGAGCATCACCGGGCCAAAGCCGGATGGTTTGGTTGCTCTGCAGCGAGTCGGCTGAGGCGGTGGAGGCAAACATGACGGTGAGCAGAAGGCTGACAAGCATGCAGGTTTTCATGAGCAATAGCATTATGGTTAATGGGCGCAAGTGAGTCAAAGTTCCTCATCGCGGGCTTCGCCGAGCAGCGAAGCAGTGGGATTGTGGCGTTTGCGATCAATCCAGTCCAAGAATTGAGGAATTCGTTCGAGCAAGTCAACAGGCAGCGGAGCAGCCACCAAGTCAATGATACGCAAGCAACCTTTATCGTCGCGGACGACATTGCGGTTATGGGTGTCGGCGACGAGCCAGGGATCCCCGTCAATGAAGGCCAAGCGCGGGTGCTTGCGGTCCGCGCACAAAAAGCGCGAGGGGATGGGAATCAGCCGCTGGGGCTCGAGGCCTGAAACATCCGCATCGGCGGGCAACGCAAGCCCCCCGGTTTGCTTGGCGACAAGAATACCTTCCCGCGTAACTCCCAGGAGTTCCGCAGGCATGCCGTCCAGCATATGGATCACCCGAAGTTTTTCAAAGAGATCACGATAGCTGCCGGGGCAGCTTTCCGCTTGGACCAAAACATTTTCGCCGAGTTGAAAATGAAAAGTGGCGCCAATTTGGGCCGATTCAACCCGGGGCCGGTAGAATTTGTAAATTGAATTTTGGGCATCCGCGAAGGCCCAAGCTTCCACCCCGCTGCCGACATGGCGCAAGCGGGGATTGCTTTCCTCCAGAGGTTGATCCGAGTCATTCGGAAAACCAAACAAATCCAGAGACAGCAATGGCACCCATAATCGGAACGCCTGGATGGCTTCATGGAATTCGGCCCATTCGCTTCCGGCCAAACGCAGCAGGCTTACAACGTCTTCCGGGAGGAAGAGATAGCTTTCCGAAGCTCTTCGGCCACCGCATCGGAGCGCAGCCGCCCCGAGGCGATCGAGCGCTTCCAGTCTTCGGCGGTAACCATCGAGAAGAGCGATTTGGTCGGTTCCGGATGGGAGCTGGCGGCCTTGGAGGCAGGTCGGTCTTCCGGTGAAGGGGTCTTGCATGAATCACCCATGAGGAAAATTCTAATAGCGAAAACAATTGCGGCAACTGTATTTCCAAAAGTATCCGGATGGCCGCGCCCGAAGCCGGCTATGATCCAGCGGAAGAGGCCGCGGGCACTGGCGCGGCGGGCAGCCAGCCATGGAAGCGCATCCATTCGGCGGCGCGCTGGGGCCATTCGTTGGTGGGGCCGAGGTTGGCGCCGAGGCCGGAACCATGCGGGCCTTTTTCATAGAGGTGCATTTCAGCGGGCACGCCAGCCTGGCGGAGCGCTTCGTAAAAGAGGATGGTATTTTCCTCGGGGACGGTGGTGTCCTGCATGGTATGGACGAGAAAAGTGGGCGGGGTGTCCTTGGTGACATGCTTTTCGACCGACCAGTGGTTAATCAGTTCCTGGGAGGGGTTTTTGCCGAGGAGGTTGTCACGGGACGGAATATGGGCGTAAGGCGACACCATGCTGATGACGGGGAAGGTGAGGATGAGGAAATCGGGCCGTCCGCTGACGGCGTCGAGCGGTACGCCAGTTTTGCCCAGCGGATCGTCAAAGAGCGTGCCGGCACTGGCGGCGACGTGGGAGCCGGCGGAATTGCCGATAATGCCGATGCGGTTGGGATTGAGGCCGTAGTCGGCCGCGCGCGAGCGGAGGATGCGGACGGCGCGGAGGACATCCTGCAAAGGGGCGGGCTGGCCGTAGTCGGAATTGCGGTAGATGAGGACAAAGACAGCGGCACCAGCATCCGTCAGCCACTGGGTGAAGGAGCCACCGCCGATGTTGATGCGGGCATAGCCGCCGCCGGGGGCAAAGATAACGGCGGTGCCGTTGGCCGTGCCGGCTTTGGGTGGGAAGTAGATGAGCTTCGGGTGGTGGGTGTGGGTGTAGATGCCGTTTTGCTCGGATTCGTTCGACGTGTCCGCCTTGATGCCAGGGACGCCCTCGGGCCAGAGGGGGATTTCCTTGGGGACGTCTGCTGCGCGCGTCGTGGGTATGAGCAGAGCGAAGAGTAGCGAGAAACTGAGCACGAAGCGCAGGGTATGCACGGTGGGAAGGAATGGGCGAAGGAGAAGGGCGGTGGGGCGGGGTTATTTTTTCGGGGCTGGGGAAGGCGCGGGCTTGGTGGCGGTGTGCGCTACGGGAACGAAGACGGCAGAGGCCGGGGCTGGAGGGACGGCTTTGCCCTTGGGGGACAGATCGGCGTCAACGGGATGATCGGGGAGCGCCTTGAGGCCGGCGACGACAAAGGAGGCGTTGATTTCGGCGCCGGCGGTATTGGTATGGGTGGTGTCAGGCCCGAAAAGGGTTTTCACTTTGGCCGGCCCCATTTTTTCGTAATCCTTGGCAACCAGAGTGGTGAGGTCAATGAGCGGGACATTCTCGGCTTTGGCGACCTGAGTGGACCAAAGGCTGTAGTTGCCAGGCCCAAGCTCGACTTTCCCGGTGTTGCCGGGCCAGATGTTGCGTACGGTGAGGGTGAGCACAATGGGGTGAGCGCCTTTGGCCTGGGTGTCGGCGATGTATTTGCGCATATACCAACCGAAGGTGTGGACGGTTTGCTTTTGGCCATTGGGCGGAGTGACTACCTTGGTTTCTTCGCCGAGGCCGGGCAGGGAGCCGCGGGCTTTGGCGTCATCAAGCGGACTGCCGTCATTGTGGCCGAATTGAATCAGGACGTAATCGCCGGGGTGCATTTCGGCGAGGACCTTGTCCCACAGGCCTTCAAGGATGAAGGTTTTGCTGCTGCGGCCGGCGCGGGCGCGATTGAGCACGAGGATTTTGGCGGGGTCGAAATACTTGGCAAAGGGCGTGCCCCAGCCGAGAACTTGACCGCTGCTGTTGGCCGTGGAGTCGCCGACGATAAACAACTGGGGGATTTTAGCGGGAGTGGCGGCTGGCGGCGGCCCGCTGGTATTTTGGGCATGGGCGCATGGCAGGGAAAGCAGCAGAGCGGCGAGGCCGAGCAGTTTGACGGGAAGGCGGAATAAGGAGGCATCCATGGGGCGGGATGGGGGATGGTTATTCCAAGAGAGGGTGTTAGCTGGCCAGAATGGCAAAAAATACCCCACTGGCAAGACGCGCTTAAGACCGCCGCAAGGCCGGGGTTTAGTTGCTGGAAGTGATGACCAGGCGCAGGAAGCATGTTGGCGCCGCTGGTTTGGGCTTGGGGAAGGGGGAATGCGCATTGGGCCGGGCTGACGTTGAAGGCGTATTTCATGAGGTTGCTCACGCCGTCGTGGAGCGACGAGGCCAAGGTGGCGCAGGGGAATGAGCCGGGAGGCGCTCATGGAAACAGGGGATCTGAGCTTGCGGCGGGCAGTGACCGGCTACAGCGAACCCCGCAAAGCGGTTGCGCCAGCGAGTTCACTACAGGATGGGGTAGGATTCGGAGGGGGTAGGTTGATGAACGACGGACACAGCCTAGGGAAACGGGCGTTTATGGACAAGGGGAATAACTCCGGCGCGAGTCATGCAGAGAGGATTGGCATTTTGGGTGAATTGCGTCTATATTGCGCCTTCACTCCTCCTTTACGTCTTACGCCAATCCGTCCGTGAAAAAAGTTGATCTGCTCACCCTGGGAAACGAATTGCTTCTGGGCATCCGCGAAAACGGCCACCTGCATTATCTGGGCGCCGAGTTTGCCCGCCATGGCTTGCCGCTGCGCCGCAACTTGGTGGTGCGCGACGACCCGGTGGAGATCGAGGCGGCCTTCCGCGAGGCATGGGCCGGCGCGGACATTGTGATCACCACCGGCGGGCTCGGCCCGACCTCGGACGACAACACGCGTGAGGCGGTGGCACGGGTGCTGGGCTTGCCGCTGGAGTTTGACGCTGTGGCGGAACTGGCCATTGAGGATCGCTTTGCGCGGATGAACCGGCGGTTGAGCGGCAACGACCGCAAGCAGTGTTACCGACCGCGTGGGGCGGAACTGCTCCGCAACCGCCACGGGACCGCGCCGGGGATTTTCCTGCAAAAGGACGGCAAAATCCTCGTCATGCTGCCCGGCCCGGCGAACGAGTTGAAGCCGATGTTTGAAAACGAAGCATTGCCCCGGCTGCGGAGCGCAGGGGTGCTCAGCCCGGAGGAATCGTATGTGCAACTGCGGACCTGCGGGTTGGGGGAGACACTGGTGGAGGAGCGCATCCGTCCGGCAGTGGACCGCTACCCCGGCATGGAGCTGGCGTTTTGCGCGCACCAGGGGATGGTGGATGTGCGGATTGCGTCCGGCGCACGTGAGTTCACCCGGGAGGAGTTGAAGGGCATCGCGCGCGAATTGCGTGAGACGCTGGGAGAGGACTTCGTATGCTGCGGGCAGCATTCGCTGGCGAAGGTGGTGCTGGATGAATTGCGGGCGCGGGAGGCGACACTGGCGGTGGCCGAATCGTGCACGGGCGGGCTGCTGGCCAACGCGTTTACGGACATCCCGGGGGCGTCCAAGATTTTTGCGGGCGGGGTGGTCAGCTACACCAATGACGCGAAGGTGCAATTGCTTGATGTGCCGGAGTGCCTGCTGATGCAGCACGGGGCGGTGAGCGCCGAGGCGGCGGTGGCGATGGTCACGGGCGTGGCGGAGCGCTTTGGCACCGATTATGCACTGAGCGTGACCGGCTTTGCCGGGCCGGACGGCGGAACGGAGAACACGCCAGTGGGCACGATATTCCTGGGGTATTTCTCGCCGATCGGGGTGTGGTCGCGCCAGGTGGCCTACCCGGCGAGCAGCCGGCTGGCGGTGAAGGCGCGGGCGGTGACGGCCGCGCTGGACTGGATGCGGCGCAAATTGCTGCGCTACAAAGTGGAAGACCTGCTGGCGGCGAACTATGATATGCCGGCGGATTCGCCAGCGGCGCGCTAGAAGAACCGGACCGTCTTCGAGTGCATTTTGGCATGCTCCTCGTCGGAGCAGGGGGCGTTGGTCGGCACGGCGGCGGGGGTGGCGTTCGCGTGCACAAGGTGGTGGCTAAGGAGGTAGTTCTCCACCTCTTCGCCGGAGACGTCGGCAAGCATGGTGCCGTCAATCTCGACGCAGGGGGAGAGCGGCTGGCCCGAGCGCTGGACCATCTCGGCGTAGTTCTCGGGGTGGTTGATGATGTCAATGTCCGCGTATTCGAGATTATACTTGGCAAAGATGGCGCGGACGCCGCGGCTCCAGCCGCAGGAAGGTTTGAGGTAGGCGCGAATGTTCATGAATTTGATTAAGGGAGATGGCCGGAGGGCCGGGAGCAAGGGACAGCCCCGGAATATAAGCCTAGAAGGCCGTTTTTCCAAGGGGAATCGCGCAAGAAAACGCGTTTGGGCGCGGGGGGCAAGCGCGGGGTGGGGCGGGGCGGATTGGGGCGGAAGTGGGGGCTAACGGTAGAGTGGCGAGGGATGGCGGGTTAGCGATTGAGCGGAAAGGCTCATTGCTTGGGGAGGAAATCTTTCACATAAAACCAAATTACCGTAAGATGGGGGAAAAGTTTGACTTTTGTCGTTTCCGGGAGGGAATACATTTGAATTTCAAATTTTGAATTGGCTATCAATGCCG
>CAZDAQ010000012.1:0-17276 GCA_964503425.1 uncultured Opitutales bacterium
CCTCAGCAATCAGAAATCAGCAATCAGCAATCCTCTTCCACTTCCACTCTTCTCCCCCGCCTCCTCGAAACCCTCGAGCTCGACCCCACCGCCCCGCCCGACGCCCTCCTCGCCCGCGCCGAAACCCTCGCCAACGCCGCGCGCGACACCCGCGACTCCCAACTCGAAGCCGCCCGCTTCTACCGCCTCTGCAACGACGCCCAGGCCGAAGTCCGCGCCGCCAATTCCCGCGCCGACGAGGAACGCGCCGCCCGCATCGAACTCCTCCTCGACCTCGCCGAACTCCGCGGCCAAACCCCACCCGCCGAACGCTCCAGTTGGCGCGATTCCCTCCAGGGCGATTTCAACCGCGCCCTCGTCGCCCTCTCCAATCACCTCCCCCGGATCTCCCGTCCCGCCCTCGGCGCCACGCCCCTCACCGCCCGCCTCGCCGCCCGCCGCCCCGGCGCGTCCAACTCCGGCGACGCCGACCGCCTCCTCGCCCTCGTCACCGAACGCATGGCCAAAACCGGCGAGGACTACCCCACCGCCTGGACCCGCGTCAAACGCACCCGCGCCGACCTCTTCGGCTCCTCATCCTAATTTTTCCTAGTCCATCCTAACCCACCAAAACCATGACACGTATCCTGCCCACCCTCCAGGCTCTCGCGGCTCTGCTCTCCGGCGGAACCTCCCGCAGCCTATCCCCCCGCCGGTCCCGCCGGCCGGTCTTCGCCAACGTCGCTGACGGCACCCACGCCGGCGCCATCACCACCACCGCCAACGCCGTCTTCGCCTCGAAGTATCTCCTGGCGAAGGCCGACTCCACCCCCGGCCAGGTCCTCGTCTGCGGCGCAAGCGATGCCCCCGTCGGCGTCGCCACCGACGAAGCCGCCGTGGGCGACATCCTCGCGCTGAAGCTCCTCGCCACCGGCGCGCAAACCACCCGCATGGTCGCCGCCGGCGCCATCGCGGCCGAGGCCCTGCTCTACACCGCCGCCAACGGCCAGGTGCAGACGGAGCCCGCGACCGCCGGGACTTACTACCTCGTCGGCCGCTCCCTCACCGCCGCCACCGGCGCGGGCGACCGCCTCGAGGTCGAGCCCTGCCTTCCGGTGCGCCTCACCGTGGCCGCCGCCCTCCGCACGGACACCACCGCGCACCTCGCCGCTGACGTCACCGCTGCGTTCACCGCGCCCGGCCACGTCAAAATCCTCGGCAGCTAAAATCCACCACCACATCCACCAACCTCCGCAACTCCTCACCAACATGGAATCCGACACCCTCACCCTCACGGCGCCGCAGTCACTGCCCGCCGACAACGGCTGCAACCCACCCCAGGTGGTTTGCGCCGCCAACGAAGCGCGCTTCACCGCCGCGCACTACTCCGAGCCGCTCACGGCCTTCACCGTCGGCTGGCGCGATCCTGAAAACCTCGCCGCGCTCCTCGACTTCGTCGCGCCTCCGGTTCCCGCCGGCCGCCGCTTCGAATTCAAGCGCGCGGACAACGCCCAGGCCTTCTACTCGGAGACCGACGACGTCCGTGCCATCGGCGCGCCTTTCAAGCGCGTCGAATACACCGGCGACTCCATCCTCGGCAAAACCCTCAACAAGGGCCTCACCATCCGCGTGGATCACGATGAAGCCATCGGTGACGACTGGCAGGAGCGCTACGTCCAGCTCCTCCTCCAGCGCCTCCTGCGCAACGAAGTCCGCCGCGCCCTCGGCGCGGTTGATGCCGCCGCCACCGTCACCAACGTTGTCTGGCCCGACACCGGCACCGTCGCCAATCCCGACGCCGACGTGCGCAACATGCTCGTCGCCGCCGCCAACGCCTCCGGCGTCCGGCCCAACCGCGTGCTCTTCGGCGAAGTTGCCTGGGGCCTGCGCGCCAACTGCTACGACGCCCAGGACACCTCCGGCTCCCGCCGCGCCGGCGGCCTCACCCCCGACCAGCTCGCCGTGAAGCTGTTCGTGGACGGCCTGCGCATCGCCGCCGTCCGCTACCAGTCCTCCGCCACCGCCAAGACCGCCGCCGTCGGCAGCCGCGTCTATGGCTTCTACACCGAGCCCCTCGCCGGCAAGGACGAGCCCGCCAACCTCAAGCGGTTCCTCACGCCGACCGACAGCGGCGGCCCGTTCCGCGTGTATCTCGAGGAACACGCCAAATACACCGACATCTCCGTCGAGCACTACTCGACCGTGATCGTCACCTCCCAGCTCGGCCTCAGTGCCCTCGCTGTCACCGTCTCCTAAACCACCACCGCGTCGCGCGCGCGGGTCCCATCCCCGCCGCGCTGCTCGACTCCCACCTCCTTACCGCAGAACTCCAAGGGCAACAAGCAACTCCGGCAGCCGTCGGTCTCCCCATCCGTATAACTACGACCGGCTCCCGCTGCCTGACTGACTTCTGCCCTTCGAGTTCTGCCCCCTTCCACCATGTCCTCCTGGTCCACCCTCACCTTCGCCGACGTTTACGCCGGCCTCCTCGCCGCGCAGATAGACACCCTGCGCAACCGCGCCCTCGCCCCCGGCCAGCCCGACCCGCTGCCCGCGTTCCTGGCCGACATCACCGCCCGCGTCCGCGCGGAAGTCCGCACCTGCCGGCGCAACCGCCTCGACCAGGACGCCTCGCTCCTGCCACCCGAGCTCAAGCTCGCCGCCAGCCACCTCGTCCTCGAGGCGCTCCAGGCCCGCTTCCCCAACCTCGCCCTCACCGCCGACCAAACGCGCCTCGCCGACAACGCGCGCAAGCTCCTCGAGCGCGTCGCCAATGGCGAGGTCGCCATCTCCAAACCGGACAATCCCGAAAACCCGCTCGCCGCCACCATCTGGTATGGCCTCGAGGTTTTGCGCCGCCGCCCGCGCGCCGTCTCCGGCCGCAGTCTCGCCGGGCTGTAAGCCTCCACTTTCCGTATCCACTTTTCCACTACCACCATGCGCAGCGTTCTCGAAACCCTTCAGGAAGCCGTGGCCCAGCAACTGCGGCAGCACTTGTGCCTGCCCGGCGCCGCCGTCACCGCGCGCCGCGCCAGCGATCTCGAAAGCCAGATCGAGGCCGTGATCCAGGCTGCCGTCGGCCTGAGCCTCATCGTGCTCGACCCGCGCCCGCGCCGCGTCGCCCCCGCCGTGCCCGGCCCGGCCTTCCTCGAAATCTCCCTCACCGTGCGCGTCATCGAAAACCTCCTCACCAACGACGCCGGCGCCGGCCTGCTCGCCGCTGCTGAACGCGCCAGCCAGGTCCTCCACCTCTGGCCTCTGCCCGAGGCCTGCGGTGACGGCACGCTCCTGCTCGCCGAGACCGATCCCTGGACCACCCCCACCGGTAGCACCCGTGGCGCCACCGCGCTCGATTTGCACTTCCGCGCCGCCGGCTCTCTCGCGGCCTATCCTCAAAACTAACCCCGCTTCACCATGCCCTCCCGTGTCCACCTGCTCCGCGGCCCCGCCCGCCTCGAATACAACGATGTCGTCTTTTATTCTGCCGGCGACGTGCGGCTCGACCTGCGTACCCGCACGCGCGAAGCCTGCGTCGCCGAGCTCGGCCCGCTCGAATTCTGGATGGACGACGTCGAGCTCACCGTCACGTTCCAGCCCGCCGCCGCCTGGTCGGCCCCACTGCTCGCCGTGCTTTACCCGTATGGCGGCGCGCTGCCCGGCCAAAGTTTGTTCGCCGGTGACGACCAGCCGCTCGTCATCCAATCGCCTGATGGCGTCAAGCTCACCCTCCAAGCCGCCGCGCTGACGCATATGCCCGCGCTGCGCCTCGCCGGTGGGCGACCGGCCTTTGGCGAAGCCACTTTCCGCGCACTCACCGCCGCGGGCGGCGCACGTTCCGTGAGCGACTCGCTTTACCAGGTTGAATCCGCCTCCTGGCCCGCGCCGAATTTCGACCGCACCCAGCTCGTCGCCGGTCCGGTCAGTGCGAGTTGGGGTTCAGCCTCACCGTGGAGCACTTTGCAAACCGTGGACGGCTTCCTGCTGGAATTTCCGCTGAAGCTCCGCGAGGAAATGCTCGACGACGTGGGCACCGCCGATTTGAGCGTGCTCGAAGTCGGCGCCCGCGCCCAGTTCATGCCCGCCGGGCCCACCGCCGCCGCCTTGCTCGACGCCGCGCATGTGCAGGGCAGCGGCGCGGATCGCGGCGCGAGTCTTTTCCCGAACGCGTCCAGCCTCGTGCTGCAAGGCGCGACCGGCGGCCCGCTCGTCACGCTCGCCGCCGCCGCGCTGGTGGACGATGTGCCGCTGGCGTGGAGCGCCCAGGCTCCCCGGCTGGGGCGCGTGACGCTCGCCGCCCAGCGCCCGCTCACCTCGGGCGGCCCGCTGCCGCTGTTCAGCGTCGGCGTTGCTTCCTAACTGTATCCATTTTTCCACGATCATGAAAATTCTCTTCGGCATCGTTACTTTGGCGCGCGGGCTCGCCCTGCGCGAATCGCCCCGCCAGTTCACCCTGGAGACGACCCGCGCCACCCAGGTTGCCACCGCCATGCGCGCCGGCGCGGCCCAGCCGCTCGACCGCGGCAATGCGCAAAACCATGTGCGCTTCGCGGTCACGCGCCGGCATCCCGACTTGGAAACCGCCCTCGAGTTCGCGCTCACTCACGCCACCACCCTCGCCGCCGCCGCCCCCGTGCTCACCTTCGTCCTCGAGGACGGCCCCGGCACCGCGGAGCTCTACCTGGCCGACGCCGCCTTGCGCTCCGTGCTTTGCACGCCCACCGGCCTCGCGACGGACACCGCTTACGAATTCATCGGCGGAGCCATCACCGCCAGCCCGCCGTCCGGCAGTTAAACTTCTCCCACCCACAACCCATCACCACTGACCCACCCGCACCATGAGCACCCTCGGACGCACCCGCATTCGCCTCGCCGGCGACGCCGCCAACTTCAACAGCCCGCTCGACGCCAACAGTCGCGCCACGCCGCAGTTTTGGCGCGGCAACGACGTGCAGTTTGAAATCGCCGTCTTCTTCAACGGCGCACTGCAATCCATCGCCAACCTCGCCAGCGTGACGCTCGAGATCCGCGCACCCGGCTCGGGCGGCGGCGCCCCGGACCCGAGCACTTCCCCGCTCATGTCCGCAACCGTGAACTCCGGCGCGCTCGACGACACGCTCACCGGCGACACCTGGAGTGACGGCTCAAAGCAGCACGCGCTCATCGCCTTCACCGCCGCGCAAAGCAACATCGCCGCCGGCCCGCAGTGGCTCTCGCTGTGGGTGGTCACGACCGACAGCCCCGGCCGCGTCATCACGCTCGCCGCCGGGCCCATCCGCGTGCAGGAGGACGGCGCGGGCCTGACCACCACGCCGCCTACGCCGGATGACACTTATTATACCGCGGCCCAGTCCGATGCCCGCTATCTCGCCGTGGACAATCCCACTGATGCCGCGGCTTCCCGCGCGCTGCTCGGCTTGGGCACCGCCGCGACGCACGACGTGCCCGCCAGCGGCAACGCCTCCAGCAGTCAAGCCGTGCTGGGCAACGACACCCGTCTCTCGGACTCCCGCACGCCCACCACCCATGCGAGCACCCATGCCAGCGGCGGCGGCGACGCCCTCACCCTCGCGGAAAGCCAGGTCACCAACCTCGTTTCCGACCTCGCCGCGAAAGCGCCGCTCGCCTCGCCCGTGTTGACGGGCACGCCCACCGCGCCCACGCCGTCGGTGGATGACAATTCCACCAAACTCGCGACGACCGCCTTCGTGCTCGGCCAGGCCAGCGCCAGCGGCGACGGCACCCCGGCGATGAACGGCACCGCCGCTCGCGGCTCGGCCACGCATTTCGCGCGGGCCGACCACGTTCACCCCAGCGACACTTCGCGCGCCCCGCTGGCTTCGCCCGCCCTCACCGGCTCGCCCACCGCGCCCACCCCGTCCGTCAACGACAATTCCACCAAGCTCGCCACCACCGCCTTCACCCAGGCGCAGAACGCGCTCTTCCTCGCGGCGGTCGGCCAGGGGGCATTGTCCTTCGACGGCAACAGCGGCACCGTCCTGCAATCCGCCACGGCCAATGCTAATTTGTCCTTCGTGGACGGCAGCGCGACGTTCCGCGTGCGCTTTTACGTCCGCGCGCTGCAACAGGTCGCCTTGCTGCAAAAGAAAGGCGGAGGCAGCGCCAAGGAATACGAAATCACCCTGCAAAGCGACGGCTCACTGCTGATGTATTTGAATACATCCGGCTCCGCCTATTCGCAATATTCCACAGGCGCCGGAACCTACGCCGCGAACCAATGGAATGAGTTGGTGGTAACCGTCAGCAACACCACGATCTCGATGTATGTCAACGGGCAGCCCGTGACGGTGACGACCGCGAACTTCGGCGGCGGCTTCACCGGTTGGAGCGCGACCTCCGCCTTGTTCAGCGTGGGCGACGAATACGGCACCTACGGCACGTTCTTCCGCGGCGAGATTGCACTCGCGCAGGCGTGGAACCGCTGCCTGTCATCCGCCGAGGTGCTCAACTTGTTTGCCGGCGCTGCGCCGGTGGACTTCGCCGACCAGGGTGCAAGCCAGACGGCCCTTAGCTCGGGCTCGCTGACCGTCGGTAAACGCTACCGCATCGGCGCAAGCGGCGGCACGTTCACGGGAGTCGGCGCGGCCAACAACACGGTCGGCACCGAGTTCATCGCCACCGGCACGTCACCGACGTGGAGCACGGGCTCTCTGGTGCAGATCGGTTGCGTCGGCAATTGGGGATCGGAAGGCCTCGGCCCCACCTGCACCCAGTGGCTCGATCACTCCGGCAATGCGATCCACCTGCTGTATCCGACGGCGGGCGTGCTGCCGACGCGCTACACGCCGCGGTTCAAGTTCGTCTGGACGATCAGCGCCGGGGCTTTCCTGGGCGGAAGCGCGCGCGCCGTGCTGCCGGCGAACTACATTCTCTCCGAAATTATCGCCGACACCGCCGGCACGCCGACGCTTTCTGTCGGCCAGGACGCGACCAACAACGCCTGCCGCGTGGCGAGCGTCACCCTGGCCGCGGGCAAAACCAAGTTGACGCTGCTGGCACCGTCGGGCGGCCTCGCCGGTTACTCCGGAAGCAGCCAGCAGCTTTACGTCGCGATGTCCAGTGGCGCTGCCAGCACCACGTTCACCGTCATGGGCTTCATCGCCGACTAAAACCTTTTCCGGCGCCCACTGCCGGGAATCACCCACCCTCCATCACACCAACCTCCCACCTCCATGCAAATCCCCCCCACCATCCTGGCCCTCAGCGACGGCAGCCACGCCGTCCTCCAATACACCGATTACGAAAACGGTTATTACGTTTTCTACCGCAGTGACGCCGGCGGCGTCATCCTCTCCGGCGAAACCCCCGGACGCGGCGTCAGCACCGCGCCCGACGCACCCACCGAAGCCGGGGCCGCTGCGGCCATCGCCACCGCACTGGGCCTCGGCTCGTAGCCCACCCCCCCCCACCCATCCTCATCACCGGCAACCGCCGGAACCTAGCCATGAACCAAACTCAAATCTTCGGAATCATCCGCCATGCGCTGACATTCGGCGCGGGCTTCATCGCCGCAAAAGGCTGGATCAATGCCGGCGACATACCGCAAATCGTCAGCGCCGCGCTGACGCTGGCCGGCGTGCTGTGGTCCATCTACGAAAAGATCGAGCAAAAGCCCGCAGGCGGCGCGGGCAGCGGGCCGCTCATCCCCCCCGGTGCGGCCATGGCCGTGTTCGCCCTCGGCCTCATCAGCCTCGCCTTGCTCACCGGCGGCTGCGCCTCGACTGATGCCGGTGGCAACACCACGGTGACGGTCCTTCCCCAAACTCCGGCAGCCCGTGCTGCCGTCGTCGCGCAGATTGTGCAGGACGGCACGCAACTGGGCGTGGCGGCAGCACTCCTGCAAAAGCCGGAGCTCCGCCCGTATTTCGAGGCGAGCCGCGAGGCGCTGAACGCACTCCTCGCCACACAAACCACCGACCCGGTGCAGTTGCGCACGGACCTCAACCAATCCGTGCCGGTCGCGGAACAACCGCTGGTGGACGCCGCACTCGCAACAGCCATTGGCGCTTATGCGACGTGGTATAACGTAAACGCGCCACAACTGACCGCCAGCGATACCACGAAATACGCACTGCAAATCCTGACCGCGCTCGATACCGGCTTGAACGCGGCGCTGGGCGCGCCCGCCGTTCCCGCTCCTCCCACCACGCTGTGAAAATTAACGGCGTTCCCAAACCTGGATATTATTGAACTCCTGCGCTCGGCTTCAAGCCCCCGCCCCCCCCCATGCCCCTCGCCCAAATTTGGACGCTCACGCCCGCGGGCGGCGCGGAGCAGCCGCTCGCCACCTGGGGCATTGCGCGCGCGGTGCTCACGCGGGCGAGCCAGGACGCGGACGTGTTCGAAATCTCCATCCCGTCCGCCGCGTTTGATGATGACGATCTCTTCGCCTTCGAGTCGCTGGTGACGCTGAAGCGCTACCCGTCCGTGGATTCCGCCGGGCTGCCGACGGGCACGCCCGTCAAGTGGTTCGTCGGCATCTGCGTCAAGACCCCGCGCACAGGCCGCCCGAACGCCGAGGGCATGGACTACGTGTTTCACGGCGTCGCGTGGTATGCGCTGGCCAACATCGTTTACCAGCAGAACTGGACGATGTTCGCGGGGGGCACGGCCGTCACCGCGCCGCAGTCGCGCGTCAACCTCTTCGCCAACCTCGCGGGCGCGCTGATCAAGACCGACGCGCAGATCACCGACGCGCTGACGTGGGCGCTGGGCTCGACTGCGCTCTTCCAGGCGGGGTCGCTGCCCGCGGGCATCTACGTCCCGACTGAGCAGGGCACCGACCTGACGTGCGCCGAGGTCATCAAGCGCGCGCTGCGCTGGCACCCGGACGCCGTGACGTGGGTGGACTACACGACCACGCCGCCCACGCTGAACATCGGCCTGCGCTCGGCGCTCACCCCGCTCAACCTCGCCGTCGCCGGGCTGCCCGCGAGCGAGCTGGACATCGTGGCGCGCAACGACCTCGTCCACCCGGTGGTCTCGATCAAGTTCAGCCAGGTGAACACCGTCAACGGCCAGCAGACGCTCGCGCAACTCACCCAAAAATACCCCACCATGGCCTCCGAGGACCAGCTCCGCGCGCTCATCCTCTCGGTGGACTTGGCGGGCGTGAAATCCTCGTTCCTCCAGCAGGCCGTCACCGTGGCCGCGCTGCCGAACACCGGCCTCACCAACGCGCAGATGGCCGCGTGGTTCACCGCCCACTGCCCCGAGCTGGCCGACGGCAGCGTGGACCCCACCAGCCTCACCTACGACACGGGCACGCCGCTGACCATCGTGGCCATCAACGACGACGGCACGGCCGCCGGCACGACCGACCCGATCTCTCACGTCTTCACCCCGGCGGCCGTGTATGGCGCGGAGCTGCTCGACGGCGCCATCGCGGATTGGATGCAGGTGCATTCGCAGCTCGTGCTGGTGACGGCCAACTTCTCTTACAAGCAAAGCTCGAAGGACGCCGCCGGCAACCCGGTGGACCACAACCTCACCAAGCGCGCGTTCCAGGTGAAGGTGCTCTCGACCGACGCGAACACCGGCACCTACAAATCCCTCGGCACGACCGTGCCGGGCGACTCCGTCCCCACGAACCTCGCGCAGAATTTCTATTCGGCGCTGGCGCAGCTCCAGTATGAGGGCGCGTTTGCGCTGGAGGAGGCGGAGGTCGGCACGGGCGGCGGCCCGTTCTCCGGGCGGTCGTTGAACCTCACCGGCGGCCGCACCGAATGGGCGACGATGGCGGCGATGATCCACACGGTCGTCGAGGATCTGGCCACGGGCCGGACGACGCTGCGCTTCGGCCCGCACACCTACCTCTCGCCGGCGGACTTCATCGCGCACCTGCGCGCCACGCGCCAGCGCGTCATCCCGGAGCTGGCCGAGCGGTCGGGCGGCGTCACCACCGGCGGCGCGCAAAACCTCCCGCAAAAGCACCTCAAGAACGCCGCCGCCAAGGTCGAAGCCGCGGCCAGCCTGGACATCTGGTATGGCACGCCCGCCGGAGGCAACCCCGGCGCGAACAAAGTCACCTTCACGCCGACGGACATCTCGGGCCTCTCGCT
This sequence comes from uncultured Opitutales bacterium, assembly GCA_964503425.1. Taxonomy (GTDB): domain Bacteria; phylum Verrucomicrobiota; class Verrucomicrobiia; order Opitutales; family JABDGR01; genus CAZDAQ01. The sequence continues at coordinate 10,059 of CAZDAQ010000012.1, forward strand.
CCCGGCGGCGAACAAGACGCTGAAGCCGCGCATCATCCAGGTGTGCGACGGCGGCACGATGAAGAGCCAGCTAATTATGGCCAGCGAGACGTGGTGAAGGGACGCGCGTGGGTTTGAGTTTTTTCATTTTAAATTTTCCATTTTAAATTCGCGTGATACACCACCTCCTCTCCACCTTCCCGCTGTTCTACGCCCTGGGCGTGGTCATGCTGCTGACCAACTGCTGCCCGCGCGCGGACGCCACAAACTACGGCTGGCCGTTGTGCGCGTGTCCGCAGGCGCAGTTGATCTGGAAGCAATCGGTCAAGTCGGCGACGTTGTGCGGCTACCCGGCTTACAGTTCGCCCGCGGACCCGCCGGTGTTTTACTCGACGATCAGCATCTCGGGGACGCTGACTTATGGAGGAACGGACAACTACGTTTACAGCGGCAGCCTCACCTACCCGAGCACCTACGACACCGGCAGCGGGTGCGTCGAGTCCGGGACGATGCAGGTGGTCGGGCCGGGCGACAGCAATGCGGGGCTGGGCTACGGGATTGTGGATGCGCCGGGCGCGGGGCTTTCGATCAATTTGATTTTCGGGACGTGGACGCTGAGCGGCACGACCGCCACCTATGCGCCGACGGCCACGGGCTGGACGGGGAGCGTGACGATCACGCTGAGCGGGCCGATTGACGAGGACGCGGTGTTGACCGGGCTGACGGCGGTGGACTCGTGGTATGAGGGCGGCTTTATCGGCGGCGCGATAGACTGGTATGGGCCGGTGTGGGCGGACCATATCGGGCCGGCCATCATGCGGGCGGACGGGAAGTTTGCGGTGCTGGTCACGAACCTCGTCGCCGGGCTGCCGATGAAGGTGACCGTGCAGGTTTACCAGGCGACTTTTATGATGGAGCTTTTCGGGAACATCATGGGCACGCCGACGCCCTATGGCTCGCCGATTGTGCTGACCTTCACGCCGACGGATACGTGGGCGCTGGTCGGCTGCACGACACCCGGCGGCTTCGACCCCACGAGCTTTGACCCGACCACGCTGACGCCCACGGAGACGTTGATCAGCGGCGCGGTGCCGGAAGGGATGATTTACGGGGCGGTGATCGTGGCGGTCGAGCCCGCGTGAGACCGGCAAACAGGCAAATCGGCCTTTTTGTCAAGTTGACCCATGTACACCCCCTATACCCGCACCGGCGGCAGCGCCACGCCACCCCCGCCCCTGACCCGCGCCGAACGCCAGGCCCTACGCGAGGCGGAAACCACCCGCCGGCCTGGTGGTGTAGGCGATGTAATCGAAAGACTGGTCAAACCCGTCGCCCGCGCCCTTGGCCTGAATTGCCTGGATTCCAGCGGTCAGCTAAAGCCTGACTCCCCCTGCGCCCGGCGGCGAGACGCACTCAACCGGGACACCCAGTTGAGTAAGCGTGATTTCCATCGCAAATAGCCAATGGAAAAATGCGAAAGTGGCCGGCGGCGGTGACCGCGGCAGGGTTACACCTTATAGCGGAAGGCCTGTCGTTATCGTAACATCCGTAAACGCGGAAAGCGCCGCAGCATTTTTACCGTCACGATGGCGGAAATTAACCAACAAAAAAGAAAACACCGATTATGAACACACTCGAAATCAAGGGCGACTGGAACATCACCAAGGGCAAGCTGAAGCAAAAATGGGCGAACCTGACGGATAATGATCTCGAATTCGCCGTGGGCCAGCAGGACGAACTTTACGGACGGATTCAGAAGCGCACCGGCGAAAGCCTGGAAGCGATCGAAAAGGCCGTCCACGAAGCCTGCGCCACCACCTCCTCCTGCTGCGCTTCGTAAGGCGCAGTAAATCCCATAACACAAAAACAAAAAAATACATGAGAACACTCAAAGATTTATTCCTCGATGAACTGGCGGACCGATACGATTCCGAAAAACGGCTCGTCATCGCCATGCCCAAAATGATCAAGGCCGCGACCTGCCTGCGCCTGCGCAAGCTGATCGAATCGCACCTGATGGAGACCGAGCGGCAGGTCACCAAGCTGGAAAAGGTTTTTAAACTGTGCGGCGAAAAACCCAGTTTGAACAAATGTGAAGCCACCGTCGGACTGCTGGCCGAGGGGGCCGAAGTCATCACCGACAACAAGACCTCGCCGGTGATTAACGCGGGAGTTATCTCCGTGGCGCAGAAGATCGAGCACTACGAAATTGCGTCGTATGGCTGTCTGCATGAGTGGGCGATGCTCCTGGGGCACAAGGCAGCGGCGGCGCTGCTGAAGGAAATTCTCGGCGAGGAAAAGGCCGCGAACCAGGCGCTGGTTGAACTGGCGATTGCCCACTGCAACAACCAGGCGCTCACCGCCGGGGCTGCGGAGGATTTCTGCGCCATGATCAAGAAAACCAAGTCGTTGAAGCGGGCGGCTTGAAGTTGGTCCAATAGCCTGCAAGCCCGTGCCGCCATCAAGGGCGGCGCGGGCTTACGGTTTGGAAAATCAAACTGCGGGAAGGAAGCGTCAAGCGCGCCCGGAGACTATCCCGTGGGCTGCTGGATTTGGCGGCGCGGGGTCGCCGTGCCGCCGCTGCCAAAACCCGTGCCGAAATTGGCCGCGGGATTGCTGGCGGCGGTGCTGCCGCCACTGGCTGCCGGATTGCTGGCAAAGCCGCCACGGCCTGTGCCACGACCGGTTTGACCCGCAGGATTGCCGCGGCCGGCAGGATTATTTTGGCCGCGAAGCTGCAATTGGGCGGCGGCGTTGGGCGCGGGTGCGGCTACAGGACTGGCGGCGGGAGCAGGAATAGCGACACCGGTGGCCGAACGGCTGTGGTCGCCGGTGTCAAAAGGGCTATACACCACGAGCGGAGGTGTCGCGGGAAGCTCGGCCATGGGTTGCGACGAGGGCTCTTTTAAGGTCAGTTCCATTTCGCGCCCGTTGGCCGTGAGGTTGAGCGTGCTGTTAACGGGATTGAAACTGTTGACGACAATGTCGGCATGGCTCGGGTCGTTGGGATGAAGCCAGAAACTGGTTTGGGTGCGGACATCGTAGAGGCTAAAGAGGTAATCGTTGCCCATGATGCTAAAGCCGTGCAATTCGAGGGACAGGGGCGCGGAGGGCAGGTGCGTGACGGGCGCGACCGGGGGTTGTTCATGATAATTCTCCGGGATGAAGGGAGAGTCTTTCAGAATGGAATTCAAAGCAGCGGAGACTGGGGAGGCGCAGGTTGCGAGGACGCAGGACAGCACCCACGCGGCGCGGCGGCCGCGACGGGGCGACGGGGGGTAAATGGCGGGGAAGTGCATACTTCTGTAAACCCTGCGAAAGTGTGATTGGTTTCACAGAGGCGAGACTAACTACCATTTTCGCCGATTGGTGCGGCCTGCGTGGCAAACTTAAGGGCTCGGGCCTTTTAGCGGCTCTTGGGGCTTTTCCGTTGCTGCGACCCTCTCGGCGTCAGTCGGCTGATATTGATCCCAATCAATTCCCTGCGGCACATTGATCTCCACCGGTTTTTCACCAATGACTTTCAGGCAATCGTTCAAGAGGCCCAATTCAGACTCATGGAAGTCCGCTTCTTCCACGTTCCAACCGGTTCCATTTCTCGAAACTCTTAGACCGACACGCCAAGAAGAATCCGATGGGTAGCCGATAACTCCGCCCGACCAAGCATAGGGCAGACCTCTCTCACATTCCCACTTTTCTTCGTCGGGTAAAGTTTCGGCACGTCTTCTCCATTCCGCTTCAAGCGCCAGCATCTTATCGTTGGGCAAATTCAACGCCTGCCAACCACCGAACATAAATCCTTCCGCGCCAAAATTGCTGTTAACCCAGGGGCCTCGTGAATCTTTCGCCCAATCATGGGAATACTTTGCGAAAACCGCGTAACCCGGAAGCGTTGGGTCGTAGGGCAGCGCTTTTATATCCAAATTCCCGTTGCTCAAGTCGCTGCCCGGCAAGTTAGCCGCCAACTCATAGGGGATGAAAGTGACGTGATTCGCGTCGCTCACGGTTAGCGACCGGATGCGAGCCTGCTCATAAGCCCGAATTGCAAAAAATCCGCACGCCAGCGCCATGAGGCCAAAAACGAGACCGAGCCACTTCCATACTGAAGCAAAAAATCGCCGCCGCTTCGGCAAGGTGATGCCGGAGCCGGGCGGCAGGAGTTGAGGGTTCGGCTCCATCTTTATTGGGGAATTCAAAGAGGGTGTCAGAAATTTACCCGATGTGATGGCGGATGTAAAGATTGTGCGGCAGGCTTCGGACGGACATAATTCCGCGCTTGCGCGTAGGCCCGGGGCGGGCAGGATTTTCGGACATGAGCGATGACGCAGCGCCAATGGTTTTGTCGGGGAACATTGTGGACGTGGTGGGCGGGCGAACCTTCGCCGGGCGCGTCGAGGTGGCGGGCGGGAAGATCGCGCGGTTGGTGAACGAGGGGACGGCACGCCCGGGAGCGGCATGGTTTGCGCCGGGGTTGGTGGACGCGCATGTGCATGTGGAGAGCTCAATGCTGGCGCCGAGCGAGTTTGCGCGGGTGGCGGTGACGCACGGGACGGTGGCGACGGTGAGCGACCCGCACGAGATTGCGAACGTGCTGGGCGTGCCGGGGGTGCGGTGGATGCTGACGGACGCGCGGCGGGCGGCGGGCAAAATTTTCTTCGGCGCGCCCTCGTGCGTGCCGGCGACAACCTTCGAGACGGCGGGGGCACACTTCGGGGCGAAGGAAGTGGGCGAGCTGCTGGACGACCCGGCGATCCGGTATTTGTCGGAGGTGATGAATTTTCCCGGCGTGATTCACGGCGATCCGCTGATGCGGGCGATTGTGGCCGAGGCGAAGCAGCGCGGGAAACCGGTGGACGGGCATGCGCCGGGAGTACGCGGCGAGGATTTGCGAAAATATGTGGCGGCAGGAATCCAGACGGACCACGAGTGCACGACGCTGGAGGAGGCGCGCGAAAAGACGGCTCTGGGGATGAAGGTGTGGATCCGCGAGGGGTCGGCGGCGCGGAACTTTGAGGCGCTGTGGCCGCTGCTCCTGGAACGTCCGGAAATGTGCGGGCTGTGCAGCGACGACAAGCATCCGGACGAATTGCTGGTGTCGCAGATTGACGCGCTGGTGCGGCGGGCGGTGGCACACGGGGTGCCGGTGATGGACGCGCTGCGGGCGGCGACGCTCAACCCCGTGCGGCATTATGGGCTGCCAGTGGGGCTGTTGCAGGAAGGCGACCCGGCGGACATCGTGGAGGTGGATGATTTGCGAAATTTCCGGGTGCAGCGAACTTGGGTGGATGGAAAGCTGGTGGCCGAAGAAGGATGGCCGCTGGCGCCGCGGGTGACGGTGACGCCAGTGAATGTGTTCCGCGCCGGGCCGAAGCGGGCGGAGGATTTCCGGTGGAAGGCGGAGGCGGGAAAGCGCGTGCGGGTGATCGAAGCGATTGACGGGCAGATCGTGACCGGCGAGACGGTGGAGACGCCGAAGGTGACAGCAGATGGGATGGTGGCGTGCGACACGTCACGGGATTTGCTGAAGCTGACGGTGGTGAACCGCTACGCGGACGCGCCGCCAGCGGTGGCGCTGGTGCGGAACTTCGGGCTGAAGCGCGGGGCGCTGGCGTCGAGCGTGGCGCATGATTCGCACAATGTGGTGGCGGTGGGCGCGAGCGACGCGGAGCTGGCGCGGGCGGTGAACCTGGTCATCCAACACGGCGGAGGGTTGAGCTTTGCGAGCGACGAGACGGAGAAAGTGCTGCCGTTGCCGATTGCGGGGCTGATGGCGATAGACGACGCGGCGACGGTGGGCGCGGCGTATCGGGAATTGTCGGAACTGGCGCAGGCGGCGGGGTGCAAGCTGCAGGCGCCGTATATGTGCCTGTCGTTTCTGGCGCTGCTGGTGATTCCGCAGTTGAAGTTGAGCGACAAGGGGCTGTTCGACGTGGGGAAGTTCAGCCTGGTGGATCCGTGGGTGGAGTGAAAAAAGGTTTGCGCGGGGGCGGCAGGTGCGATAAATCACCTTGGGAAACGCATCTCGCGTGTCATGAGTGCATTTCCCACAAATCCGATTCCGGGCGCCCCGGTGATGGACGCCCCGCCAGCCCCCGCAGGAATGGCCTCCAAAGCTGGCGCGCGCACGCAAGAGACGGCGGCACTGGATGCGCTGTTTTACCAGGCGGCGGATGAGTTTTTTCCGAAGCAGGCGCCGACGGCGCTGACGTATGACGACGTGACGCTGGCGACGCTGTTCTCGGAAGTGCTGCCGCGGGAGACGAAGCTGGACACGGCGCTGAGCGAGTCGCTGCATTTGCCGATGCCGATTGTGTCGTCGGACATGGACACGGTGACGGAGTCCGGGATGGCGATCGGAATGGCGCTGAACGGGGGGCTGGGGCTAATTCATTACAACATGAGCGAGCGGCATCAGGTGCGCGAAGTGGAGCGGGTGAAGCACCACATCCACGGGCTGATTCAGGATCCGATTCTGGTGAAGCCGGAGCAGACCATCGGGCAGGTGCTCGAGCATGTGGAGCAAAAGCGGTTTTCCTTCCGAACGTTTCCGGTGGTGGACGGCCAGGGCGTGCTGATCGGATTGCTCTCGGGTCGGCTGGTGAAAGAGCGCTACCGGACGAAGACCGTCGCCGAGGCGATGACTCCACGGAAGGAAGTTTACACGATTCAGCAAAAGGACCTGGGGCCGAATCCGATAGCGGCGGCGGACAAATTTTTCAGCGAACACCTGGGCATCCACAAGCTGCTGGTGGTGGACGAACTGGATCACTTGCGCGGATTGTTTACCTTGAGCGACATTGAGCGGATCACCGACGAGGCGCGGGCGAATGTGAAGCCGGCGCGGGACGAGCGGTTCCACCTGTTGTGCGGTGCGGCGGTGTCGGCCCCGCGGACGACGACAGGTGATTTGGACCGTGACCGGCTGGTGAACCATGTGGGGGCGCTGGTGCAGGCGGGGGTGGACGCGGTGGCGATTTCGACGGCACACGGACATACGACGGGCGTGGGCGACTGCGTGCGGCTGCTCCGGGAGCAGTTCCGGGATTTGACGCTGATTGCGGGGAATGTGACGAGCGCGGCGGGCGTGGCGTTTTTGGCCGAGGCCGGGGCGAGCGCGATCAAGGTCGGTCAGGGGCCGGGCTCCATCTGCACGACGCGAATTGTGGCGGGCGTGGGGATTCCGCAACTGACAGCACTGTATGTGGCGGCGAAAGAGGCGCGGCGGCGCGGGGTGCGGAT
>CAZDAQ010000012.1:17376-28104 GCA_964503425.1 uncultured Opitutales bacterium
GTGCAAAGTGGGCTGGGCTACCTCGGCGCGCGCAACCTGGCCGAGCTGCGGACAAAGGCGCGCTATGCGCGGGTGACGACCGCGGGGATGCGCGAGGCCGCGCCGCACGACGTGGTGGAAGTGAAAACGACGAAGGCGTGAGGCTGCGACAAGAAAGCGATGGAGGGTTTTTTCGACAAAAGGTTTCGCCTGATGCTGGATCAGGCCGGGTGGGTGCGGGGAAAATGGCGGCCGGTCAGTTTGCCTGTTCGAGCTCGCGACGGCCACATTCACCACCGAGGATAAATAACTTGCAAAGGGGTGGCTTTCGCCGAACTGTGCGATTGAAATTCGGGCGGCTGAAAAATTTCTGAAATCTGCGCGGACCCATGCATCCAATTCACCCGCCTAACCACCATGAAAAAATTGCTTAACTCCTTCCGTTCGTCGAAACGCCGGATGCCCTCCGTGGGAGGCAAACGAACCTTATTGTTGGCGGCCCCGGTGGCTGCAAGCTGCCTGGCCGGGCCAACGACGCAGGGAAGTGTCATTTATGTTAATTTGGGCGCGGGCATGACGATAACACGCGGCCAGGATCTGTTCTGGGAAATGGGCGGAGGGGCCAGCTATGCCAATTTCGCCGGGACGGACTTCCGCCTTCGCCTCTATCCGTTATCCTATCCGAATCCGGATCCCACCGTCTCACCCTTCGGCGCAGGCGACAAAGTCGCCGACCCGGGTTATTATGCGGCCAAAATAGCCAGTGGGAGCCCGATTAACGGGTCTTTGTCTTTCACGGGCTTTACCGGCCTGCCCTTGGATTACGGCGTGGGACCCTGGACGGGCGGGGCCAATGCGTATTTGGGCTTGTTGGTCGGAGGAACTGATTATGGCTGGGCACACATTAATTACATTAGCAACACCTCGATAACGCTGCTGGGCTACGCCTACGAAAATACGGGTGGGTCCATCAATGCCGGGCAGGTGCCGGAGCCGGTGGCAACGGGCGTCGTGGGCGCGGTGCTGGCGGGTTCGGCGACGGCGTGGGCGGCGCGGCGGAAGCGGAAGCAGGCACACGCGGCGTGAGAACGCGAGTGCGGGAAGGACGAGGGGAAATTCGGGTGAGGAAATTTGTTCACACGGGGGATGCTTTTGGGCTTGGGGTGGGTTGACTCGTTGGTCATCATCAGGCATTCCTTGATTTTCCTTCGTCACTCCGCCATCTCCGCCCTTATGCATCATCGGCTTGAGACTTTAATCCAACGCTACCCGCCGCTGGCGGGGTGTGCCGGGGACATCGCGGCGGCCTACCTGCTGCTGGAGGAGAGCTTCAGCGCCGGCGGGAAATTACTGTTGTGCGGCAACGGCGGAAGCGCGGCGGACTCGGACCACATCGCGGGAGAATTGCTGAAGGGGTTTGGCCATGCGCGGACGCTGCCGGCGGCGGACGAGGCGAAGCTGGGGCTGGAGTTGGCGTCGAATTTGCAGGGGGCGCTGCCGGCGATCCCGCTGCCGCAACTGGCGGCACTGGGGACGGCCTACAGCAACGATTGCGACCCGGCCTATGTGTTCGCCCAACTGGTGTGGGGGCTAGGGAAGCCGGGCGATGTTTTGCTGGCGATCACGACCTCGGGCAACTCGGCGAACGTGCTGCATGCGGCGGACGTGGCGCGGGTGAAGGGCGTGAAGGTGGTAGGGCTAACCGGTGCAATGGGTGGAAAGCTGAAGGCCAAATGCGACGCATGCATTTGCGTGCCGGAAAAGGAGACATTTAAGGTGCAAGAATTCCACCTGCCGATTTACCACTGCCTGTGCCTGATGCTGGAGGAGACGTTTTTTGGGCCGGGGGCGGCGGGGAGTTAAGCCCAGAACGCGACGGCGCCGAAGATTAAGCGCCAAGTGACTTACGCCGGTTTGGTGGGCACAAGCCTAGGGGGAACATCAATGCGGTATTTGCCGGAACGGGCGCGGTCGCGCGAGTGCCAGAAGCGGAGGTCGAGGCCGTAGGCTGGGGCGTAGAATGCGATTTTGAAACGGTTCCAGCGGCTATCCTTGAAAAAGCCCATCGGGGCCCAGGCGTAGGTGTTGCGGCCATTGAGGCCGACGCTAATCGGCTCGTAACAGCCCTGAACGGACAAATACAGGTAGGAGCCGCAATAAGCGGCAAACAGCAGGACAAGGACGGCAATGACGCGGAAGCGGGACATGCGGACCGGCCAGGGAGCGTGCCGGCAATCTTGGTTAATAACACCAACGAGGGACAAGTTGCTTCAGAAATTTTCCAACTGGGCGGCGAAGAGGGCCAGGGCGGCAGCGCAGGCGGTGTCCACCCGCAGGATATGACCGGGGAGACGCACCGCGGCGAACCCGGCCCCGGCGAAGCGGCCGTATTCCTCGGGGGTGAAATCGCCTTCTGGGCCGACGGTGAGGAGCAGGCCGGTGGCGCCAGCGGTGGGGCCGAGGGCACCGCGAGCCAGGAGATCGGGGACGGATAGGGCACTGGGGGTGAGTGCGGCGACGAATTTTTGCCAGTTCATGCCGGGACGGCAAGTGACCGTCAGCCAGACGGCAAGAGTCTGGGGAGCAGTGACTTCGGGCAGCCAAGGGTTACCGGATTGTTTACAGGCCTCGAGGGCGGCGGCGCGCCAGCGGTCCAGCTTGTGGGCGAGGCGGCCGGGGTCGTCAAAGCGGGCCTCGGTGCGGGCGGTCAGGAGGGGTTGGATGGCGGTGGCGCCAAGCTCGGTGGCTTGGCGGATGATGTCTTCAAGCAGGCCGCCCTTGGGGAGGCCGACGGCCAGGATGCGCGGGACAGGATGGGGGTGGCGGGCGAGCGTTTCGCACCGGACACGGGCAAGGCCGGCGGCGTCACCCACCAAGGCACCGGAAACTACGCCGCCGAGGCCATCAAGCAGTTGCACGCGGTCGCCCGGGCGGGCACGGCGGACACGGATAAGGTGGCGGGATTCGGCGGGGTCGAGGGTGACTTCGGCCCCGAGTTCGGGAAAGGCGCCGGAGTAGTAGGCGCGCAAGAGACTCATAGATCGGGAATATAGACCGGTTTTTGGAAAAGGGAATGACGGAGGATAAGGCAGGGGCAAGAATGGCGGGAGCCTGGGGGGTATAAAAACAAACACGGCCCCCCAGACGAGGGGCCGTGCCTGAACCTAAAGACAAACTACAAACTGAACTGAAGCGACCACGATCACCTGCAAAGACAACCGGGATCACAGGGTAAGACCAAGGGAGAGGGGATTTCGTTCAAAGATCGTGCGTATAAAAGTGCTGTTGTTGTTTAAAGCTTTGGCTATCAATGAAATAATCGCCGATATTTTTGTGGGTAAATCATGGGAATGGAGGCCAGAACTAATTCTGATTGTCAGCCGAGTGACTTGGGGCAGTAATAAAGATTGCGAGTTGAGGGCACTTGTGTATGGTCAATCGGGTCTATACCTGCTAGCGCTGTTGCGCTGAGATGGTCTGGAAAAAAGCCTTAGCTCCAAGCCAAATTGGCCGATAGCAGAAGTTTACCTCAAATTCGCAATAACATGGTTTCCAAGAATTTCCCGTATGGGCGAGTCAACTGGGTCACGAGTGTCTTTTTAATCGGGACGCTGGCCATAACCCTGACGGCGGTGCCGTGGTATATCTGGCACTTCGGATTGAATTGGTTTTTGGTGGGCCTGTTTCTGGTTTATTGCGCGGCGACGGGGTTGTCCATTACGATGGGGTATCACCGGCTGTTCTCGCATTTGAGCTTCAAGGCCAAATGGCCGGTCAAGCTTTTCGTGCTGGTTTTTGGGTCGGCGGCGTTTGAGAATTCGACGCTGGACTGGGTGAGCGACCACCGACGCCACCACAAGCATGTGGACCAGGAAGATGATCCTTACGACATCACGAAGGGGTTTTTCCACGCGCACATCGGCTGGATGCTGTTCAAGCTGAAGCCGGAGCCGCCGCTGGACAATGTAACGGACTTGCAAAGGGATCCCCTGGTCATGTGGCAGCACCGCTACACGCATATCATCGGGGCGCTGGTGGGATTTGTGCTGCCAATGCTGCTGGGTGCGGCTTACGGCTGGTTTAGCGGGGGCACACTGGAAGCGGTGGGGATCCAGGCCTTGGGCGGATTGTTGATTGGCGGGGTGCTGCGGGTGGTGTGTGTGCAACACAGCACGTTTTGCATCAACTCGGTGTGCCATTGTTTGGGTAGCCGGCCGTATTCGACCCGGTGCAGCGCGCGGGACAGTGCGCTCGTGGCCCTGATCACCTTTGGCGAAGGCTACCATAATTATCACCATGAATTTCAGCACGACTACCGCAACGGGGTAAAGTGGTGGCAGTTCGACCCGACCAAGTGGACGGTGTGGACGCTAAACAAGCTGGGCATGACGAGCGATTTGCGGCGGGTGCCGACCTCACGGATCCTGCTGGCGGAATTGACCGAAGTGCGGCACCAACTGGATACCGGACTGGAAAAGACGACCATGTCGCTCTCGGCCCAAGCCCGGGAAATGGTGGCGCATTCCATCGAAGCGGTGCAGGCGACGTCGGCCCGGCTGGCGGCGCGCATCGGGGAATTGCAGGAATTGGCGAAAGAGAAAATGGAAATCACCCGGGAGAAAGTGCGCGAATTGCGCCGCCTGATCGCGGAGGATTTGCAGACAGCGCGGCGGCACTTGGAGGCGATTCGCGAGCAAGTGGCCTTGACTCAGGCGATGCCGGCCGCGGGCTGAGACGGAGAAATTTTACCGCAGGCGCGTGGTCAAGCCCGGGCAAAGGTCGTCCCGCGCCGGCGCGCGAACCAGATGATGAAATCCGCCAGCGCGCCATCCTGGAGGGCATTCACCGCAGCGGCTTGCGCCTTGGCGCTGCTGGCGGGGTGCAAGCCGGCGACATCCGCTTCCGGCAAAGGCGGGACGGGTGACGGCCTTTACCAGCCGGAGCTGACGCCGCGTTTCCTGGAGGGAGAAGCTTTCAACTATGAGGCGACGGCGGCGCTGGACAACACGATGCAGGTGATTGTGACGAAACCGGATGCCGCAACGGGCACGGCGGCGGCCAATGTATCCGGCGGGGCGACGGCACAAACGACGACAAATGTCGTGAAGTCCGAGCATGACAGTTATGCCGTGCAACTGGTGGCCGACGGGCTGGCGCGCTCGGTTTACCCGAACGGCTCGCTGCGCGAGGTGATCTACGTGGTGCGCCGGTGCCAGATCATCCACCAGGACGGGAAAAGCCAGACCCTCGTGCCCGCGGGAGCTGTGCTGGGCGCGCGGCGGCAGGAGGATGGGCGGCCGGCCTTTGCGGTTGACGGGCAAACTCCGAAGCCGGAGGTGGTCTCGAACCTCGGCTACGTGGTGCAATTGGGTGAGCCGAATGACACGGACGACGATTTGCTCGGCCCGGCAGGGCCGGTGGCCGTGGGCAATTCGTGGCCGGTGAATGCAGCCCGGCTGCTGAAGTCAGCCTTCGCGCAGGCTTATCCCGGGACGGAGCAGGCGGTGGGGAAATTTTATCTGGAATCGGTGGGGCCCGATGCCACGGGGCACCTGAGCATGGTGGTGAACGGCGGCTTCGCGCTGGAGGGCATGCGGCCGCCGTTTCCGCCGCAAGTGGAGGCGCTGCCATCGGTGGTGAATTATCAGATGAAGATGCAGTCGCCGCTGGAGGCGGGCGCGGGAATATATCAGGCCGACTTGAAGACGCTGACGCACCACCAGGGGCGCGCGGTGGCGGGAGCGGATGGGAAAAGCCTGCCGGGGGAAACGCGCTTTGACATCAACATCGCGCTGGAGCAGCACGTGCGTTATACGTTTGACCCGGCGACGAAGCCGGTGCCTGCGCTGGTGAATGCGCCGCCAGTGCCGGCACTGCCCCCGCCGGGCAAAGAGCCGCAAGCAGACACGGAAGGGGCGGCGCCCCCACCCTCGCCGACGGCGCAGTCGCAGCCGTCGTCGCAGTGAATCGGCTTGAACCTCCGGGTAAGTGGACTATTCTTGCGAAGTTAGGCGGTATTTTTGCGATGAAAGCGACCCCACTACACTTGCGCCTGAGCATGCTGATCCTATGGGCCCTGGCCGCGAGTATTGAGGCACGGGCCGCTGCGCCAGCCGATGCGGTGGCACTCGTAAGCCCCAGCGCGCCCGCCGACCCCACCGCCCCCACGGGCAACGCCACGACGACCGCCGCCGGGGCGACCGGGGTTCTGGATAAGACGCAAAAGCTGGTAGTGGGTGAAGACAAAATCTACCGCGAATGGGCGACCGCTTACAACCACGTCCGTACCCTGTTCAACAAAAGCAATTTTAGCCAGTTGGAAAAACTGGCCAACACGGATCGTGCTACCAAGGCCAAATTCGGAAATGGTGAATGGAAAATATTCACCTTCTACGATTGCCTGCGCTGCAGTGACAAGGATCCGGATGCAACCTGGCAGTTGCATGCGCAGATCCTGCAGGCGTGGGAAAAGGCGAAGCCGAATTCGATCACGGCGCGCGTTGCTTACGCGGAGTATTTGACGGATTACGCCGGGCACGCGCGCGGGGGCGGCTACGCCGACACGGTGACGCCGGTGGGCTGGCGGCTGTTTGCCGAGAGGCTGGGCGAAGCCCGCAAGGCCCTGGATGACGCCAAAACCCTTGAGCCCAAATGTCCGATGTGGTGGATGGTGCGGCTGGAGGTGGCGCTGGGCCAGGGGGGCCTGGATCGCGCGGCCTATGACAAGTTATTCGCGGAGGCCAAGCAGGAGGAACCCCAGTTCTGGCATGATGACATTGAGCGGGGAATTTACCTGCTGCCCCGCTGGTATGGCGAGCCGGGCGACTGGGAGGCGGCGGCGGAAAAGGAGGCGGCGAACCCGAATGGGGCGGGCTGGGAAGGATATACGCAGGTGGTCGAGGGCTTGCAGTGCTTTCACGATAATATTTTTCAGGAAACGAAGGCTTCTTGGCCCAAAACCAAGATGGGCTTTGAACTCATGTGCAAGGAATATCCGGATTCGCTGCAAGTGCTGAGCAACTATTGCAAAATGGCCTGCGTGGCCGGGGACAAGACCGAGGCGAAGGCGCTCTTTGTGGAGTTGAGCGGGCGGATTTCCCCCTCGGTGTGGACGAACCGGGCGAACTTCATCAAATGGCGCGATTGGGCGAATTCCTGAGAGTCCGCGTGCCGAAAAATTGGCCGGATTAACGCGTCTGCATTTTGTTCAACTCGTAGTCTTTGTGGAGGAGGTGGTAGTCGAGGGTGAGCTTGAGGGCGGTTTTGAGGTCGGTCTTGGGTTTCCAGCCGAGGTGTTTTTCGGCCTCCTTGATGGAGGGAACGCGGTGGGTGACGTCCTGGTAGGCGGTGCCGTAATACTCCCCGCTCGACACGTCCTCGAGCTTGATGCGCTTTTTGATGTCCTTGTAGCCGGGGTATTTCGAGACGAGGTCGAGGAGCATCTCGGCGAGCTCGCGGATGGAGAAGTCCATTTTGGGGTTGCCGACGTTGAAGATTTTTTTGGAGGCGCAGCCGTTTTTGTTTTCGATCATTTTGGCGATGCACTCGATGCCATCGTCAATGAAGGTGAAGGAGCGGCGCTGTTTGCCGCCGTCCACGAGCTTGATGGGGCGGCCGTGGATGACGTTGTGGAGGAATTGGGTGACGACGCGGGAGGAGCCTTCCTTGGGCTCGTTGATGTCGTCAAGCTTGGGGCCGACGAAGTTGAACGGGCGGAAGAGCGTGTAGTCGAGCCCGGCGGTTTCGCCGTAGGCGTAGATGACGCGGTCGAGGAGCTGCTTGATGCAGGAGTAGATCCAGCGCTGCTTGGGGATGGGGCCGAGGACGAGGTTGGAGGTGTATTCGTCGAACTCCTTGTCGGGGCACATGCCGTAGAGCTCGGAGGTGGACGGGAAGATGAGGCGCTTTTTGTGTTTCACGCACTTGCGGACGATTTCCATGTTGGCCTCGAAATCGAGCTCGTAAACGCGGATGGGGTCCTTGACGTAGAGGGCCGGGGTGGCGATGGCGACGAGGGGGACGACGGCGTCGCACTTGCGGACGTGGTATTCGATCCATTCCTTGTTGATGGTGATGTCGCCCTCGAAGAACTTGAAGCGGGGGTGGTCGAGGCAGTGCTCGAGCTTGTTGGAGCCGATGTCCATGCCGAACACCTCCCAATCGTAGGTGTTGAGGATGTGCCAGGTGAGGCTGTTGCCGATGAAGCCGTTGACACCGAGGATGAGGACGCGTTGGGGCATAGGTGGAAAGAGGCAGGATGAAGGAGAAAGGCGGAGGGATGAAGGATAAAAACACGCCGCAGCCCGGGGCCATTTACTTGCCAGCACGGGCCTTTCGAAGTGTGGATTACCCGTCGAGGCGGCCGTGGATGGTGCGGTCGAGGGTTTGCTGGGAGTCCTTAAGGCGGTCCTTGATTTCGCGGCGGAAGTCGGCCTGCGCGTTGGAGGCATTCAGGGAGTTGACCAGCATGCTCGTGAGGCTGCGGTTCATGGTTTTGGAGAGCTGGGTAAGGGAGAGGTTGACGGACTCGCCGAGAGAATAGATGGCGGCACTGAGGGTGCCGAAGCCGGCGTAAAGGAGCTGGTTGGTCTTGCGCTGCTCGTAGATCATGGCGAACTGGAAATTGGTCTGCGCCTGGCGGACGAGCGTGGAGAAGCGCTCGGCGAGCGGGCGGGCGTCGGGGAGCTTATGGTCGCCGAGCTGGAGGGCGGGGACGGCGTTGGGGGTGTTTTCGAGCAGGAAGGCTTCGCGCTGGTAAACGTGGACGCAGCGACCGAGCTGCTCGACGGAGTTTTTGTAGGCGGCGAGTTCGTTGGCGGTGCGCTCGATATGGTCCCAGAACGGGGCGAAGGCGCCGTCGGCAAAGTCCTTGTCGGCGGACTCGAGGAAGCGCTCGGCGGCGACGGAGTGAACAATGATCTCGCGATAGGCGGACTTGGCCTCGATGAGGGTGCCTTCGAGGAAGGACTTTTGGTTGACGAGCTCGACGGCGGTGTGGGGGACCTGGCCGAGGGCGAGGAGGCGTTGGTCCTGCGCGAGGAGAAGACGGTCCTCGGCAATTTCGCGCTTTTTGGCCAGGGCCCAGCCGATCCAAGTGCCGAGGAGGCAGAAAATTCCGTCGAGGGCGACGTTTTCGATGGAGAAGAAGGCGGCAAAGGCCTCGCCGAAGATGACGCCCAGAATTCCACCGGCGACCATGGCCAACGGGGGTGTTACCGGCGCGGGTTTCATGGGTGGTGATTCGGAAACCGGACGACGAGACGTTCGGTTGAGTGAATCAAAGAGTGCCCGCAAGGGCGCGCCGGCGCTACCGCAGTTCCGAGCCGGTGTCGGCGTCGAGGATTTTGAAGTTTTCGACGTGGTAGGCGGGGTCGGCGCGGAAGGCGAGGTTGACGTGGTAGGCCTGCTCGAAGTCGAGAAGGTGCTGCTCGTCCTCGGTGCGGAGACGCTCAAGGTTGGCGGGGTGCAGGAGGACGCGCATGCGGAGTTCCTTGCCCTGGTTTTCCGTGCGGGTGCGCAGGCGGCGAACGTGGGAGAGGAGGCGACGCTGGATTTCGACCGACATGGAGCGGGGGCTCTTGACGATGCCGCGGCTGTGACAATACGGGCAGCCGGTGTAGATGCCGGAGGCGTTGGATTGCTCGTGGCGCTGGCGCGTCATCTGCATGATGCCGAGGGGGGAGATGGGCAGGATGTGGCTCTTGGCCTTGTCCTTTTCCATTTCGCGGCGCATGCGGTTGTAAACGTCCTGCCGGTCGCGCGGACGCTTCATGTCAATGAAGTCGAGGATGATGAGGCCACCGATGTTGCGGAGGCGGATCTGGCGGGCGGCCTCGCTGGCGGCCTCGAGGTTGGCCTGGGTGATGAAGTTGGAGCCGTCGCGCGAGCCCTTGTGGCCGCCGGTGTTGACGTCAATGGCGACGAGCGCCTCGGTTTCCTCGATGACGATTTCACCGCCGCTGGGGAGGGGGACGCGGCGCTGGAAGGTCTGCTCGATCTGGCGCTCGATGTTGTAGCGCTCGAAGATGGGGATGGTGTCGGTGTAGTGCTGGATCTTGGAGCGGGAGCGCGGGGAGATTTCGGCGACGAGGTCGCTCATGCGGTCGGCCTCCTTTTCGTCGTCGACGAGGACGCGGTCAATGTCCTCGGTGAGGAAGTCGCGAATGGTGCGCTCGAGGAGGTCGGGCTCCTGGTAAAGGAGGGTGGGCTTGGGGGACTTCATCTTCTCCTGGATTTCGTCCCAGCACTTGAGGAGGAGGTGGAGGTCGCGGATGAAGTAGCGGATTCTTTTGCCCTCGCCAGCGGTGCGGATGATGACACCCATGCCCTCGGGGATGGTGAGGTCGCGCAGGATGCGCTTGAGGCGGTCGCGCTCGCGGCGGTCTTCGATTTTGCGGGAGATGCCGCACTGGCCCGAATAGGGCATGAGGACGAGGAAACGGCCCGGCAGGGCGATGTTGGTGGTGGTGCGGGGGCCCTTGGTGCCGATTTGCGTCTTGGTAATCTGGACAACGATGTCGGTGCCGATGGGGTAAAGGCGCGGAATGTCCTTGAGGGAGACGGTGCCGGCGCGGCGGCGCTGCTCCTCGGACTGGTTTTCGCGGACGATTTCGACGGCGGAATCGTTGGCGGCGGGGAGGATGTCCCAGTAATGGAGGAAGGCGTTTTTGGGGAGGCCGATATCCACGAAGGCAGCCTTGAGGCCGGGCTCGAGGTTCTGGATGCGGCCCTTGAAGATGGCGCCGACGA
>CAZDAQ010000013.1:0-3740 GCA_964503425.1 uncultured Opitutales bacterium
AATTTGTTTTGGGCTGGGGTGGTATTGGCGGGGTCGTGGGCGGCGGCTTGGGGGCGGGGGGTTTGGCGGCGCCGACGAAGATGCAGATGCCGTCGCCGCCGGGGTTGACGAGGTCGAAGTCGAAACTGGGCTTCCAGTTGTTCATGACCCAGACGTTGCCGGCCTGGTCAAGGGCGAGGTTCGTCTGGCGCTGCAAGGGGCAATAGGAGGGGGTGTGACCGGGGCCATACATCGGCTGGCCGTTGCTGAGGCGCACCTGGTCGCCGCCAGAGGGGAGGGTGTAGCCGGTGGGCGGGGAGATGGGGTCGCCAGCATTGAGGCCCGGGGGACGGGTGGCGGGGTTGCTGCCGGCGAGCTTGGAGATGCGGCCAAGGGTGAAATTATTGCCGGCCAACTCGGGGCCGAAATTGGCGGCCCAGACGTGGTCGTCGCCGTCAACCGCGGTGGACCAGGGGGCGCTGATGCCGCCGCCGGTGAACGTGTCAACGAGGGCGCCTGTGTCGTCGAAGAGGCAGAGGCAATTGCCATTGCCGGAGGCGACCCAGGCCTGGCCGAAGGAGTCGAGCGCGAAGCCCTTGAGGTTGGTGAGGCTGCCGCCGGGGGTGGCGATGGACAACTGGACGATCTGGCCGCCAACGAGGGCGTAGCGGGCGACGCTGCTGGGGCCGTCGGAAGTGAGGCCGCCGCTGTTGGAGACCCACGCGGTGCCGTCGGGGGCGATCTGGATGTTGAAAGGGCCGGTTTTGGAATCTTCCTGGAAGTAAACGGCGTTGGACGGATCGCCGTTGAGGAAGACGTAAACGCGGTCGTTGCCGTAGCTGGCGATCCAGATGTTGTTGTTGGCGTCGGGGGCAACGGCCTGAGCGCGGACGGGGCCGCCCTGGTAGCCATTGGGCGGAGAGAGGGGAACGCCAGAGGCGGAGAACCGCGAGACGCTGCCGTTGCCGCTGGCCGAAGGGATGTAGGCGTTGCCGCCCCAGCCATAGTTGCCCATCCATATGGTACCATCGGGTGCGATGCCGATGCCGAAGCCGGCGCCGAGGATGCCGCCACCGAGGAGGGGCGACTTGGGGGTGCCATTGCGCCCGTTGGCGGGCTTGCCATTGGGCTGGAGGACGACGTTGAAGACACCGGAGTTGGGTGTGCCCTGCACGACGTTGTTGGTGATCCAGGCGTAGCCGTTGGCGTCGAACACGAGGTTGGCCGGGCCGCCGAAGGGGTAGCGCGGGCTGCCGGTGTTGTTGACCTTGACGACGATGGTCCAGGCGTCGGGCGGGGTGATGAGGCCAGGGGTGTAGGCCGGGGTGGACTGGGTAAGGTCGAAGAGGTCGGAGACGTTTTGCTGAGGGAAACGGGCGAGGTTGGACAAGGCCTGCAGGAAGCTGAGTGGAGGGAGGCCGCCGGGAGGAGTGGTAAGGCCAAAGAAGGTGGCGACACCAACGCCCGAGGCGCGGACATAGCGAGCGAGGAGGTTGGCAAGCGAGCGGGTGGAGCGCAGGGAGTTGGTCTGGTCGGCGTTGGGCGCAGAGAGCAGGACGGAGGAGGAGTTGCCGTTGACCGGCGAGACGAGGTTGTCGTTCATGCCGGCGGCGAGCTGGAGAGAGAAGTTGGGGCCGGAGACTTTGCCGCCCTTGATGAACTGGGCGAGCGAGTAGCCGGCGGCGACGGTGGTGAGTTCGTTGATGACGACCGAGGCGGGCAGCGTGGGCCCGAGCACGGAGACAAGCTCAACACCGGGCGCGACTTTGGCCGTGACGTAAAAAATACCGGCGGAGGCGGGGCCGAGAAGGTGAGTGGGAAGGGTGAACGCACCCTTGGAAGTGGTGGTGGCGGTGCCGAGGAGACTGGGGGCGGCGCTGGTGGCCTCGTAAAGGCTGACGAGGGCGTTGGCGATGGGGGTGAGCGGGCGGTTGGCACCGGTATAGACGTAGCCGCGCAGGGAGAGGACGCGACTCGTGGCCGCCGAGAGCAGGCCAGGCGCGGCGAGGACCGAAGCACCGACGACGAGCGTGGAATTTTTGAGGAACTGACGGCGACTGGGGGAAGCGGGAGGGGTCGGTTCGTTCATGGTTCAACTCGAGGATAATGATCCACGGTTGAGCTGGCGAGCACCGATGTCGCGGCGGTAATGGGCGCCGGGGAATTTAATTTGGGCGCAGGTGGCGTAGGCGGAGTCGAGGGCGGCCTGGAGGGTAGGGGCGGTGGCGGTGACGGCGAGGACGCGGCCACCGCTGGTGACGAGGGTGCCGTCGGGTTGGCGGGTGGTGCCGGCGTGGAGGATGGCGACGTTGGGCGGGAGAGTGGCGGGGAGGGTGATGGGGTCGCCGAGACGGGGAGTGGCGGGGTAGCCGGAGGCGGAGAGGATGATGGCGGCGGCATAACGAGCGGGGAGCAGGGAGCTCGGAGCAGGGAGTAAAGAGGTGGCGAGGGTGCCATTGGCACATTGCCACATGAGTTGGATGGGGTCGGTGGCGAGGAGGGGGAGGAGGACTTCGCACTCGGGGTCGCCAAAGCGGACGTTGAACTCGACGACCTGGGGGCCGGCAGGGGTGAGCATGAGGCCGACGTAGAGGATGCCGCGGTAGTTAATACCGTCCTGAACGAGGCCGGCGAGGGTGGGGCGGATGATCTGTTCCTCGACTTGCTCGAGGACGTAGGGGGTGACGACGGCGGCGGGGGCGTAGGCACCCATGCCGCCGGTGTTGGGGCCGGTGTCGCCGTCGTTAATGCGTTTGTGGTCCTGGCTGGCGGGGAGGAGGACGTAGTTTTGACCGGAGACGAAGAGGATGATGGAGGCTTCCTCGCCAGGCATGAAGTCCTCGATGAGGACCTCATTGCCGCCGTCGCCAAATACGCGGTCCTCGATGGCGGCGCGGACGAAGGCGACGGCTTCGGCGCGCGTGGCGGCGATGGCGACGCCTTTGCCGGCGGCCAGGCCGTAGGCCTTGACGACGTAGGGGGCGGGCTTGTCCTTCAGGTAGAGCTCGGCGGCGTCCACGGTGTCGAAGGTTTGGCCGGGGGCGGTGGGGATTTTGTGGCGGAGGAGGAAGGATTTGGTGAAGGACTTGGAGCCCTCGAGGATGGCGGCGGCGGCGGTGGGGCCGAAGGCGGGGATGCCGGCGAGTGAGAGGTTGTCCACGAGGCCGAGGGTGAGGGGGACCTCGGGGCCGACGATGACGAAGGAGACTTTTTCGCGCTGGGCGAGGGCGACGAGGCCGGGGAGGTCGTCGGCCTTGACGGGGAAGGTGGGGACTTCAGCGGCGATGCCGCCGTTGCCGGGGGCGGCGATGACGGCGGAGACGAGGGGGCTGCGGCGGGCGGCCTGGACGAGGGCGTGCTCACGGCCGCCGGAGCCGACGACGAGGATTTTTAAGGAGGCGGGAGCAGGGAGCATGGAGCCAGGAAAAAGAGAAAAGAGATTTTCTCCACTAAAGAACACGAAAAAAACACGAAGGAGGGAAATTAGTCACAGGTGGGGGTGGAGCGGAGGAAGGCGAGGTAGGCGGGAGGGACGGAGAGTTGGGCGGCGGCGGTGGTGAGTTGGGCGAGAAAGGCGCGGGAGGGTTTTTGAAAATCGGGGGATTTGTGGAGGACGGCGTAGGTTTCAGCGGGGACGGGCGTGCCGGAGGAGTCGAGGACGGAGACGGTGAGGCGGTGGTATTTTTGGCGGGAGACGCCTTCGTAGTCGTCGAGACGGAGGAGGTCGGCGTCGGAGAGGGAGTAGAGGGCGCCGTGGACGG
>CAZDAQ010000013.1:3840-27883 GCA_964503425.1 uncultured Opitutales bacterium
TCGTCGAGACGGAGGAGGTCGGCGTCGGAGAGGGAGTAGAGGGCGCCGTGGACGGTGGCGTTGGGTTGCGGGAGAATGTCAGGGCAGCCGCACTGGCGGGTTTGGGAGAAGAGGGTAAAGGCGAGTTGGTAATCGGGGAGGGTGGCGGGGCCGAGGAGGAGGGCGGACGGGCAGCGGGAGCGGAGCTGGGCGGGGTCCATGTTGGAGCCATAGCTGAAGTAATGGGGCATGGGGATGGGTTGGTCAGGCAAGGGTGGGTCCATTCTCCTGTGCAGGAGAACAGGTATTGGAGCCGTAGCTGAAGTAGAGGGGCATGGGTGGAACGAGAAAGGATAAGCGATAAAGGATAAAGGCAAAAAGCGAAATGAGAAAGGTTGGGGCAGCCGAAGGCAACCGGTGCAGGCAAAAAGAGCCGCACGCGCATGCAGATTTAGCACGAAACCTACGACCGCCGCCGGTTGACGGGACGGTGAATTAGGGCTGTCGCGGCGAAGGCGACAGGAGGGACAAGAGAACCAAGCGACCTTTGCGGGGGACTTTTAAGTCCTAGTGGCGATAATAGCCGTGGCTCTGGACGACATACACGGGCCGGGGAGCAACATAGACCGGCTGAGGCGCGACATACACGACCTGGGGCCGGGGTTCCACATACACGGGTTGCGGGGCGACGACGACGACAGCAGGCTGGGCGACATAGGCAACACCGCCGCCGTGACCATCGGCACAGCCGGTGAACACCAACATTCCGAGGGAAGCGGCACAAACCAAATGGCGAAGGCTGATAGTGCGAAAGAGATTTTTAAATTGCATGAGGACAGGATACAGCAAATGCACCGGGGCTGCTATGGGGCGATACCCTGCTGGTGAGAGGAGGTTTATTGCCGAGGTAGAACGCGACGTTCACTCAGGGAAAGGAAAGGCGGGCGGAGGCCGGGGTGGATTCGGGTTGCGTTTGATGGGCGGGGAGGGCTGAATGGGGGGATGAGTATTGGCGCGGCTGGAGAAACGCAGACAGTAAGCAGCGGGCTGGACCCGGCGTTGGTGAATTTGTTGAAGTTGCAGGAGGCGGACATGCGGCGGCAGCAACTGGAGGGGCAACTGGCGCAGGCACCGCGGGAGTTGACGCTGTTGCAGAAGAAGGTGGACGAGGAGAAAGGGCAGTTTGAAGCGCGGAAGAAGACGTTGCAGGAGATGGAGGTGGAGCGGAAGGATTTGGACAACCGGCTGAAGTCGGCCGAGGCGACGGTGTTGAAATATAAGACGCAGCAGATTGAGATCCGGAAGAACGACGAGTATCAGGCGTTGTCGCACCAGATTGCCACGGCGGAAGCGGAGGTGGAGGCGCTGGAAACGCTGGAGCTGGAGCAGATGATGAAGATGGACGAGGCGAAGGCGGCGCTGGCGAAGGCGGAGGCGGAATACAAGCAGCGGACGGCGAGTTTGGAGGGGGAGATCGCGCTGGTGAAGCGCAAGGAGGCGCAGACGCGCGGGGATTTGGCGGCGCAGATGGGGATGGTGGAGGCGGCCTCGGCGGTGGTGCCGGTGGTGTGGCGCACGGCCTACGAGCGGTCCAAAATGCGGGCGGCCAAGCGGGCGCCGTATGTGGCGCCGATTGAGGACCACAAGTGCGGCGGGTGCCATTTGCGGGCGTCGAATGATGTGGCGGAGGCGGCGCGCAAGGGCGGGAAGCCGGTGCATTGCGACAACTGCGGGCGCGTGGTGTATTTTCCGGTCTAAATGGAAAACGTAATATGGAAGATGGAATGGGGAGCTAAAATGGGGATGGAGAGGAAAAAAGTGCGGGGATTTGCTTGGCGGCGGGGTGGAATTTCTGTTTGATGGGGTTACTTTACCCCCATGAGCGACACCCCCACTTACGACCCGACGAAGAAGGTTTATAAGGCCGGCGACCACATGTACAGCATTGTGGACTTACTGGGCAGCGCAGTGAACCCGGAGTTTTTTGAGCACGGGCTGCCGCGGATCTCGGACTTCCACCTGAAGGTGGGCGAACCGGTGCGCTACCGGCTGGACGAGGAGTTGCAGATCACGCCGGGGGGGGTGCCGCTGACGGCGGAGTTGATGGAGCAGATGGTGTTCTCGATGCTGCATGCGGACCAGATCGCGCAGTTGCAGAACAACCCGCTGATGGACGTGGACGCGGCGTTTGAACTGCCGGGGGGGCAGTATTATTTCCGGGTGAACGTGTTCCGGGACCGGGACGGACTGGCGTGCGTGATCCGGCTGCTGCCGCCGTATGTGCCGCCGGTGGAGAAGGTGGGATTCCCGAACGAGGCGACGTGGCAGAGCCTGGTGGGGGCGAAGCAGGGGCTGGTGATCCTGACGGGGGTGACGGGGAGCGGGAAATCCACCACGATTGCGAGCTTATTGTCGCGAATCAATGAGACGCGGGCGGTGCGGGTGATTACCCTGGAGGACCCGATTGAGTTTGTATTTCCGAACAAGCGGGCGCTGTTTTCGCAGCGGGAGATCGGGCGGCATGCGATTAGTTTCGCGTCGGGGTTGCGGAGCGTGTTGCGGGAAAACCCGGACATCATTTTCGTGGGGGAAATTCGGGATCCGGAAACGGCGTCGCAGGCACTGACGGCGGCGGAGACGGGGCACCTGGTGTTCACGACGATGCACACGCGGGACACGGTGGGAGCGCTGACGCGCTTGATGGACATGTTCCCGGCGGAGCGGGCGCGGGAATTGTCGGTGCAGCTTTCGTTCAGCCTGACGTATGCGATCGGGCAGAAGCTGATTCCGCGGGCGGACGGGAAGGGGCGGTGCGTGGCGATGGAGGTGCTGCGGAACAACTCGGCAATCAGCAACCAGATCCGCACGGGGAACTGGCAGCAGATTTACGGGGTGCTGGAGACAAATTCGCGCGACGGGATGTGCACACTGGAGCAATCACTGCTGGAACTTTACGAGGACGGGGTGATCACGCGGGACGACGCGATCATGCATGCGAATGACGCTTCGATCGTGGAGCGGCTGCACCAGTCGGACGCGGCGATGAAGCGGCGGTAGAGGCGAGGGAAGGGAAATTCGCAGGGTGAATGACGCTCAAACTAATAATGCCCATTTGTTGCCGGAGGTGCAGCAGATCGGCCGAGGGGCACCGTATGCCTGCCCGGTAGTTTGCACGCCCGAGGAACTGATGACTCCATGAAAACCAACCGCCAAACCGATCCGGTTGCCGAAGTGCGGCGGGTGCGCGAAGAGCTATCAGCCCGCTTCCAACACGATGCGCGGGCGATGGTGCGCGACGCCAGGCAACGGCAAGGGGCGCACGCCGGACGCCTGCGGGACTTGCGCAAGCGCGCGAAGGCAGGATCGGCAGTTTAAGCACCGCCAGGATCGAAGTCCGATGCATCGGCAAGCATTATTTGGTTGGTGATTCCGCCATTGCCACGGGCGGCGTTTTGGCAATCGTGAAGGGCGTCCGCAGCCCCAACCCCCGACCGAAGGAGAGACGCGCCCCATGAAAGTCCTTGTCCGACTGGTATTGCCATTATTGTTATCGCCGCCGCTGCTGGCGGTGGAGGCCGCGCGGGACATCACGCTGCCGACGGTGGCGGAGGCCGCGGCGGGCTTTGTGCAGCCGCCGAAGGACTACAGCGCGATCCACTGGGCGATCTGGGGGAGCTCGGTGAGCAAGGAGCGGATCGTGGCGGACATCGCACAGATTTACGCGAGCGGCGGGGGTGTTTACATGATCAACAATTCGCGCGGGGTGCATCCGAAGTATCTCTCGCCGGAATATATGGATTTGGTGAAGCTGGTGGTGGAGGAGTGCAAGAAGCGGGGGATGAAGGTGTGGATTGAAGGGGATTGCGGCTATCCCGACGGATTTGCGGGCGGGTTGATCAGCGAGGATTATCCGCAACTGGGAATGCAGGGGATTGTGGGCGACGCGCATTGCACCGTGGCGGCGGGGCAGACGCTGGAGATACCTTTGCCGCCGGACACGCTGGGCATCGTGGCGAATCCGCGACCGGGAGCGGCGGCGGACGCGCCCGCGCCGACGGGCCAGGCGATGCCGGTGCCGGCGGACGGCAATTTTACCTACCGGGTGCCGCGGGGCGGAGCCGGGCAACTGAGCGTGGAGCTGCCGAATGCGACCGTGCGCTACACGGTCACGGTAGGCGAGCCGTTTGCGATACAATTGCCGAAGGATACGAAGGGGATAGTGCTGACCGCGGGCGGAGGAGGCGGCGCGCGCGGCGTCCGTGGCGGCGCTGGGGGCGGAGCGGGCGGGGAAGCACCGGCGAGCGTGGTGGTGCCACTGCCGGCGGATGGGAAGTTGAAATGGACGGCGCCGACGGGCTCGGGCGCGTGGGAGCTGACCTTTATCCGGCACGCCTACAGGACCTCGCCCACGCGCAACGACAATGGGGAGGACGCCGGGGCGACGAAGGACAGCCTGTATACGCTGATTGATTATCTGGATCCGAAAGCGACGGACACGTATCTGAACGTCATCTACGGGGCCTATGAGAAGGCGGTGGGCGACGAGTTTGGGAAGACGGTGCTGGGCTTCCGCGCGGATGAGACGGATTACACGGGGGTCAACCCCTGGACGCCGAAGCTGCTGGAGACCTTCCAGACGGTGAAGGGCTATGATTTCAAGCCGTATATTCCGCTGATTTTCGGGGGCGGGACGCTGACGTGGGAGGCGCAGCGGGCGAAGGCGGATTATTTTGACGTGTGGACACAGATGTTTCGCGACAACTTCTACAAGCGGCTGGAGGACTGGTGCACGGCGCGGAACATGGAGTTCATGATTCATTTGAATCACGAGGAGAAAATGCTGGGGCGGGGCGAAGGGATGATCAGCAACGAAGGCTCGTTCTGGCGGGACATGCACTATGTCGGCGTGCCGGGGATTGACAACCTGAACCAGATTGGGCCGGGGATCGTGGCGGATTTTCCGAAGCTGGCGACCTCGGCGGCGCACGTGAACGGGCGGCCGCAAGTTTGGGAGGAGGAAGGCGGGGGCACCGGCGCGAACGGGAAGTTTATCGCGGACTACCAACTGGTGCGCGGGGTGAACTTCATGAACATCCGCGGGTTGAACAGCCCGAGCGGGCCGAGCATCGGCAATTATGTAAGCCGGGCGCAATACCTGCTGGCGAACGGGCGGCCCGCGGCGCAGGTGGCGCTTTACCACCCGACGGACAGCCTGTGGCTGGGCGACCAGGCAGCGGACGACGTGACGGTGAAGCTGGTGACGCAGTTGATGGAGCACCAGATTGACTTTGACCACATTGACGCGGACGGGTTGGCGACGGTGTGCACGCTGGACAAGGACGGATTGAAAAATTTAAGCGGACAAACCTACAAGGCGGTGATTGTGCCGACTTCGACGGTGATTGAAAAGGCGGTGCTGGAGCGGTTGAAGGCGTTTGCGGCGGGAGGGGGGAAGGTGATTTTCGTGGGGCGGACGCCGACGATGGTGGCGGACCGGACATTTTTGAATGGAGTGGGGTCGCCGGACTTGAGCTTTGCGACGCTATTAGAGCCGACGCCGGAAATCACCGACCGCGTGGTGGCGGCACTGCCGCCGCCGGACGTGAAGCTGGATGCGGCGAGCCCGGCGATTAAATACATCCACCGTTCCTACAAGGACGGGGAGGTGTATTTCTTTTTCAACGAATCGAGCGACGCCGTGACGCGGACGGCGACGCTGGCGGGGAGCGGCACGGTGCAGGTGTGGGACCCGGCGACGGGAACCATCAAGCCGCAGGAGGGGGTGACGCAGGCGGCGGGGAGTGTGGTGGTGCCGCTGACGCTGGCGGGGCAGGAGACGCGGTTTGTGGTGGTGAAGCGGTGAGGGGGGCTGGGATTTTTTTAAGCAAATCCAGCAAGCGCGCCCAGGCCTGGTCGCGGGCCTGGCGATTGGCGGCGGTGGCGTCCGGGGAAGTCAGCGGATAGGCCGGGTCGCCGTGAGCCATGAAGCCGTGGCCTGCGCCGGTGTAGATGACGGGGGCAAAGGTTTTGCCGGCGGCCTTCATGTCCGTTTGGCCTTGCGGGACGGTGACGGTGACGCGCGCGTCGTTCTCGCCGTAAAAACCATAGACGGGGCAGCGGATGTTTTTAATGCCATCGGCGGGCTTGGGCGGCCAGCCGTAAAAAACGCAAACCGCCTGCAAATCGGTGCGGTTGCAGGCGGCAATGGAGGCTTGGGAGCCGCCCCAGCAAAAACCGACGATGACCAGTTTGCCGTTTGCGGAGGGGAGGGTCTTGACGTATTTCGCCGCGGCATCCAAGTCGCCCAGGATTTGCGGGGTGGTCAGTTTCTTGAGGGCCAGATCCAATTCACTCTGGCCGGGGAATGAGCTGGAGCCGCCGCCCTTGGGTCCGGAGCCGGAAAGGAAATCGGGGACGATGGCGATGTAGCCGGCGGCGGCGAGTTCATCGGCGGAAAGGCGCGCCCAATCGGTCAGGCCGGAGCTGTCGTGGATGACGAGGACGGCGGTGGCTTTGTCTTTGACCTCGGGATAGGCGACCCAGCAGAGCACGTCGCGGGCGCCGTTCTTCACCGTGACGTATTCCGTGTGACGGGGGGATTTTGCGAGCTGGGCTTTGGCCCAATCCTGGGCGGAGGCGGAGAGGGAGGCGCTGAGGAGAAGCGCCGGCAAGAGCAATTTGGGGTTCATGGGAAAAATCCATGCCGTGAGGGCCGCAGGAATACAATCCCTATCCTTTAGGCGGGTTGGAGATATTTTTAGCACTTCCTAAATCAGGGGAAAGGCGCTTGAATGGTGGAAGACACGGAGAGAGCCATCCCCGCCCGCCGTCCCCCCCGACAACCCCAAAATGGAATTTTCCATCTGGCTGAAAACAACCACCCGGTTTAGCTTGCGGGGCCTCGTGTTTGCCCTGGCCTGTTTGGCGGCGATTTCCGCTTCAGCAGCGGAATCCACGACGCCTTTGCCCGAAATGAAAGACGGCCAGTGGGACACGCTGAAGATGACGTGGGACCGGGCGGATCCGGTTAACACCCAAGCGGGGACGCCCATTGGAAATGGGCACATTGGCGCCAAGATCAAAGGCGGAGTGGAGATCGAAACACTGCAATTGAACGACAAGACGTTTTGGTCCGGCGGGCCCGGATTGGATCCGGAAAATCCGCAGCGAGCCGTGGCAATGGAGGAGACCCGCAAACTGCTGGCTGCGGGCGACCATCCCGGCGCGGAAAAGGCGGCGCAGGGAATGTGGGGCAGCGACGGACTCGGCACGTTTCTGCCGCTGGGCAACCTGACGCTTACTTTTGACCACGGCGGCAACGCCACGAATTACATCCGGACGCTGGACCTTGACCGGGCGATGGCCACGGTGAAATACGCCATTGGAAATGTCACCTACACGCGCGAGGTATTTGCCAGTTTTCCGGACGACGTTATTGTGATGCGGATCACGAGCAGCGCGCCGGGCAAGACTGGGTTCACCGCGCGGTTGTCGTATCCTCCGCAGATGGAAGGCCACGGCGCTGCGGTGGCGACAACGGATGGGAATGTCATCGTCATGAAAGGCAAGGCTCCGGCCAATGGCGGGTGGGACGCGCAGAAAGGGATGACCACGGAAACGCGGGTCAAGGTCATCGCGCAGGGAGGCAACGTCATGGCGGGCAACGATTCGATTACGGTGGCCAACGCGGACAGTGCGGAGCTGATCATTGCGAACACGGACAGTTACAATGGCTTTGACAAGGAACCCGGTACGCAGGGAATCAATCCGACGCCGGTGGTGACGGCAACTTTGGCCAAGGCGGCGGCGAAAAGCTACGACCGACTGCTGGCCACCCACCTGGCCGATTACCAGCCAATTTTCCGGCGGGTGTGGGTGGAAATCAACGGTGAGGCGCCCGAACCGCATGTTCTCGGCTTCCAGTATGCCCGGTATGAAATGATCGCGACTTCGCGCCTGGGCGACCGCCCGCACAACCAGCAGGGCATGTGGAACCAATCGTGGACGCCCACCAGCCACAGCGCCCACTGGCTGAATGAGAACGTCGAGAAATATTACGGACTCATCGAGACGGCCAACCTTCCGGAATGCGGCGTGCCGTTGTGGAACTGGATGAAGGAATTGGCGACCAACGGGGCGCGCACGGCGCAAATCGACTGGGGCTTTCATGGCTGGGTGACGGGGCAGTCATCCGACATCTGGGCGAAAACCACGCTGGCGAGCGGCAACAACGAATGGGCCATCTGGCCAATGGGCGGGGTGTGGCTTTGTAACAATCTTTACGACCACTACGCGTTCACGCTGGACAAGCAATTCCTGCGCGAGCAGGCATATCCGATTCTCAAGGGCGCGGCGGAGTTTTGTCTGGATTACCTGGTGGACGACGGCAAAGGCCACTTGGTGACGTCGCCTTCCACGTCGCCGGAGAACCGTTTTGGGCTGGCGTCGGGCGGGCCGGCTTACACGCTTTCGATGGGCAGCACGATGGATATGGCGCTCATCCGCCAGCTCTTTGACGACACGATTGCCGCAGCGCAGGTGTTGAACGTGGATACGGACTTTCGCGCGAAGCTCATCGCCACCCGGGCGAAATTGCTGCCTTTCCAAATCGGGGCGAATGGAGAACTGCAGGAGTGGTCGCAGGATTATTCGAGGCTGCCCGCCGACCCGCGACACCGGTATACGCCGCATCGTCATGCGTCACAGGTGGTTTCCGTCTGGCCGCTGAGCCAGATCACGGCGCAGAACACGCCGGCGTTGTTCGCCGGGGCCAAACTGGCGCTGCAAAACCGCGGCACGGGCGGCTACCATCCGGACAAGGGGGCGATGTGGGCGCGTTTGGACGAAGGGGACAAGGCGCTGGCGGCGAACGACTCGATGCCGACGGGGAACCGCATCACCGGACAAACGCCTCCCAAGTACGCCGCCTTTCCCGAGTTGCTCGTGCAAAGCCAGACCGATGCGATTGAATTGCTGCCCGCGCTGCCGACGGCCTGGCAGAGCGGAAAAGTTTCCGGCCTGCGCGCGCGGGGAGATTACGAACTGAGCTTGGAATGGAAGGACGGACAATTGGTCAGTTGCCAGATTGATTCCCACGCCGGTACGACGCCGCTCGTGCGTTACCAAGGGAAGCTGCTTGATCTGAAAATGGATCCACGGGTGCATCTGAGCCTCATCGCCCAGCCCGGCGCCAGTTGAAATTGCCATTCTCGATCGGGCGATCCGTTTAGTTTACGCGGGTTGGGGGCCGGGGGCCTGCCAGCGGGCCCAGAGGGAAAGGGGGAGGGGGTGGCGGGATTCGCCGGGGTGGAGGGTGCCGGGGTTGAGGATGGGGAGGTTTTTCAGTTAAACGCAGTCTTGAGGGGGAATTCTGTCCAGGTGGCTCCGCCGTCGGAGGTTAGGTAGAGGGTGTGATTGCCCAGATCATCGTAAATGGTGTTGGTCGCGTGGGTGTCATCGAGAAATTCGAGGTGCCAATGGTCTGGATCGGAAACTGCCGAACCCCCCATGAACACAGGGGTGATGGTGCGCCAGCTTTTTCCGCCGTCGTGGGTGACGCACAGGTTCGCGCCGTTGCGTACAACGATGTTAAGGGAGGAAATCAGGCAAATCTCGTCAAATAAGGAAGGTCCTTGCCCTTGGGATTCCAAGTCATCGTGGTTCAGTTGCGGGCCGATTGACCAGGTTTCGCCGCCATCGTTGGTGCGGTAAAAAATCAGCAGTACTTTATTTTGGTGGTAAGAACCATCGTTATCGTTAGAGTATTCAAAGACGGTCACCGGCAACAGGCCGTGATGGGCGTCGAAAAAGACGGGCAACTGGGTGTGGAAGAAATCGTCGTGGTATTTGCCGGCGGGGAGGGGCAATATGAGTTCGCGCCAGGTTTTGCCCAAGTCGGTGGTAAGCTGCAGATGGACGGAGCCTTTCGGACGTTCGTAATCCAAATTATTGTCGGTGGTGATGATGGCCTTGGCCGGCGGGAAATAGGCGATTTGATCGCCCGCGATGTTGCTGAGATGGATGGTGCCGGGGGGCTCGTCGGAGTCGTCAACGCCGTCCGGGGGAATGAATAAGATGGGCGTCCAGGTTATGCCGCCATCGGTTGTTTGAAAAAATCGCACATAAGCGCTGCCCGCACCCATATCTTCCGTCCGGGCCCAGCCGTGATTGGCGTCGGTGAAATGAAAATCCTGTAGAATGTCGTCCCGCTTGAAAAAAGCCCAAGATTTTCCGCCATCAGAAGTACGCCACAAACCAAAGGGCTGATCGTCGTAGCTAAAGGTGGAGAAAAGCGCAAACCGCGAACCGGAAAAGTATTCGCCTTCGTGAGAGCTGCCGGCGTTTCCCAAGGTGACTTGGACAAAGCCGGGAGGCGTGACATCCACCCACGTTTCTCCGCCATTGATCGTGCGAAGGAGCCGACCGCCGGACCAATCCCAGCGTTGACCGGCCGCGAGCATTTGGAGTTTGCGGGATGTGTCGGGGTCTGCCGCTGTGCGCGGAAGTGTCGTGCAGCAACCGGCAAGAAGCGCGAGGACAAAAACTAACAACCGTTGGAGAATAGAAATTTTTCCGACAGAAATCCAACGTGACTGATTTTTGAAAGGCCGCACCGAACAGAGACTCTCACAACCGGAGAATGTTCAAGGCGACGGCAGTTTGGGATTAACGATAACCGTACATTATGCGAGTTGCGGGCCGGGGGCCTGCCAGCGGGCCCAGAGGGAAAGGGGGAGGGGGTGGCGGGATTCGCCGGGGTGGAGGGTGCCGGGGTCGGGGTTGGGGAGGAGGGCGAGTTCGCCGCGGGAGATGTCGCCGGGGAGGCCGCGGGTGGTTTGCTCGAGGAGGTTGGCGAGCATGAGGGGGGAGGCTTCGAGGTTGTAGAGGGTGAGGAGGATGAAGCGGGGGTTTTCGGAAAGGGCCTGGCGGCAGAGGTGGAGGAGTTCGGGGAGGCGGGTTTCGACTTTCCAGAGTTCGCCGGAAGGGCCGCGGCCATAGGACGGGGGATCGAGGACAATGGCGTCGTAGCGGATGCCACGGCGGATTTCGCGGCGGAGGAATTTGAGGGCGTCGTCGAGGATCCAGCGGATGGGGGCGGCGTCGAGGTTGGAGAGGTGTTGGTTGTGGCGGCCCCAGGCGATGGCGGGCTTGGAGGCGTCCACATGGGTGACGGCGAAGCCGGCGGCGGCGGCGGCGAGGGAGGCGACGCCGGTGTAGCCGAAGAGGTTGAGAAGTTTAAGGGAAGGGAGTTTTGGGTTTGGAGTTTCGAGATTCGAGTTGGGCAGGGGGCGCGGGAGAGGGGTGCCCCTCGACAGGCTCGGGGCAGACGCACTGCCGTGCGTCTGAATGAATTCCCAGTGGGGGGATTGCTCGGGGAAGATGCCGAGGTGTTTGGAGGTGTCGGCGACGCGGGCCTGGAGGGTGAGGGAGCGCCAGTGCATGGTCCATTCGCGCGGGGCGCCGGGGGCGAGGCGCCAGGGGCGGTCTTCCTCGTGGACGGCGTGGGCGCCGGTCCAGGCGAAGTCGGGGAGGGAGGGTTCCCACCAGGCTTTGGGTTCGCCGCGGATGATGATTTGGGTGCCGAAGCGTTCGAGCTTGCGGCGGCGGCCAGTGTCGAGGAGGGCGTAGTCGGGCCAGCCGGCGGTGAGGACGGGGAGGGGGGGGAGGGACATGGGAAGGCGTGGACGGGATACTGGCCGGAAAGTTATAAAACCGCCATCTTTTGTTGACGCGACAAAATAATGTCATAATAATGACAGCATGAAAACTTTGACCATTACGACGGCGCGGCAAAACCTGGGCCATTGGCTGAAGCGGGCGGCGGGCGGCGAGTCGGTCGGGATTGTCGTGGGGGCGCAGGTGGTGGCGTTGCGACCGGTGCCGGTGGAGGCGACGGATTATTTGGAGACTGAATATGGCCTTACCCAAAAAGAAGCTGATCGCGCCATCCGGCGCATCCGGGCCGAAAGCCGCAGCGGGGACTACGTCGAAGCCACCGGGAATCTCGGGGGGCTCGTTGCGGCTCGCCGTAAGAAACGCGGTGCTGGACGTGCTCGCCGGATTGCCTGAGCGGGAGGCGGCGGAAGTGACGGCTGCTCTGGAAGCGATTCCGGCGGCGTTTGGGCGTCCGCATGTGCATAGCGGACTGGGCATCCGACAATTGCGACCGGGAGTCTATGAAGCGAGGGCGGGCTTGGGACTAAGGGCGATTTTCACCCGGGACGGTGATTTGCTGCGGGTGGTATTTCTCGGGAATCACAATGAGGTGCGAACGTGGCTCCGGAGGTGAAGTGAGTTATTCCACCGTGACGGACTTGGCGAGGTTGCGGGGTTTGTCCACGTCGCACTTGCGTTCGAGGGCAATGTGGTAGGCGAGAAGCTGGATGGGGATGGTGAAGAGGACGGGGAGGATGGATTCGTGGGCGTCGGGGATGCGGATGATGTCGTCGGCCTGGTCGTCGGGGAATTCGGAAACGGGGGCGGAGGTGATGGCGATGACGGGGCCTTTGCGGGCGCGGATGACTTCGATGTTGGAGACGACTTTTTTAAGGATTTCGCCGCGGGGGACGAGAAAGACGGAGGGGCATTCGGGCGAGACGAGGGCGATGGGGCCGTGCTTCATTTCGGCGGCGGGGTAGCCTTCGGCGTGAATGTAGGAGACCTCCTTGAGCTTGAGGGCGCCTTCGAGGGCGACGGGGTAGAGGGCCTGGCGGCCGAGGAAGAGGAAGTCGTTGAACTTGGCGTATTTTTTGGCGATGGCTTCGAGGTTGTGGGCCTGGTCGAGCACCTGGCTGGCGAGGCCGGGGATGGTGCGGAGGGCGTCCACCATGATGCGGCCTTCGGCAAAGGAGAGGTCGCGCAGGCGGCCCAGATAGAGGGCGACCATGGCGGCGAGGAGGATCTGGGAGGTGAAGGCCTTGGTGGAGGCGACGCCAATTTCGGGGCCAGCGTGCTGGTAGATGCCGCCGTCGGACTCGCGGGCGATGGTGGAGCCGACGACGTTGGTGATGGCGAGGACGCGGTGGCCCTTGCGCTTGGCTTCGCGGAGGGCTTCAAGGGTGTCAATGGTTTCGCCGGACTGGGAGAGGACGAAGACGAGGGTGTTTTTATCGAGCGGGGCGTTGCGGTAGCGGAACTCGGAGGCGTAGTCCACCTCGACGGGGATGCGGGCGAAGCGCTCAATGAGGTGCTCGGCGACGAGGCAGGCGTGCCAGGCGGTGCCGCAGGCGCAGAAGAGAATGCGGTCCACGTGGCGGAGCTGAAGGGGGTCGAGGTTGAGGCCGCCGAACTTGGCGGTGCTTTGGTCGTCGGAAAAACGGCCACGGATGGCGTTTTCGAGCGCGGTGGGCTGCTCGAAAATTTCCTTTTCCATGAAGTGGTCGTAATGGCCGAGCTCGGACTGCTCGATTTCCCAGTCCACCTTGGCGATGACGGGGTCCACGGATTCATCGGCAATGGTGGTAATGTTAAAGTCGGCGGCGGTGAGGTGGACGACCTGGCCGTCGTCGAGGTAGATGACATTCTGGGTGCGGCCAATGAAGGCGGAGACATCGGAGGCGAGCATGTTTTCGCCGTGGCCGACGCCGACGACGAGGGGGGAGCCCTTGCGGGCGCCGACGATTTCGCCGGGGAAGTCAGCGCAGAGGACGGCGATGCCGTAGGTGCCTTCGACGTGGAGGAGGGCCTTGCGGACGGAGGAGACGAAGCGATTTTTGCCGGGGTTCTCGGGTTCCTTCTGGTAGTGGTAGGCGATGAGGTTGACGAGGGCCTCGGTGTCGGTCTGGGTGTTGAAGGTGAAGCCGTGGTTTTCGCAGTATTTCTTGATGCCGAGGTAATTTTCGACGACGCCGTTGTGGCAGAGGGCGAATTTGCCGTCGGAAGAGGTGTGGGGGTGGGCGTTAGCGTCGGTAACGGCGCCGTGGGTGGCCCAGCGGGTGTGGGCGATGCCGGAGCGGGCGGAGAGCTTGACGACGGCGGCGGCGCGGGCGAGTTTCTCGACGCGGCCGGCTTTTTTGACGACCTCGAAGTGGTCCTTGACGGTGACGGCGAGGCCGGCGGAGTCATAGCCGCGGTATTCGAGGCGCTTGAGGCCCTCGAGTAAAATGCTGCCGGCGGACTGTTTGCCGACGTATCCCACAATGCCGCACATAAGAATTGCCAAGGTAACGGAAACGGCGTGTGTTAGGCAAGGCTGGATGCGGCGGACCTTGCGCGAACCGGTTTTACCCCAACGATTACCGGCGGCGAGTAGGCGGCGCGCGGCGCAGCCGTACCACTCTTTTCCCACTCCGCACTCCTGTTGAAAGGCCTCCATGAATTCGGCACGCGTCATTTCAATCATCATGGGCGGCGGCCGCGGCACGCGGCTGCATCCGCTGACGAAGGACCGGTGCAAGCCGGCGGTGCCGCTGGCAGGGAAATACCGGCTGGTGGACATCCCGATCAGCAACTGCATCCACTCGGGCTACAATCAGATTTACCTGCTGACGCAGTTCAACACGGCGTCGCTGCACAAGCACATCCAGGCGGCCTACAAGTTCGATTCGTTTGACAACGGGTTTGTGGACATTTTGTCAGCGGAGCAGACGGCGGCGAGCGACCAGTGGTATCAGGGGACGGCGGACGCGGTGCGGCAGAACCTGCATCACTTTCACGGCGGCGACCAGGACCTGTTTTTGATTTTATCGGGGGATCAGCTTTACCGGATGGATTTCCGGGAACTGGTGAAGCAGCACCTGGACACCAAGGCGGACGTGACGGTGGCGGCGAAAGCGATGCCAAAACGGGAAGTGCACGGGCTGGGCGTGATGCGGGTGGGGGATGATCTGGCGATCAAGGAATTTGTGGAGAAGCCGAAGGATCCGAAAGTGATTGAGAGTTTGGTCGTCGGCGAAGCGATCCGGCAACGGATGATGCACCGGGTGGAGGGGGAGGACTACTGTCTGGCTTCGATGGGCATTTATGTGTTCACAGGGAAGGTGCTGAAGGAGGCGCTGGCAACGCCGGCGGTGGATTTCGGCAAGGAGATCATCCCGGCGATGCTCGGACAAAAGAAGCTCGGGTGTTATGTATTTGACGATTATTGGGAGGACATCGGGACGGTGGGGGCGTTTTTCGAGGCAAACCTGCAACTGACGCAGCCGAATCCGCGGTTTGACTTCAACGACCACGAGCGGCCGATTTACACGCATTTGCGGTATTTGCCGCCGAGCCGGATTGACGGGAGCGAGATCAAGCGGGCGATCGTGGCGGACGGGTGTGTGGTGGAGGGGAGCCTGGATGAGTGCGTGATCGGCGTGCGCTCGAACATCGGGAAAGGCTCGAAGCTGGAGCACACGGTGATGATGGGGGCGGATTATTTTGAGACGGAGGAGAGCCGGCAGCGCCACCGGGCGCGGGGCGAGCCGTCGCTGGGAGTGGGGAGCGGGTGCGTGATCAAGCGGGCGATCATTGACAAGAACGCGCGGGTGGGGAACAACGTGCGGCTCTCGCCGGAAGGGAAGCCGGACATGTGGCAGCAGGGGGCGCTGTTCGTGCGGGACGGGGTGATAATTGTGACGAAGAACGGGGTGGTGCCGGATGGGACGGTGGCGTAACTGAAAATTATGAAATTTAAAATTCGAATGATGAAACAAGTGGTAAGGCGGCCGGAGAGGATCCGGGGTGAACAAGGATATTTGACTGGGGATGGATTTATTTTCTAACAAAAGGGCGGGTGGAGCGTTAATAAAAGTGAGAGTTGATTTTTCACCCCCCTACTTCCCATGAAGAACATCCGATTGATTGTTGTCCTCGCGTCGGCCTTGCCGGCATTGCTGGCGGCCCAGCCTTCGTTAACCATTTATAACCAGAACTTTGCGGTGGTGCGGGACCAGGTGCCGCTGGACTTGCAGCCGGGGGAGAACACGGTGACTTATTCGGGGGTGACGGCGCAGATGGAGCCGGACTCGGTGGTGTTGCGGGATCCGACGGAAAAGGTGGCACTGAAGATTCTCGACCAAAGCTACCGGGCGGACACGCTGTCGCAGGGGTATTTGTTGTCGCTGAACGAAGGGAAGACGCTGGATTTCATCGTGCGGGACAAGGACGCGAAGGAGTTTATCGTGAAGGGGAAGGTCATCCGCAGCGGATACAACCCGGATGGATCGAACGAGCAGCCGATTATTGAGGTGAACGACCAACTGCGGTTTTCGCTGCCGGGGGAGCCGGAATTTCCGACACTGGGCGACGACACGATTTTGAAGCCGGCGCTGACGTGGCGGCTGGCGACGGAGACGGCGGCGAAGCTGAATGCGGAGATCAGTTATATCACGAACGGGTTGACGTGGCAATCGGCCTACAACCTGGTGGCGCCGGAAAAAGGGGACAGCATTGATTTTGTGGGATGGGTGACGATGACGAACAACAGCGGGAAGACTTTTGACGGGGCGATGGTCAAATTGATGGCGGGGAACGTGAACAAGATCCAGCCAGCGGCGCCGATGTATGCCAGAGCTGGGCGGGCCATGGGCGGGGCAATGTATAACGCCACAGACATGATGGCACCGGTGGTGACAGAGCAGGCGTTTGACGAATACCACCTGTATACGCTGACGCGACCGGTGACACTGCACGACCGCGAGACGAAGCAGGTGGAGTTTGTGCGCTCGGGGAATGTGACGGCGCAGAAGATTTATGTGTATGACGGGGCGGACACGAGCAACTACGGCGGCATGAGTAGTGTGAGCATCCGTTCGACGCCGGATTACGGGACGCAATCGAACAAGCGGGTGTGGGTGATGCGGGAGTTCAAGAACAGCAAGGACAACGGGCTGGGGATACCGCTGCCGGCGGGGCGGGTGCGGTTTTACCGGCAGGACGACGCGGACGGGAGCATCCAGTTTGTGGGGGAAAACAAGATTGAGCATACGCCGCAGGACGAGGTGGTGCGGATGTACACGGGGGACGCGTTCGACATCGTGGGCGAACGGACACGGACAGACTACCAATTGAGCAACCGGAACAGCACGATGACGGAGTCGTTTCAGATCAAGCTGCGGAACCACAAGACGGAGCCGGTGGAGGTGCGGGTGGTGGAGCATCTCTACCGCTGGGTGAACTGGGACATCACGGCGAAGTCGGACGATTTCACCAAGAAGGACGCGCAGACGGCGGAGTTCCGCGTGACGCTGAAGCCGGATGAGGAGAAGGTGATCACCTACACGGTGGTGTATAACTGGCAGTAAGGGCGGGCGTGGTGGTGAAACCGGAAGGGGAAAGATAAAGCGGCATAGTTGCCGCGGGGAGGGGAATCGGCACTGCATGTGCTGGTTGCAGGGTCATTGATGCCCGCCATGGAGACGCCCACGAAGACCGCCCGCCGCTCGCTGGCCTACCGGAGCCTGGATGCGGCGCGGATCATTGACACGGCAGTGGCGGTGCGCGGGCGGATACAGGAGAAGTTCCCGCGGGCGGGGTTGTGCAAAATCGCGAGCGAGGTGGAACTGGTGGCGCTGGAGTCGGCGGAGCGGGCGGCGTCGTGCGCGAAGCCGCAGTGGCAGATCCGCGTGGTGGCGGTGGCGCTGACGCTGGTGGGGGTGGCGGGGGTGCTGATGCTGGTGACGCACCTGCGCTTCAATTTTTCGAACGAAGGCGTTTCGCAACTGTTGCAGGACATCTACAACATTCTCAACGACATGATTCTGTTTGGAGTGGGGCTGGTGTTTTTGTGGAGCTGGGAGGGGCGGATCAAGCGCGGGCGGGCGTTGCGGGCGCTGCATGAGCTGCGGTCGCTGGCGCATATTGTGGACATGCACCAATTTACGAAAGACCCGGAAAGCCTGCTGAAGCTGAAGCCGGAAGAAACGGTGCAGCCGAAAGGCCCGGTGAACCAGGAGGAGCTGATCCGCTACCTGGTGTTTTGCACGGACCTGCTCGGGCTGTTCGGAAAAATATCCGCGCTGTATGCGCAGGAGTTGCTGGACGGGATTGTGCTGGCGTCGGTGACGGAGATTGAGGAACTGTCCACCTCGCTATCGCAGAAGATTTGGCAGAAGATCGCGATTATTGAGCGGAGGGAAGAACGCGGGGAAGCGGGGAAAGGGCGAACGGCACTGGCGGGTTGAGAGGGAGTGGAAGCAGCTACCCCTGGCCGAGGGCTTTTTTGACAAGGGCTTCGGAGGTGGCGGCGGGGCCGAGGGCGGAGAGGGCGCGGCGGGCGGCTTTATCGGCGTCGGGCGCTTTGTAACCGAGGGCGATGAGCGCGCCGACAGTATCCTGAAAGGCGGTGGGAGCGGGGCCTTCCTGACCGGGTTCGACAGCGGGGAGCGTGGTGGCAGGCAGGCCCACTTTGTCGCGCAGCTCGACGACGAGGCGCTCGGCGGTTTTTTTGCCGATGCCGGGGCAGTTGGCGAGGAGCTTGAGGTCGGAGTTGGCGATGGCGGACTTGAGGGTGGAGACGGAGAGACGGCTGAGGAGATTGAGGGCGGTCTTGGGGCCGATGCCGGAGACCTTTTCGACGAGCAGGCGGAAGAAGTCGCGGTCATCGCGCGTGGCGAAGCCGTAAAGCTGCTGCGAGTCCTCGCGGTAAACGGCGAGGGTGTGGAGCTTGACGGGACGGCCGGGGGGCGGGAGTTTTTCGGCGGTGGTGACGGGAATGTTGACCTCGTAGCCGATGCCGTGGGCTTCAATGACGGCGTGAAGCGGATTTGATTCAACCAGGATACCCTCGAGCGAAACGATCATGGATAGAAGAATTTTAAATTATAAAATTCGAATGATAAAATGAAGGGGAAGAAAGGGAGCGGGAAAGGGAAAATTAGCCGGCGGATTTGGTGGGCAGTGAACGGGGCTGGCGGCTTTTGTGGAAAATGGCCGAAAAAATCAGATGCAGCTCACGGCATTCGCGCCAGAGAACGCGGGCGGCAGGGAGGGCTGGGCGCCAGGCCTTGCCGAGCAGGCGGAGCCAATACATGGTTTCCCGGGCTTCCTTGCGACAGAGCCCGATTTTGTGGGCGAAATCGGCGGGGCTGGAGGCGTTGTTGGCTTCACAATAATTGGCCCCAATGCTGGTGCCGGAGCGGACGAGTTGGCGGATAAGGGGCTGGAGAACCGGATGGTCGTGCGGCAGATCGAGCGTGAATTTGATTATGGCTTCGGCAAAGGCAGTCGTGCGCGTTTCGAGATCAAACACATGGTCAGTCTTTTGAACCTTCCGCTTGGTGGCCGCTTTCGTTTCGTCATGCATCAGGCGAAATGGGTAGCGGTCTCAGTCCTTCAGGCCAAGGACGTCGTCCATGCCGTAGAGGCCGGGGGGCTTGTTTTCGCGGACGAGCCATTGGGCGGCGCGGAGAGCGCCGGTGGCGAAGATGGCACGCTGGGAGGCGCGGTGGGTGAGCTCGATGCGTTCACCTTCGCCGGCGAAGATGACGGTGTGGTCGCCGATGACATCGCCACCGCGAAGGGAGTGGACGCCGATTTGATTTTCCGGGCGCGGGCCGGGGAGGCCCTGGCGGCCATGGACGACGTTGTCGGCGGACAGGGCGCGGGCGTTTTTGACGATTTCGATGAGCTTGCCGGCGGTGCCGCTGGGGGCGTCGGCCTTGTGGCGGTGGTGCATCTCGAGGATTTCGACGTCGTAGCGGCTGGAGAGGACGGTGGCGGCGCGCTTGACGAGGTAGTTGAAGAGGTTGACGCCGAGGGAGTAGTTGCCGGACCAGACGACAGGGATTTGGGTGGTGAAGGGGAGAAGGGCGGCGCGTTCGGCGTCGGAGTGACCGGTGGTGCCGATGACTAAGGGGACGCGGCGGCGGGCGGCGGCTTGGGCGAGAGGGAGCGTGGCGGCGTGGGTGCTGAAGTCCACGGCTACATCAATGTTGTCAAACGCGGCGTCGGTGAGCGGGTCGTTAGCGTCAAGTTGGCGGGCGACGAGGATATCGGGATTATCCTCGGCGAGGGTGAGAATGGCCCGGCCCATGCGCCCTTGGGCGCCGTTGAGGAGGATGCGGAGAGGCATGGGGGAAGAAAATTTAAAATTAAAAATGCAAAATTAAAAAGTGAAGGTGGCGACCCGTAAAAAAATAGCGGGTGCGGGCAGGCTATTCGGTGACGGGCGGGTTGGTGACGGTGCCGAAGAAGTGTTCGTGGGAAGTGAAGGCGGGGGCGGTGAATTTAAGGTTAGAGTAAACGTTGACCGCGCCGGGCTGGATGCGAAAGAGCATGGTGCCCTTGGGGCTGCCTGAGGTTAGAGTGACGGTGACGGTGGAACCACTGAAACCGGCGGTGGCGACGGTGCAAGTGCCGGTGGCGACGGTGGGGGTGGGCGTGTCCACGCCGTAGGTGAAGGTGGCTTTTTTGGCGAGTGGTTTGATGACCAGCAAGTTGTGCGTGACGGTGCCCTGGCGGCGGACGATGCCGGTGATTTGCGTGGGGGCGGTGAGCGTCGGCGAGACGACGATGCCGGAGTTGACGAAAAGCGGCTGGGTCTTGGGCACGGGGCGGACGACGGTGGCGCCGTTGAAGACGAAATTTTGCGCTCCGGCGCGGGGCGCGGCGAAGGCGGTGGCCAGGGCGACGACGAGCGCAAGCCGGGTGAAGCAGCGGCGGGAGGGAGTGGGGGGCAGGTTCACGGGAATACGGAAGGTTATCGCCGAAGGGCGGCGCAGGAAAGGCGAAAAATGGACTTCACCACCACGAGGTG
Source organism: uncultured Opitutales bacterium (assembly GCA_964503425.1). GTDB lineage: Bacteria > Verrucomicrobiota > Verrucomicrobiia > Opitutales > JABDGR01 > CAZDAQ01. The sequence continues at coordinate 24,497 of CAZDAQ010000013.1, forward strand.
ACATGGCCCTGGGCGAATTTGATGGCGAAGACGCCGAGGTTTTTAGCGAGGTGGGCGGCGAAGCAGGGAATGAGGGAACGGGCGGGATTCAGAGGCAGGAAGCGGACAGTGTAGAACCAGAGCGAGGAGGCGAAGACGAGGGCGGTGCTCCACCAGGCCTTGAGGGAAAAGTCGAAGACGAGGCCGCCGTCCTTCCAATCCCACAGAAACGGATGCAGGAGGGAAAAGAGCAGGGAGAAGCCGACGATGCCGGCGAGAAGGGCAGCGGAGCCACGACCCGTGATGACGAGGAAGCCGCGGAAGATGAGTTCCTCGTAGAAGGCGGCGGCGACCATGGCCAGAAGGAAGAGGACGGAGATGTTTTTTTGCTGTTCGGAGATGCCGAGGGCGTATTCGCCATAAGTTTCAAAGGCCAGGAGGGCGAGGGAGCCGAATACGGCAAGGACGATGATGGGCGACGGGGAAGGGACCGCACCGGGCCAGGCCTGGGGGTGGGGACGGCCGGCGCGGGCCTCACGGAGGTCGCCCAGCCACTGCCGGAAGAGCCAAATGGCAAAGGCGGCGACGAACAAGATTACCAACGGGCCGTCTTGACTCATGTGCAAACGTTCGATTTAAATGTTAGGCAAACCGTGGAGGGTGCGGAGGCCGGCAAGGGCCGACGGATTCGCCGACGGGGGCGTTGAGCGGTTATTGGCGGCCCCGGTGGTTTTTGTCCAAGCAAATCCGACGCTCCCATGACTTCACCTGTTTTGCGCGTAGTTCCGAACACCCCGCCGGTCGTCGTGCTGGACGGGAGCGGGTTGTGGCGGGACGTGCAGCCGCACCTGGCGGCGCTGGGGCGGTTTTTCGACGAGCAGATCGGGACGTTTGAGCCGCAGTTGCAGGACCTGGTGCGGTATACTTTTGCGAACCAGGGGAAGCGCATCCGGCCCACGCTGCTGTTTTACGGCGGCTGGCAGGAGGACGGGAAAATTTTGCCGGAACTGGTGAAGGCGGCGGCCGTGGTGGAGCTGGTGCATTTGGCGACGCTGGTGCATGACGACGTACTGGACGAGGCGACGCTGCGGCACCGGCTGCCGACGGTGGGCGAGAAGTTCGGCGCGCAGGCGGCGGTGTTGCTGGGGGACGCGCTGTTTTCGCAGGCGCTGAAGCTGGCGGCGGATTTCCCGACGGTGGAAGTGTGCCGGGCGGTGGCGCTGTCCACGCGGCGGGTGTGCGCGGGGGAGATACACCAGACTTTGGAGCGCGGGAACCCGGAGTTTACGGTGGAGGATTATTTTGAGGTGATTGGGTTGAAGACGGGGGAGCTGTTTGCGGTGTCGTGCATGCTCGGCGCGCGGCTGGCGAGCTACCCGGAGGCGTATGTGCAGGCGGTGCGGCGGTTCGGGATGCAACTGGGGATTGCGTATCAGATTTTTGACGACGTGGCGGATTTTTGCGGGGACGAGGGGAAGATCGGCAAGACGCTGGGGACGGACCTGGCGAGCGGGAAGTTCACGCTGCCGTTGTTGTGGCTGCTGGAGCGGCTGCCGGACGTGGAAGTGCAGGCGCTGCGGGCGGCGGTGCTGGCGGGGACGGCGGACTTGCAAGAGCTGGCGGCGCGGATGACGCGGCACGGGGTGTTTGTAGCCGTGCGGGAGCGGTTTGAGGCGGAATTGCGGGCGGGAGAGGACGGGCTGGCAAGCTGGGGGCAACTGGCGCCAACGCCGCGGCTGCTGGGGCTGGCGAGTTTTGTGCGGATGCAACTGGCGCGGGTGGCGGGGTAGGATTTACCCGGCGCGGAAGTTGAGGGCCTGGATGGCGCCGCCGCCGGGGAGGCGGTGGATGCGGGCGAGGATGTCCTTGATTTTGAACTGCATTTCCTGGCGGAGGACGGGGTTGGCGACCTGGATGAGGAGGACGGCGCCGCCGACGACCTTGAGGGGGCAACTGCGGTGGGCGGCGTGCTCGCCGACGAGGTCCTTCCAGTGGCGGCCAATGGTGTCCTCGATTTTTTCCTGGCCGAGCTTGTAACGCTCCTCGAGGACTTCGATGAGGTTGCCGAGGGCGAAGGCGGGGCGCTCGCGGGAGCGGCCACGGTCGAGGGGGATGCCGCGAAGGCTGGCGATGAGGTTGCTGGTCTCGCGGGGGAAGTGCATGGGCGCGGAGGAGATTTTAACCACGAAAGGGCGCGAAAGGACACGAAAAAAGAGAAAAGAGTTTTGAACCGAAGGAAACGAAGCAGGCGAAGGAAAGAGAAGAGAGATGAACCACAAAAAACGCATAAGGAAACAATGCGGGAATGAGTTGAAGCAGATCGAGGTGGACGGCGTTGCACTTGCCAGCTGGTGATGGCGGGAAGTTCGTTGGCTGAGGGTAGAGCGTTTTTGGGGGTTGCCGAGATTGGGGGAGAAGTTAGCTTGGCACTGCGGGATCAGGAAGAGGGCGGACATCCGCAGAAAAATTAGAACAACCGCAGAGCAAAAAAAGCGAATCAAGGACACCATAGCGCATGTCAATACCGTGGTCTTCCTCCAAGCGTGGCTTTACGGAGCTTCTCTGCCGGACATTCCGCCGCGGTCGCTGGGTGGCGCTGGGTGTGGCCTTGATGCCGGCGGGGTTGGGCGCGGCGGAGGCGCAGCAAATGCAGCCGGCGCCGGCGGCGCAGATGGACGTGCAGACGCGGATTGTCATCCAGGACATTCCGTCGGTGAATGAAAAAGACCACACCTTCCAACTGACCGGTTTGCTGGAACTGCAGTGGCAGGACCCGCGCGTGGCGCCGGGCGTGTATGTGGAGCAGCAGGCGGAGGCGGCGCTGGCGAACATCTGGCATCCGGACCTGGAATTCGACAATGAGCGCGATCCGCGCAAGAGCGAGAACCAGGTGCTGGCGATACGGGAGGGCGGCAATGTCACCTGGCAGGAGCGGTTCGACAGCCAGTTGTCCACGAGTTTTGATTTGCGGCGGCTGCCGTTTGACGAGCAGCACCTGAACCTGATTTTGCAGACTTTCTCGCTCGATAAAGGGATGATACACCTGAAGGCGGGGGCGGGCAGCGAGATCAGCCCGGAGGTGGTGCTGCCGGAGTGGAATGTGGCGGGGCTGACCGCGCAGGAGCACCTGGCGGAACGGAACGAAGCGAACCGCTACAGCGAGTTGCTCTACACAATCACGATCGAGCGGCGGCCGGGGTTTTATTTTTACTCGATCGTGATACCCTCGCTGCTGGTGGTGCTGGTGGCGTTCGCCTCGCTATGGTATGACCGGAAGCAATACAACGCGATCGTGGGGCCGGGGGTGAGCTGCATGCTGGTGTTGATTGCGCTGAGCTTCACGATGTCGAGCTACCTGCCGCGGGTGTCGTATGTGACGGCGCTGAGCCGGTTTTCGCTCCAGTGCTA
>CAZDAQ010000014.1:0-24104 GCA_964503425.1 uncultured Opitutales bacterium
TTCCCACTCCCGCCGACGCCACCCCCGCATCCGCCGACGACCTTTCCCCCGAAGTCAAAAACTACCTCTTCGGCGGCGAATACCACGCCCCCGACAAAATCGCCGACATCTCCGTCCGCTGGAACCTCCCCCGCGACGGTTCCGGCTTCTCCTGCCTCGCCGACTCTCCCTTCCACGCTGAAATCGCCTTCACCCTTCTCGCTCCCTGCCTGCACCTCCGCATCAGCCTCCCCATCTTCAACCGCGAAGGCGAACTCATCCTCGCTCCCGACACCGCCGAGTTCGCTCCCGCCGCCACCCTCGCCCCCGGCCACCACCGCCTCCGCCTCTTCCTCAACCCGCTACCAGTCAATCACGGCAACTTCTGGCTCTACCTCAGCATCAGCGACGGCCCCGCCCACTTCTTTAGAAAATTCCTCGCCCGCTTCACCGTCCTCAACCCCGCCCAAAAATTCGGCCTCATCAAAACCTCCCCCGCCTGGAACCTCGCCACTCCCGATTCCAACCCCAAAGAAAATCTCACACCCTTGCTTTGAGTTTTCTCCTCATCGGCCGTGCTTGGATCCCTTGGAACCATCTCCCGGCTTTTCGGTAATCACAGACTGCGTAGCCGCCGGGTAAGTCGGCGCACAACGCGGCACCGCCGAAGTCAGCGGAATGACACCCTCAAACTCTTTTGCGGATGCTTGAGGTGCACTTGTGACCCGGCTCGTCGCTTTTGCAGTCGGAGCAGCTTTATCGTCACTATAGAAATGTATACTGCCAATGACGCCAGCACCACCATCAACCGTTCCATTAGCATGCATACTGAATTTTTTGGAATCCTCTTCAGTCAATAGCCCGGACATACCATGAATGACTCCATTAACCCATTCCTTCCCGTCGGGAGTCACGCCGATGCCAGCGGCGTTTAAGGATTTAAATCTCACCACGCCTTTGCCTTCGGGCCCTGCGGGCCAATCCACGGCCACTAACGACGCGCTCCCGCCGGGATCCATATAAAGGGTGTGATTCCCGAAAAAATCTGGCACCACCGGATGGGTGAGGTTCTGCGCGTCACTCAATCGCGCTAAATTACCGAGCGAAAGATCCGCCGCCAAGTCTAGTTTATCCATAGTCTTGTCGGAACCTGGAACCATTTTGCCATTCAACAGCAATCGCGAGGTTATAGTAGTCGTTCGCCAGGTCTTGTCATTTTCCAGCACATTATTTCCGGTCATTTCATAAACCAAATTCGTGTCCATGGCGCTCGCGAGTAGGATGCTTTGCTTGGGCTCCGACTTCGGAGCATCGGTGGGGCCGCTTCCAAGTGCATCTCCCACCACTCGCAATTTACTCCCGTTGTCCCACAACAAAAGCATGGCCTCCTCATAGCGAACCCCGCCAATCTCCTGATAATAGGCTGTTTCGTAAAAAATGCCTTCCAGCCCAAAATAAATATGGTCGGACCCTAGAGGAATTTCACCGTGCGGCTGGAGGAGATTCAGATCGGACATCTCTACGAGAACTTTGTCGGCGGTCAAAACCGTCGGCGCAGTATCGCCCGGCTTCCAACGCGCAGGCCGCGCAACTTTGCCGCCTTCACTCACCATCATTCCAGACAACACGCGATCCTTCCCAATTCTCGACCACTGATAGCCGTTGCCATTCTCGTCTAGGCTTGGCACATCGATAATCGTTCCTTGGGACCATACCTTGTATGCTATCGTGGTCACGTTGCCGATAGTCGTGGTTCTACGGATTAACACTTCGTAATCTTCGTTGGCGTCCACTGACTCTCCAGGGCCAAGGTCAATCGTGGCATATTGCGGCACTGGCTGTCTCTCAAATTTAAACCGCGCATCGAATGGCACCCCATCCATTCCGTCGCTGACGCCATCGCCATCCGAGTCCGGATTATGGGGGTCGCTGTTGGATTGGTATTCTTCCATATTATTCAAATCGTCCTTGTCTGGATCTTCCGAAGCAGTGTTCGGATCGAATGGATCCAGCCCGTGCGCCACAATCCATTTGTCAGGCAGGCCTTCTCGATTAGTACTGAGATCATCCGCAATCTTGAAGCGGATCAAATCAAACCCAAAAACAAACTTCAATTGCCCGACTTGAGCCGTGGTATTTCCGGCCGCATCCGCCTTCACCGGATTCCACGGATAGGGCGACGTCCACGCCACGTCACCACCAACCCGCTTCTGTATATCTACTGTCGTATTGTACCCAACCGCATTCAGCCGGTCGTAATAAGGCTGGGCCGCTTCCTCAAGTTGCTCGACAGTAATTGGCGCTGTGTCGCCTGTCTGGTCTGCTTTCAAATTGTCCAGCACTTGGGTAATGGCCGGTCCCGCGCCTCCGATATCCTTCAGCTTCCAATCCAGATATTTCGCCGCCTGGCTTGTAAAATATCGCAACTGCCCCAGGTTTGCGGGCCCCAAATCCTCCTTTTCAATTGCCACCTTCTTCCCGGTAATATCAGCATTGTCCACAAACCTTGTATAAGCCACTACCGCGGCCATCGCCACCAAGCCCGCCAGTAAAATTGCGATGATCCGATGTTCCCTGCGCATGACTGGTTACCATAATTTTCAGGAACCTCCTCCAAATGCAACGGACAAATTCCGTTCTTCCATTCCCTTCGCTTCCTTCGCGTCCTTCTGTTCGAAAAAATTTCGCGCGCTCTCCTCCTTCTCCCCCTCAAAACAACCCCTCAAACTTCACCCGTGGAAACACCTCCAGCTTGCTCTCCACTCCCGCGTTAAAAATCTCCACGCCCAGCCGCCTCGCCGCCTTCCGCGCCGCCAGGTAATGCCGCTCCATCCCCGCCAAATTCGGCTGGTGCCACTTCCGACCCTTCCCGAAATACTCCGGCGTGAAATGGTTTGGGTCGTCGTCCGCCGTCGAGCACAGCACCGCCGGCCCTCCGCCCAGCGCCGGCGCCTCCCGCACTGTTCCCGGCACCTGATACGCATGGTCGCACCCGATCAAATAAATCGGGTTGCACCCGTAGAGCACCGCCAGTTGCAGCAGCGTCACCGTCACCGTCTGCGCCGCGTATAACCCGTCGCTCGGGTCCCGCGGCCACGCGTCGAACGGATCCTCCGTCCAGAACGCCGGTACCTGCGGAAAATAACACGTCTTCCCGTCCGGCGGTATCAGCGTCGGCACGCTCCACCGCAGCTTCCACGTCTCGTCGTCCACGATCACCTGCGGGAAAAAGAAGTCCGTCCCCGGCGCGTTCTTCCGCGCCGCCGCCAGCGCCTCCGCCTGGTCCGGCAGCACTTGCGTGTCCACGCAGGTGTAAAACGTGGGCCGCCAGTTTATCTCGGGAAACATCCGCCAAAACCCGTTCGACGCCCCCGTCACCTCCCCCGCCAGCCGCCCCAAATCCATCCGCCGCAGCGACGGCCCGTTCCCGATCACAAACCCCCGCCGCCCCCGCGCCTTCGACGCAAACAGCGTCAGCGCCAAATCCTCGGGCATCGGCAGGGCGAAATTCCGCCGCGGTAGCACCTGCCACCCGTCCGGCATCTCCACGCCTTTCCGCCCGTTCTTCGCCGCCCACGCCACAAATTCCTCCGGCAAAAATTTTGCCCCCTGCCGCAACGCCCACGCCCACGCCGCCGCCGTCTCCGGTCCCAGCGCCACCCGTCCCCAATCCTCCTCGCCCGCCAGCGCCCCCGCCCGCGCCCGCGTATCCGCCAGGTAATCCCGCGTGCAGTCATGCGCCCCGTGGCTCAGCCACCCCGCGCCCGTCACCTCCAGCGCCGCCAGCACTCCCGCCGTTTTCTCCGCCCGGCACAACTGCCCCCGTGACGCGAACATTACATAAAATCCCGGATGCCGCCCAATCACCTCCGCCACCCATGCCTCCACCTTCCCGCTCACCTTCTCCAGCGTCACCGCCATCCCCTCCGGCACCTGCCCGCTGTCGAACCACCCCCGCGCCACCACCACGGCGCCAACCTTCTCCCGCTGCGTCGCCACGCTCCGCAACGTCGCCCGCAGCTCCCGCCCTCCGCTTCCCGGCGGCACAATGACTAATACCTTTTCCATCCTCCCTGCCTGCCAGCGATTCCCTAAAAACGCAAGGGTGCGGGGCGGCCTAAAGCCACCCCGCACCCCGTGCTGCGCTTGCAAATGTCTGCTAAATTACTCGGTTTGCTTGTTCAACGCGCCCTGCAGCGGCTTCGCGGCATCCGACACCGTGCCCTTGCCGGCGAAAATCTCCGCCGGGGTTATCGTCGCGCTGTCGTAGAACTTGTGGTTCCCGTCATTGTCAATGGACACCTGCGTGCCCGCCACGGTCGCACCCACATCCAGCCCGCTGGCTTGCTGGTAGAGAATCACGTCCGCTTTGTTGTCCGTCGTTGTGTCCGACGTCGACTGGTCACCGGCTACGGCGCGCACATTGCCGCTCCAGACGAACTTGCTGTCCGTCAGCGTATTCAGCGCCTTGTCCGACATCAAAAACGCGATCGTCCGGGTCGTGCCCCCGCCAATTTGCAGGCCGATGCTCGCTCCGCCCAGGGAGTAAAACGCCGGAGCGCTGAACTTCCCGTTCGTCCCCTTGTTCATCCCGATGCCGCTGCCCGAGGTGCCGCCCACAATGAGCGCGCCGGAGACGCGTTTCAGGATGATGACGCCCTTGGCTTCGCTCACCACCCAGTTCGGAATGGCCGTTTTCGGGTCACTCTGCTGCAGGTTGTAAAAAGTCGCGGCGTCGCTAATTTCCTTGTTCAGGGCGATTTTCGGGTCCTTCGGCGCTTCCTCGGCGGCGAAAACGTAAGCGGCGCTCAGCACGAGCGCGGCGAATCCTAATTGCAGTGTTTGATAACGATTGATTTTCATATGCGTATATTCTCTGAGTTAATGTTGGTGTTTTTGGCAAAAATTGCCGAAAGCAAACGGCCTTAAATTCTCCCCATCAAGAGCAGGACCACGACGATGACCAAAAGCAGGCCCGCGCCCCCGCTGGGGTAATAGCTCCAGTTCCGGCTGTGCTGCCAGGTGGGCAATGCGCCCACCAGCATTAAAACCAGCAAGACGAGTAAAATGAGTCCTAACATAAAATTATTTGTTTTTTTTGAAGTCTGTTCCGGTCTTCCGTTGTGGAAAACCGCGCTCTTGCGTGCATGCACCTTACACTGCCGCCGCCACCCCGGCTATGGGCTGTTTCCCTACTTGCGCGCTTCGCGCCGTGCTGCTGCGTCATTTTTCCTGCACAGGTAATTCCTGGGCTTCTGCTGGAGGACCCGCCGATTCCTCGGCGTGGCCTTCCGTTTCCTCTGCCGCATTTCGCCCGCACAACCGCAGTACGAGCACCACCACAAACAGCGTCAAAAAGATCACAAACAACGCCCGCACGACCATCGCCGCCGGCCCCTCGATGACGACGCGGAAGCCGAGAAAACCCATAATCAACGCGATGATCAAAAAGCTCACGGCATGGCCTAAAGTGGAGGCTCTGCGCATAAGAATGAAATCGGGCGGGTTAACGCCGGCGTCCGGACTAGAGCGCCCTCGACCCGCGCATCATCGTGCCCGCCCCGGCCGCCGCCAAAACGAACCCGCCAATCAGCAGCCAGATGGACTTCTCCGTCGGCGAGTTGGTGAAGAATCGGGAGAAATCGGAACTTATGGAGTCCGTGGCCTGGACTCCCGCGATGATGAGGGCGATGCCTGCCACCAGCAGGACGATGGGAATTATTTTATTCATGTTATAAATGGTTTATTGATTTTAGTTTGTTCAAACCTGCGCCGAACCGCGCCCTAGTTGGGCGCTTGGCCCGTGCGTGTGACCACCAGCATGGCGCTCTTGCTCGCGATGGTGCCTTGCGCGTTCGTGACCACCGCCCGGTAATTGCCGGCATCCCCAAATTGCACATTCCGCAGGATCAGCGTGGCGGTCGCGGACTGGAGCACGCGGGGTCCGTCCTTCAACTTAACCTTGTTCCGCTCCCACGCATAAGTCAGCGGCGCCTGCCCTGTGGCCACCACCCGGAACCGGATGTTGGTGGAAACCTTCACCGTGGCGCTCATGGGATTCTGCGTGATCCTCGGCAGCGGTGAAGACACCGTCAACAGGCCCGAAGTGCTCGTGTTGCTTACGCCGTCGTTCGTCGCCACCACCCGGAATCGCGAGCCGCTCATCCCGATCGTCGTGTTGCTGACGATCAGCGTCGTCGTGTTCGTGCCCGTGAAATTGCTGCTATTCGTAATGTTGGTGTAAATGGCCGTCCCGGGAGCCTGGCGCTGCCACTGGAAAGTCGCGTTGCCGTTTACCCCCACCACGAACGTCGCATTGGTCCCGGCAATCACCGACTGGTTGACCGGCTGGAACGTAAACACCGGCGTCACGGATACATCGGACACCACGTTGCCGTTGGCATCATACGTCAGGCCGCCCGTCCAGTCGCTGCCCCCCGGCCCGCCCTGCGAATTGACCACATTGTCATCGAGCGACACGCCCGCCAGCGCCAGCGCCCGGCCTTCGCCGCTCGTCGTGCTGCCAAAAGTGATGCTCGTCCCGGCGAGATAATTACCCATCAACTGGTTGTTCGCACCCAGCGTGATGCCCGTCCCGGCGTCCCAGAAAATCCCGTCGTCGCTGCCGCCGTGCGTGCCCGTGTTGATCACCGTCACCGTCGAGCCCACCGAGGTTGTCAACGACGTGCCGATTTGAAAAACCCAGAACGCGTTGTTCTGTCCCTGCGCATCCAGCACCAGCGCGCCGTTCAATGTCGCTGCGCCGTCAAAGGTGTAAACGCCCGGGGCCAGGGTCATCCCGCCCAGATCCACGTTGCTCAAATTCACGTTCGACGGCATGCCCGCCAAACCCACCGCCGCCTTGATCGTATCCTGCCGCGCCTGGTCGGTCGTACCGCCCGTGGCAATGATCGCCCCTCCACCCGTCACCACCGCCGGCGGGAAACCCGTGATCCCGCTGGTTGCGCCCGGCGACAGCCCGATGTTACCGCTGATAATATCTGTGCCCGTCACCCCCGAACTGCTGATGGCCGTGCCCCCAAGCAGCGCAAAATTGCCTGCCGAAAGCAGGATGGACTGGGCGGACCCGGCAACCGGGGCGCAAATCAGCGCCACGAGCGCCGCGAGTGATAAAGTGGGCAGGGATTGGTTTTTCATTACGCGCAGCATACGCGATTGTTTCCGTCCCGGCTACGGGGTGTAACCCTACGGGTATGCACCTCATTCTGCCGCCGCCCCGGCTGTGGGCTGTTTCCCTGCTCGCGCGCTTCGCGGTGTTGCTGCCTTATTTTTCCTGCGCGGGTAATTCATTGGCCTCTGCCGGAGGGTCCGCTGATTCCTTGGCGTGGCCTTCCGTTTCCTCGGCCGCATTTTGCCCGCATAATCGCAGTACGAGCACCACCACAAACAGCGTCAAAAAGATCACAAACAACCCCCGCACGACCATCGCCGCCGGTCCCTCGATGACAACGCGGAAGCCGAGAAAGCCCATAATCAACGCAATGATCAAAAAGCTTACGGCATGGCCTAATGTGGGTGCTCTGCGCATAAGGATAAAGGCTGTGGGTTGACGCAGGTGTGGGACTAGAGCGGCCTCGACCCGCGCATTAGCAAGCCCGCCCCGGCCGCCGCCAGCACGATGCCGCCGATCAACAGCCAGATGGACTTCTCCGTCGGCGAATGGGTAAAGAACCGCGAAAAGTCGGAGCTGACGGAGTCCGAGGCCTGCACTCCAAAGACGATCAGGGCGATGCCGCCCGCCAGTAGCACGAGGGAAATTATTTTGTCCATATTGTTTTCTGTGTGGGAAATTATTCGTAAAAACCGGAATAAATGAGTGAGCCGAACGGTATTTCTGGATCATACGTTGCCGCCGCTTCCTCCGCTATGGGGCGTTACCCTGCTCGTCTCGACTTGCCTCGCCGCTCGCGCCGTTGTTTCCGGCTTCAATGCAAAATCCCGACAATGGCTTTGCGCGCCTCATTCTCTCCGCGACCCAAAGCGTCGAACCCACGCCAGCCCTAGCACCGCCGCTCCCCCGCATAACGCATAACTCGCCGGCTCGGGCACTGCGGCCGCCGCATTGTCCCAATACACCGAGTAACTGTTCAGGCCGTTGCCATCCGTCTGCCCGAAATTATACGCTTGGATAAATGCTGTCTGCAAATCGGCGCCGTCCGCCGCGGGATCGGTGTAGACGACAACTCCGTCGAGCAGGTAATTCACCGTCGTGCCATTGGAGGTCTCCGCCAGCGTGTGCCAGGCATCAAACGCGAAATCCGCCGGCACCCCGGCATCAAACCAGCCGGTCGGGTCGGCTTGCGTCCCGTCGAAAACTTGAAAATGAAAACCGCGATCCAGCGCATCCGGATTCAGCGGATCCGTCGGGCTCGCGTTCGTGATGCCGATAATGGCGTAATCGCCCGTGGTGGACGTGGCACCCGTGCGCGCCCACAGGTCGGTGCGCACCAGTTGCCCGGTGCTCGTGTCGAACGCCGCCGCCACATACACCTCCGCACTTAGTGACCACGCCCCGGTGCTCCCCACCGGCCGCAGCCGCCCCTGCGTATTGAAGAACGACGCACTATATCCCGATGGCCGGTTGCTGCTGCTGCCCGACTGGTTAATCGTGATTTGCAGCCGGTTGTCCCCCAGAAACGGCACCGACTGAAACCCCGCCGGCTCATACCGGTCCGTCACCCATGCCGGGTTGATCGTGTCAAAATTGTCCACCCACTGCGCCAGCGCCACGCCCGGCACGCTGGCCACAATCCACGGCAGGCTGCGCAATGTCTGCCGCAGGCACTTCAACCAAGGCTCACGCCCCATCACGCATAATTTCATCCCGTCGCGAAAATGTAATGCCCTCATGGCAATTCATGATTCGCCCGGCTGCCCCGCCGCCAGATGACCAGGCTTAAAGCCCCCAACGGCCCCAGCCACAGAAACGCCGCCGGCTCCGGCACCGGCACCACCTGCCCGCTTTCATTATACCCCAAGCCCCCCGTCCAGTCCCCGCCGTTCGGGTCTTGGGAACTGACGATATTCGTGTCTAGCGTGATCGCCTGCACCGCCAGCGCCCGGACGCTGCCGTGGTCCCCGGTGGTGAAGGTGATGCTGCTCCCCGCCAGGTAATTTCCCAGAATCGTATTGTCGGTGCCAAACACCACCGCGTTTACCGCGTCCCAGAACACCCCGTCATCGCTGCCGCCCTGCGTGCCCGTATTGATCACCCGCACGATGGCACTGTCCGCGCTGGTAAACGAAGAACCGATTTGAAAAACCCAGAACGCGTTGTTTCGCCCTTGGGCATCGAGCGTCAGGTTCCCGGTCAACCCCGCCGCCGCGTCAAACGTATACACGCCCGGCCCCAGCGTCATCCCGCCCAGATCCTGCCCGCTCAAGTTCTCGGTCGAGGGCATGCCCGCCAAGCCCGCCGCCGCCTTCGCCAAATCCACCTGCGCCTGTTCGGTAATCGGCCCGGTCGCAATAATCGCTCCGCCCGTGATCACCGCCGGCGGGATCCCCGTGATTGCGGACACCGCCGTCGGAAACAACCCGACGTTTCCGGTGATGCTCGTCACTCCCGTATTCGTTATCGCCGAGCCCCCCAGCAGCGTGAAGCTCGTCGCTGAAAGCAGGATCGAATCGGCGAACCCACCGGTCGGCGCACACAGCAGCGCTGTCATCGCCACCATCGGCCAGGGAATCAACTTTGGGATTTTCATAGTGTGGATGAGTATACTGGTTGCCCCGCAGGCCGGGCAGCGGGGCTTTGCTTGCCCCCGCTGCCCGGCCTTGGGCTCGTCATTCCGACCTTTGTCGGAATATGGACATCGCACGTTTAGTGAATTGCCGGAATCGTCTTGCGTAGCACCGTGAGCTGCACGCTCGTGCTGTTGAGGAACCCCTTGGAATTCGTCACCACCACGCGGTATTTACCGGCGCTGATCAATCCGAGGTTGGTCAGCGTCAGCGTCGCGCTCTTCGCTTGGTGCACGCGCGCACTGTTGACCAGCTTCACGTTGTTCCTCTCCCACGCATAAGTGATCGGGCCTGAACCGATGGCGACCACCTGGAACTGCACGCCCTCCCCCATCCAGCCGGTCGCGGCCACCGGTTGCACCGTGATCTTCAGCACGATGGGCAGTGCGCTCACCGTCAGCGACGCCGCGCTGGTCAGCGTCGAGCCCCCGCCGTTCGTCGCCACCGCCCGGAATAGGTCGCCGGACATGGCCAGCGTCGCGTTGCTGATGCTCAACGTTGCCGAGGTCACCCCCGCAAAAGTGCTGTTGTTCGTCAGGTTGGCATAGCTGCCGGCGCCGGGCGTCAACACCTGCCACTGATACGTTGCGCCGCCATTCGCCCCCGCGGTGAACGTCGTGCTGCCACCTTTGACCACCACCTGATTGGCCGGCTGCCCCGTGATCACGGGAACCGGGATGGCGACGGTCAGCAACGCGCTCGTGCTGGTGGTCGAACCACCCAGGTTTTTGGCGATGACCCGGAACTGGTCGCCCGACATCACGAACGTCGTGTTGCTCACGCTCAAGACCGTGCCCGTGACGTTCGAATAGCCGCCCGTGTTCGTCAAGTTTGCATAGGTCAAGTTCCCGAACGCCTCGCGCTGCCACTGGTAAGTCGCGTTGCCATTCGCCAAGGCGGCGAACGTGGCGTTGCTTCCGGTGATCACCGATTGATTGACTGGTTGCAGTGAGAAAATCGGCAGCGCCGTCGTTACCGTCAGCAACGCCGAGGTGCTCGTCGTGGAGCCGCCACTGTTCGTGGCCACGGCTTGGAACGTGTCGCCCGACATCGCCAGCGTGGCATTGCTGACACTCAACACTGTGCCGGTCACGTTCGAGTAGGCCCCCGTGTTCGTCAGGTTGGCAAAAACGATGGTCCCAAAGGGCTCGCGCTGCCACTGGTAGGTCGCCCCGCCACTCGCCAGGACGGCGAAAGTTGTGTTGGCGCCGGTTACCACTGCTTGATCAATCGGTTGGGTCGAGAAAACCGGCAGTGCTGTCGTGACTGTGAGTAATGCCGAGGTGCTCGTGGTGTTGCCGGCATCATTCGTTGCTATCGCCCGGAACTGATCGCCAGACATCACCAGCGTCGCATTGCTCACGCTCAACACCGTGCCCGTGACGTTCGAGTAGGCACCGGTGTTTGTAAGATCGGAATAGACGATGGTCCCGAAAGGCTCACGCTGCCACTGGTAAGTCAGCCCGCCCGTCGCCAGGACGGTGAACGTGGTGTTCGCGCCAGTCGTCACCGCTTGATTGATCGGCTGCGTCGTGAAAACCGGCAGCGGCGTCACGCTGCCCGACACGGTCAGCGACGCCGACGTGCTCGTCGTCGAACCGCCCAAGTTCGTAGCCACCGCGCGGAACTGGTCGCCCGACATCGCGAGCGTCGCATTGCTCACACCCAACACCGTGCCCGTGACGTTCGAGTAGGCGCCCGTATTCGTCAGATTGGAATAGGTTAATGTCCCGAAGGCCTCGCGCTGCCATTGGATGGTCGCCCCGCCATTCGCCACGATGGCGAAAGTCGTGTTCGCGCCAGTCGCGACCACTTGATTACTCGGCTGCGTGGAGAATATCGGCAGCGCCGTCGTGACGGTCATCAGCGCCGAGGTGCTGGTCGTCGAACCGCCCAGGTTCGTCGCCACCGCGCGGAACTGGTCGCCCGACATCGCCAGCGTTGCGTTGCTGACGGTCAAGATCGCCGTCGTGACGTTTGAGTAGGCGCCCGCGTTGGTCAGGTTGGAATAAATGATCGTCCCGAAGGGCTCGCGCTGCCACTGGTAGGTCGCGCCGTTGCTTGCCGCCACTGAGTAGGTTGTGTTGGCCCCGGTCACCACCGCTTGATCGCTCGGCTGCGTGGTGAATACCGGCAGGGGCGTGGTGACGGTTAGCAAGGCTGACGTACTCGTGACATTGCCGCCAAAGTTCGAAGCCACCGCCCGGAACTGGTCGCCCGACATCGCCAGCGTTGTATTGCTGACCAACAGCGTCGTCGTGTTGGTGCCCGAATAGGTGCTGCCGTTCGTGATATTCGCATAGGTTAAGTTGCCGAAGGGCTGGCGCTGCCACTGGAAAGTCGCCCCGTTGCTCGCCGCTACGATGTAGGTGGCGTTGGACCCCGTGGTCACCGCCTGATTGACGGGCTGGGTCGAGAAAATGGGCGGCGTGGACACCACATTGCCGGTGATCGGATCATATTGCAGGCCGCCGGTATAATCGCTGCCACCGGGTCCGCCATTCGAATTGTCGGTGCTGCTGTCGAGCGTCACTGCGGCCAGTGCCAGGGTCCGGCCGTTGCCACTGACGGCGCCGCCGTAAGTGACGGATGTCCCCGCAAGGTAATTACCCAGAAGCTGACTGCCACCGTTGAACGTAACGGCCGTCGAGACGTTCCAAAAAATGCCGTCATCACTGCCGCCATTGGTGCCGGGATTGATGATCGTCACACTCGAAATATTATTCGTGGTGAGCGTGGTGGTGATTTGAAAAACCCAATATGCGTCGTTTTGCCCCTGGGCGTCGAGTTTGAGCGCTCCGTCCAATACCGCCCCGGCGGACAGCTTGTAAACCCCCGGAGGCAGCGTCAGCCCGCCCAGTTCCGTGGATGGCAGGACCGTCGTCACCGGCATTTTCGCCAAACCGACGGAGGCCGTCCCGAGATCTAATATCGCCTGGGCACTCGCCCCGCCGATGATGATTGACCCCGTCACCACCCCCGGGCCCGAAACCGGCGCCCCGATAAAACCGGTGATGCTCGTGCCCGGAGAAAGTCCAATATTCCCGGTGATAACCGTGGGACCCGTATTCGTTATCGTCGTCTTGGCCAGGAGTGCGTAGTTGCCTGCCGACAGCAGGATGGATTGGGCGGAAACAGCAACCGGGGCGCACAGCAGAGCCAATAGCGCTGCGAAAGGAGAAAATATGAGGGATTTGGTTTTCATTTCGCGCAGCATACACCGCGCGCCTCTTCGCCGCTATGGGGCCTTACCCTGCCGGAATACCCCCCACACGTAATGTTTCCCACCGGCTCTCACTCCCTGTCCGTCGCCTCAGCCTAAGAAAATCGCCCCGCTTGCCCTCGCCATGTTCGCAGACAATTACCTCCGTCCCATCGCCTCCCACCCCGCCTCGTCACGCACTCCTTCCCAACTCCGCAGCGACCCACCGCTCTCCTCCCCCCTACACAATCGTCAGTTGCACGCTGCTCTCGATCACCCCGGCGGAAATCGCATACCGCGTCAGCCCGGCCGTGTCATGGATGTTCAGCTTGTCCATCAAATGCTGCCGGTGCTTTTCCACCGTCTTGATGCTGATCCCCAGCTCCGCCGCCACCTGCTTGTTCGCCGACCCCTCCGCCACCAGTTGCAACACCTCCGACTCGCGTGAAGTCAGGTGGCTGCCGTTGGCCTTGATCATCCCGTCCCGGTCCCGCGGCTTGCTCGGATCGTCGTGCATCCGCTTCGCAATGGAGGGGCTGAAAAACGTCCCGCCCTTCGCCACTTCGCGGATTGCTTTCGTCAGGCTCTCCGCTGACGTCTGCTTCTCCAGAAATCCCCGCACCCCTGCCGCCCGCGTCCGCTCAATATACGCGTCATCGCTGTGCGCCGAAAGAATGACCACCTTGGCCGCCGGGTTCGCCCCCAGGATTTGCCGCGTCGCCTCCAGGCCGTTCATCACGGGCATCGCGATGTCCATCAGGATCACGTCCGGCTTCAGGCTCTTCGCCATCTCCACCGCTTCCCGCCCCGTCTTCGCCTCGCCCGCCACCGCAAAATGCCCGTCCACCTTCAGCAGTGCGCACAATCCTTGCCGCACAATGGCGTGGTCTTCCGCCAGCAGGACGGTGATCGGTTTCGCGGGGATGATGTGGTTGAGGGTTGTCATTGGGTTTTAAGGGGATGGTTTCTTGGTTTTCTCTGGAATAAAGGGAATTTCCGCCCGCACCGTCGTGCCTTTGCCAAGGGTGGATTCGATGGCCAGCTTGCCGCCCACCATTTCAATCCGTTCCCTCATGCCGATCAAGCCCAGACGGTTGTGGTTTCTGGCCGTCAACGTTTTCTCCACCGCGAAAGACTGCCCGTTGTCGCTGATCTCCATCCGGATCGCGCCGGAAACTTCGCTGATGCTCATTTTGACGTGCGTGGCATGCGCATGCCGCGCCACATTCGTCAGCGCCTCCTGCGCCACGCGGAACAACACCGTGCGCTTTGCCCCGCCCAGGGCCTCCACGCCCTCAAAGGCCGTCATGTGGATTTTAAATTTCTTTCGCTCCGCCAGGCTTTTCCCATAGGCGTGCAGCGCCGGGATCAACCCCAGGTCGTCCAGCACCGCCGGCCGCAGCTCCCGCGCGAACCGGTGCACCGCGTTCACCGAGTTCTCCACCAGCCGCTGCGTGTGCGCGATCTTCTCCTTCAGCGTTTGCACCCCCACCGACGCCCCCTTGCCCAGCGCCGCCAGCTCCACGTTGATGCCCACCAGCGTCTGCACCACCTCGTCATGCAGCTCCCGGCTGATCTCCTTGCGCTCCTCCTCCTGCGCCGAGATGATCTGGTGCGTCAGTTGCCGCAGCTTCTTGTGCATCGCCTGCGACTCCAAAAATAGCTTGTGATACTGTTCCTTGCCCAGGCGCGTGGATTCGACCGAAACCCCCAGCCGCCTGTTCGCCGCCGTCAATTCCGCCGTCCTTTGCGCCACCTTGCTTTCGAGTTCCTCCGCGTGCCGGAACAGCAGTCCCCGCGCCTTCCCCACAATCTCCTCCTCGTGCTTGCGCGCGGTGATGTCGTAAAAACAGTTGATCGCGCCGATCATGTCCCCCTCCTTGTTCTTGAGCGGCACGATGTTCACGTTGACGGAAATCCGCGACCCGTCCGGCCGCGCAATCACGGCCTCGGTGTCCCGCGCCGCCTTGATCTTGCTCTTCAGGACCTGCGCCATCGGGCATTCCGCATGGGGCATCGCTGCGCCGTTCAGGCGGTACATCTTGAACGAACCGCAAAAACGCTCGTTGGTGTCCCCCGTCCTGGGCTCCCGGCCCCACAATTTCACCGCCTGCCGGTTGAATTTCTGTATCACCCCCGCGCGATCGCAGGAATAAACCCCCATCGGGCACAATTCAAACAGCGTGCGATAACGCTCTTCGCTCTCGTGCAGCACATCGGGCCACGCGACCGCCACCCCGTTCCCGTTCACTGCCGGCTTCCTGGCGCCACGGCGGAAAGGCCTCACCCCGGCTTTTCTCGCCTTCAGGGAGCGTGCGGGCAGTCTTATGCGGGTGCTTTTCATTAAGGATGCGTTCCGTTGGTCATCTTCTGTCGGATTTTTGGATGGCGGTGTTCTTAATGCTGGGTCGCGCGTCACCATTCGTCAAAGGGGACTCGGCGTCCGGCTGACTCTTATTAAACACTTCTTCCCGCTAAATAGCGATAAGGTAATACCCTACCCATTTTCTGCGCCTCTTCACGTTTTCCCCACCGGCGCATCCAGCATCTCCCGCACCTTGCGGCTCAACGTCGCCGGCGTATACGGCTTCGGCAAAAACTCCACGCCCGTTTCCAACTCCCCGTGCCGGATCACCGCGTCATCCGCGTAACCCGACGTGAACAGGATCTTGAGCCCGGGCCGCGTCGCTTTCAACCGCTCCGCCATCTCCCTGCCGCCCATCAGTGGCATGATCACATCCGTGATCACCAGGCGGATCGGCGCGCCTTCATGCTCCGCCGTCGCCGCCAGCGCATCCACCCCGTTCGACGCCGACAACGCCACGTAACCCTGCGCCTCCAGCATCCCGCACGCCAGGTGCCGCACCGACGGATCATCCTCCACCACCAACAACGTCTCCGTCCCGCGCGGCAACACTCCAACCGTTAACGGCCTGCCCATGACATCCAGCGGCTGCCGCACCCGCGGAAAATACACCTTCATCGTCGTGCCCTTGCCCACCTCGCTGTATACCCCAATGTGACCGCCCGAAAGTTGTGCGATCGTCTGGCACGTCGCCAGCCCCAACCCCGTCCCCTTCCCCAGCGGCTTCGTCGTGAAAAACGCCTCAAACAGGTGCGCCTTCACCTCATCCGTCATCCCCGTCCCCGTGTCGCTCACGCTCAGCATCACATACTCCCCCGGAACCACCCCCGCATGGCTGCACGCGTAAATCTCATCCAGCATGGCATCATTGGTGGCGATGGTCAGCTTGCCCCCGTTCGGCATCGCGTCGCGCGCATTGACCACCAGGTTCATCAATACTTGTCCGACATACCCCGCATCCGCCTTCACGCGCCCCGTTTGCTTTCCCGGCACAATCGTCATTTCGATGTTCTGGTCAATCAGCCGCCGCAGCATCTTTTCCAGGTTCTCCACCACGTCATGCAGGTTCAGCACCACCGGTTGCACCGTCTCCTTGCGGATAAACACCAGCAGTTGCCGCGTCAACCCCGTCGCCCGTTCGGACGCATGCCGGATCTCCTCGCTGTATTTCCGCACCGGGCTCTCCGGCCCCAGTTGGGCCGCGATCATGTCGTTGCACCCTATGATGATCGCCAGAATGTTGTTAAAGTCGTGCGCTACTCCCCCGGCCAGTTGCCCGATCACGTCCATTTTCTGCCCCTCGATAAACTGCGCCTCCATCTGCCGGTGCTCCGTCCGCGTTTCCACCTCCTGCAACGCCCGCCGCACCGCCGGCGCCAGCCGCCCCAGCCGCCCCTTCAGCACATAGTCCGTTGCCCCGCTCTTGAACGATTCAATCGCCTGCTCCTCCCCCAGCGTTCCCGACACGAATATAAACGGTATCGCCGGCCATTTTGCATGCGCGATTTTCAAGGCCGACATCCCGTCGAACGACGGCAGCGTGCAGTCCGAAAGAATCAGGTCAATCCCGCCGCGCTCCAGCGCCCCCACATAATCCTCCCGCCCCTGCACGCGGGTGGTCGCGCAGGTGATTTCCTCGGCTTGCAGGGCGATTTGCACCAACGCCGCATCGTTCGGATCATCCTCCAAGTGCAGAATGTGAAGTGGGGATTTCATGGGTTGCCTCTTTCATGGCGGGGGTAAAGGGATGGCCGTTTCCGGTGTTCGGCGGCGGTTCGTTCACCGCCACCCAAAAGACGCCCATTTGCTTGACCGCGTTCATGAACTCGGTGAAATCCACCGGCTTCACCACATACGCGTTCACCCCGTGTTTATAGCACTCCCGCAAGTCCGGCTCCTCGCGCGACGAAGTCAGCACCACGATCGGGATCGTCTTCAAATGTTCGTCCGCCTTGAGGATCTTCAACACCTCAATCCCGTTCACCTTCGGCATCTTCAAGTCCAGCAGCACCGCCACCGGGTTGCCGCCCGGGCGTGCCTGGTATTTCCCGCGGCAGTAAAGGTAATCCAGCGCCTCCTCGCCGTTGCAGACCACGAACACCTTGTTCGCCATGTTATACTCCTCCAGCGCGGCCAGCGTCAGCTCCAGGTCGCGCGGATCGTCCTCCGCAATTAGTATATGTCTTAGATGCATGGTGCTTTCTGTGTTTTGCTATTACCCCTCTATGAAAACGGCTTCGCTCTCGACGGGCGGCGGCTCGTTCATCGCCGCCCAAAAGACCCCGAGTTGCTTGATCGCCCGCATAAACTCGCCGAAATCCACCGGCTTCACCACATACGCGTTCACTCCATACTCGTAGCATTCGCGCATGTCCGGCTCCTCCCGCGACGAGGTCAGCACCACGATCGGGATCATCTTCAAGTGCTCGTCCGCCTTCATGATCTTCACTACCTCCAGTCCGGTAACCTTCGGCATCTTCAAATCCAGCAGCATCGCCACCGGGTTGCCCGGCGCGCGCTTTTTGAATTTCCCCCGGCGGTAGAGGTAATCCAGCGTCTCCTCCCCGTCATGCACGACCAACACCTTGTTCGCCAGGTTATACTCCTCCAGCGCGGCCAGCGTCAGCTTTTCGTCCCGCGGATCGTCTTCCGCGATTAAAATTTGCCGTAAGTGCATGGTTGTTTCTAAGTTTTGGGGAGTGAAAAATAAAAGGTCGCCCCGCCGTCCACCATGCCGTCCGCCCAGGTCCGCCCGCCGTGCCGGAAAATGATGCGCTGCACGTTCGCCAGCCCGATCCCCGTCCCCTCGAATTCGTCGTGACTGTGCAACCGCTGAAATACGCCGAATAACTTCCCCGCATACTTCGGGTCGAACCCCGCCCCGTTGTCGCGGATCCAGATCACCGTTTCACCGTTCTCACTCGGCACGCTGCCAATTTCGATTTTCGCCTCCGCCCGCCCCCCGGTGAACTTCACCGCGTTGGCCATCAGGTTCACCATCACCATGCGCAGCAGCGCCCGGTCTGCCCGCACCGGCGGCAGCGGGTGGATCATCCAGGCAATGTTCCGCGCCTTCGTCTCCGCCAGGAAATCCGTCTGCGTCTCCTGCACCAGTTGGTTCAGTTCCACGTCCGCCTTTTGCAATTGCGCGCGCCCCACGCGCGAAAAGGCCAGCAGGTCGTCAATCAAGTTCGCCATCCGCTTCGCCGCCTCGTGAATCGTCGTCAGGTGCCGCAGGTTCGCTTCCGAAAGCGTCGGCCCCGCGCCTTTTTTCAGCAGATCCACAAACCCCAGCACATGCCGCAGCGGCGCCCGCAAATCGTGCGACACCGAGTAGCTGAACGCCTGCAGCTCCTTGTTCGCCTCCTCCAGTTGCGCCGTGCGCTCCGCCACCCGCTGCTCCAGCGTTTCATTCAGCCGCCGGATTTCGTCCTCCGCCCGCTTCCGCTCCGTGATGTTGCGGATGTTGCATTGGATCAGCCGCTTCTCGTCCATCATGTAGGCGTTGCTGATGAACTCGACTTCCACGCGCAGCCCCTCCTTCGTCTCCAGTGGCAGCCCCTCGTAACGAATTCGGTCCTGGTTTTGCAGCTCGGCGAAGGCGATTTTGGACGCCGCCTCGCCCTTGAACGGGCCGATCTCCCACAGCTTCCTCCCCAGAAATTCCTCCTGGGAATACCCCAGCAAATCCTTCATGAATGGGTTGGCATCCACCACCTGTCCGGTTTCCGCGTCCAGGATCAGGATGCCGTCCTGCGCCGTTTCAAATAACCGCCGGTAGCGCAGTTCCGACGCCAGGATCGCCTGCACGCTCCGCACCGCCGCCAGTTCCGACCGCGTATTCGCCTGCTCCGTGCGCGTGTTCGCTTCCTTCGTCCGCGTGTTGGCCTGATCCGTCCGCGTGTTGGCCTGGTCCGTGCGGGTGTTGGCCTCCTCGGTTCGCGTATTCGCCTCGTCCGTGCGCGTGTTCGCCTCCTCCGTCCGCGATTTCGCCTGCTCCGTCCGCGCCTCGGCCTGCTTCGTCCGGGTATTGGCCTGGTCTGTCCGCGTCTCCGCCTGCTCCACCCGTGCGTCGCGTCCGGGTGCCGGCGGCTCTTTATGCTTGTTTACCCCGGCTCCGTCACGAGTCTCGGTTTGTCCCGAATCCTCCATCGGCGTAACCGGCGGATCCTTTTTTAGTGGGGGGTCCTTTAAATTCACCGCCCACAGGGTAAACTTTGCGCCTCCGTGCAGCTATGGGGTATTTACCTACCCCACCCCCGCTCTTTATAGGTCTAATACTATTAATTATCGTTATTAAGTATTTTTCTATAGTATTCTAATCGTAACCTTGCTTCCGCCTCTCGCGGCTTTACCCCGCCGCTGCTTGCGCTTTATTCCCCTGCACGCGCCCTCCCGGCTTTTTGCCCGGCCCGTTCCCTTTACCGCCTCCAGCCCAACTCCTCTTCTGGAGGAAAGCCTGTAGGTAAAAATTGCCCTGACCCTAGGGTAATCACAGTAGGGTAACTCCCACTACCGTTCTTTTCCCGTTTGCGGTATACTCCACCCCAGCCTGGGAAAAGTTTCCTCGGCGCCACTCAGGTTTCCGGCGCGGCCCTCCGCGCTTAACGGCAGCTTCGCGTTGCCCGTTTCCGGAGCCACTTCACTCTTCCAGATATAAAATAGAAAATAAAACCACATGAAACACCTACCATCCCTCCTCGTCGGCGGACTTCTCGCCTTCTCTCTGCCTCTGCAGACTCACGCTGCTCCGGCCACGGCCCGGCCCGTTCCCATCCAGGGAAATTTCGGCCCCAAAGCCAGTTGGAACTCTCTCAGTGAAATCAAAATCACCAACTTCCAGGGCGAATACCTCGGCCACATTCAGGACCTCACCCTCGATTTGACCCATGGTCGCATCGTCGAAGTCCTCGTCGTCTCCGACCAGTTTCTCGGCTTCGGGGGCAAGTATGTCGCCGTCCCGCCGCGCGCCTTGATTCCCGACTTCATCACCAAGACCTATCGCATCAACATCAGCACCGAAGCCTATAAGGCCGCCCCAAAGTTTGACATGGATAAGACCGTCGAATCCGCGCAGACTGACCAGGTCGTCGCCGCCTACCATTACTTCGGACAGGTGCCCAACTTCCTCACCACTGGCGAGGCCCCCGGTCGCACCACCGTCAATTCCGGCCGCACTCTCGATGAACTCGGTGTCGTCAGAAAAATGAACGACCTCGTGGACATCAGCGTATATAACCCAAAGGAAACCCTCCTCGGCCACGTGCAAGCCTTCGTGCTCGACGTGCCCAACGGTCGCATCCTCAACGTTTACGTCCAGACCAAGGCCCCCAATAACATGGATTCG
Source organism: uncultured Opitutales bacterium (assembly GCA_964503425.1). Taxonomy (GTDB): domain Bacteria; phylum Verrucomicrobiota; class Verrucomicrobiia; order Opitutales; family JABDGR01; genus CAZDAQ01. The sequence continues at coordinate 20,659 of CAZDAQ010000014.1, forward strand.
CCCGCCAATAACGTCGAATCCTTCCAGCAGACCGAAGCCGTCATCCCGCCCCAGTTGTTCAGTTACAATGCCAAGCGCGACGGGCTCCGTGTCGATCTCTCCAAAATAGAGTATAATCAAGAGCCCCGTGTCGTCTTTGAAGACGGCGCCGGCGGCCAGGTCAGCACCAGCAAAGAGCGTGCCGCTGTCAACCCGCTTACCGACGGCGCCCTCGTCCAGGGCACGGGCTTCCGCGATGTTCGCACCACCGCGCAAATCTACCAGGCCATTCAGGACGGCAAACTGGACCCCAATGCCAAGGTCGAAGTGGGCACCCTCAATGGCCGCGTCACGCTCCGCGGGCCCGTCAACAACCAGGCCATTAAGGACAACATCGGCGCCATTGCCGTTGCCTCGGTGCGCTTGGACAACGTGGACAACCAGATCGTGGTCACCACGCAGATGCAGGCTTCGAACTAGACTGACCTCCGCAACCGTGCGCCCTTGCGCGCTTCCTTATTTGCCCACGGGCCTCCGGAACCTCCGGAGGCCCGTTTTTGTTTTGTGCCTCCCTTCAACACTGCACCTGCCCTGAATTCCGCTTTCCACCTTCTCAGTTTCACGCCTTCCCCCACCCGCCTCCGCCCGGCGTCTCCATCGTCAGCACATCTCCCGGCACTGCCTCAAAATGCGCCAGCGATTTTAGCTCCTCCACGCTCCCGTCCGCCCGCTTCAGCGTCTGCTTCCCCGGCGCGCCTGCGCTTCCCCCCACCACCCCGTCCGGCCCGCTCGTCCGCCGCTGCGTCAGCAGCGACACACTTTGCGCCGCCAAAAATTCCAGCTCCCGCACCATCCCGTCCCCGCCGCGCCATTTCCCCGGCCCGCCCGATCCGCGCCGCACCGCAAACCGTCGCAGCCGCACCGGATACCGCCGCTCCAGCACCTCCGCGTCCGTGATCGCCGTGTTCGTCATGTGCACATGCACCGCGCTCGCCCCCGCAAACCCCGGCCCCGCGCCCGCCCCGCCGCCAATCGTCTCGTAATACCCGCGCGTCGCGTCGCCAAAAATCAAATTGTTCATCGTCCCCTGGCTGCACGCCGCCTGCCCGAACGCCAGCAGCAGCGTGTCCACCACCCGCTGGCTCGTCTCCACATTCCCTCCCGCCACTGCGGGATCCGTTTCCGCATTTCCCGTGAATCGCGGATTCAACAACCCCTCCGGCACGATGATCTCCACCGGCTCCAGCAAGCCCTCGTTCAACGGCAAATCCCCGCCCGCCAGCAGCCGCAGCACATACAGCACCGCCGCGCGCGTAATCGCCGGTGGCGCATTCAACCCATGCTCATGCACCGCCCCCGTCCCCGTAAAATCCACCCGCACCCGCCCGTCCCGCGCCTCCACCGTCACCTTGATCCGCGTCCCGTCGTCAAAAAATTGCTCCGCCGTCCTTGCCCCCGCCGGCTCCGCGCGCAGCCGCGCCGCCATCAATCCCGCCGCGTGTCCGCGCAAGTCCTCCATCGCCGCGGCCACCCGCTCCGCCCCGTGCGCCGCCGCCAGTTGCCGCAGCACCCGCGCGCCCAGCACATTCGCCGCCACCTGCGCCCGCGCGTCCGCCAGATTATCCTCCAGCCGTCGCGTCGGCCACGGTGCTTCCGTCAATCGCCTCTCCAACTCCGTAAAATTTTCCCGCCCTCCTTCAAACAACCGGAACGGCTCCAGCACCACCCCCTCCTCCGCCAAATGCCGCGCCCCCGGCGGCATCGAACCTGGCCGCGTCCCGCCAATCTCCGCGTGATGCGCCCGGCTCGCCACAAATCCCAGCTTCCTCCCGCTGTCATCAAACACCGGCGTGATCACCGTCACATCTGGCAAATGCGAGCCTCCGCATGCCGGATGATTCGTCACCGCCACATCCCCCGGCTGCAACTTTAACCGCTCCTCCACCAGCCGCGTGCTCAACCCCAGCGCCCCGAGGTGCACCGGAATATGCGGCGCGTTCGCCACCAGCCGCCCCGCCGCATCCAGCAGCGCGCACGAAAAATCCAGCCGTTCCTTCACGTTCGTCGAAAGCGCCGTCCGCTGCAACTGCGTCCCCATCCCCTCCACCAGCGCCCGAAACCGCTGCGTGAACAACTCCCGCTCCGCTGACTCCGGCGCCGCTGAGACTTTTCTCTCCGCGCTTTCCACTCGCTCCAGTAAAATCGCCCCGCGCTCCCCCGCCACCGCTTGCCAACCCGCCTCGACCACCAGTGTGCACGACGCATCCGCCACCAGCGCCGGCCCGCGCACCCGGTCCCCTGTCCGCAACTTCGCCCGTTCGTACGCGGGCGCTTCCGCCCACGCCCCGTCCCGCCAAAACCGTAGTGCCTTTTTGGATACAGCCTCCGCCCCGCCCGCCGGAAATTCCTCCGCCACCGGCGCGGGCCCCGCCGACCCCGCCACCACCCGCAGCGCCGCCACCTCCACCGCCCCGCGCGGCGCGTAGCCGAACACCGCCGCAAACCGCTCCGCAAACGCCGCCCGCAAATCCGTCCCCGCCGGCGCTTCCACGGTCAACGCCGCCTCCTGTCCCGCCAGCCGCAGGCTCGCCTGCCGCCGCGGTGTCGTCGTGGGCGTCAACCCTTCCTCGTCCCGCAAACTCTTCGCCGCTGTCGCTTCCAATTCCCGCCACTGCGGCTCCAGCTCCGCGCCGTTCCCCGCCAGCGGCGCCAGCACCTGCTTCTCGGCCAGCCGCTCAATCGCCGCGTGCCCCAGCCCGCGCGCGCTCAAATGCCCCGCCTCCGCCGGAAACAAAATCCGCGTCACGCCCAAATGCTCCGCCACCGCGCACGCATGTTGCCCGCCCGCCCCGCCAAACGCCACCAGCGCATACTCCCCCGGCGCATAGCCTTCCCGCACCGAAATTTTCCGAATCGCGTCCGCCATCCGCTCGTTCGCGATGTCCAGCCATCCTTGCAACAACGCCTCCGCCGCCGGCGCTTCCCGCCCCGTCGCCTGCGCCATCGCCGCGCGCAATTCCTCCAGCCGCGCCCGCGCCGCCTCCGGTCGCACCGGCAAACCAAAATGCCCCGCGTCCACCCGCCCGAGTAAAAGATTCACATCCGTGATCGTCAGCGGCCCGCCCGCCCCGTAGCACGCCGGCCCCGGCCGCGCCCCCGCGCTCTCCGGCCCCACGGTCAGCGCCCCCGCCCGCCAGCCGCAAATTGATCCCCCGCCCGCCGCCACCGACTCAATCTTCAGCGCCGGCGCGAGCAACACCGCCTGCCCCACCGTCTGCGTCGCCTGGTATTCCAACTCCCCGTCCCACCGCGCCACATCCGTGCTCGTCCCGCCCATGTCAAAGGTCAGTACCCGCCCGATCCCCCCCGCCCCCGCCCCCCCCCCCCCCCCCCCCCCAACCCCCCCCCCCCCCCCCCCAAAAAAAAAAAACCCCCCCCCACGCCCCCCCGCCCCAACCCCCCCCCCC
>CAZDAQ010000014.1:24114-27563 GCA_964503425.1 uncultured Opitutales bacterium
GCCGCCCGCGCCGCCGCCACCGCCCCCACCAATCCCCCCGCCGGCCCGCTCAACAGCGTATCACACGGCCGGCATGCCGCCCGTGCCACTAGCCCGCCCGCGCTGGTCATCACCCGCAATTTTCCCCCGCTCATCTTGCCCGCCACCCCGTCCAGATACTTCTCCATGATCGGCGCGAGCGTTGCGTTCACCACCGCCGTCTGCGCCCGTGGCAAAATCTTGCTGAAGGGCGCGAGCGCCGCCGACTCGCTCACTTGTGCGAAACCCAGCTCCCGTAAAATCTCCCCCACGCGCCGCTCGTGCGCCGGATTCGCGTCCGCGTGTAGTAATGCCACCGCCGCCACCGCCCCTTCCGCCAGTCCCCCACGCGCCGCCAAAATTCTTTTCCGCAACTCCGCCTCGTCCAACTCCCGCACCACCCCGCCGCCCGCCCCCAGCCGCTCCGGCGCTTCCACCACCACCCGCGCCAGCGGCGGCGGCTTCACAATCTCCAGCGCAAATAAATCCGGCCTTCGCTGGTCGCCAATCTCCAGCAAATCGCGAAAACCTTCCGTCACCACCAGCACCACCGGCGCGCCCTTGTTTTCCAGCAGCGCGTTCGTCCCGCGGGTTGTCGCCAGCCGCATCGTCAATGGCGGCAGCGGCGCGCGGCGCGGTGTCTGCGTCAACACCCGCGCCCCCAGCACCGGCGCTTCCTCCCCCGAGTCCATAGTCAGCAGCATCCCCACCGTCCAATTTTCCGGTACCGCCTTCGCCAGCCGCAAAGTCCGCGTCCCCGCCGCAAACCCCGTCACCTCCACTGCTTCGCCGGGAAATTGCGCCGGTGCCACTGTGAACCCCACAAAAAAACCTTCCACCCATTCCCCCTCCGGCAAATCCACGACCACTTCCATCGCCCCGCGCTTCTCCTTCAGCGTCCCGCGCAGCGCCCCCGTTGACAACACCTTCGCCCGGTGCACCCGTCCCGCCGGGTCCCGCCCCAGGCAATCCGTAAACGTCCCGCCCGTGTCCACGAGGACTTCCCACGCGGCCGGCGTTGTTGCGCGTGGTTCGCCGTTCACCGCGTTTACATTCCTGAATACGCGATCACTTCTAGGATCGCCTGCTGGATCTCCCCGATGTCCTTCGCAATCGCCTGCACAATAAAGTCCATCCGCGCGATCTGCTTGATCCGCTCGCCCGCCGCCTCGAGCTCATCCGCGCTGAACACCACGTGGCTCAGGTCGCACGCATCCATCAGCCCGATCAGCACCACGTCCCGCGGGTCCGGGATCGCGTCCGGCGTCAGCACCACGTCCCGGATGCGCCCGCGCACCTCCCGCTCCTCGCGGTTGTCCATCAGCGGGTAGCGCCGCTCGCTCAGCATCCACAAAAACTTCTGGTCCTTCTTCGCCAAAATCCCCTTCCGCGTCAGGCTCTCAAACAGCATCTTCTGCATCGGCTCCGCCTTCAGCGCCACCCGCGCCAGCGCCTTCTGGATCGTCAGGCTCGGCTCGCTCTTCGGCAGCGCCTTCAGCGCCTCGTCCAGCACCGCGTCCCCCGTCGGGCTCGTGTCCGACACAATCAACTGCGTCGCGTCCGTGTCCAGCCGCCCCATGAACGCCAGCTCCATCAACACCGCCCCCGCCAGCGCGAACTCCAGCGCCCGCTCCGGCAGCGCATGCAACCGCCCCGTGTTCTCATCGAGGGCCAATAACAAAATTTCTTCGGCAAAACGCAGCACGGTATGGGTGGGTTACGACAGGTTTACAGCAGCTTCCCGGCCAAAACCAGCCAGGCGTGAACCCCCATTGTGAAACCCCCGCCGCAAAAAGCAAACCACATTTCCCGCCTTCTTTGTGACAATCCCGCAGGCCTGCCTTCAACTTCCTTCCGGTGTCAGCAGCCGCCGGTGCCGCCGCCCCCGCAAGTAAACCGTGAAATCCGCCGAATCCACCGTGGCTATCGGTAGCCTCGGCTGCGCGTCGCTCAAAACCATCAGGCACGCATCTGCAAAATCCACCGTGCGATTGTGATAACGTCCAATCTCCGCGCGCACCGCTTGCAACCCTTCCGGCAACAGATGCTGCGAAATTAGCAGCCCTTCATCCAACAGTTGGTAAAGCTTTCGCGCCTCCGGCGCCGACACCTTTCCCAGCAAATAGACCGTCTCCGTCACACATGCCTCGCAGGTCAGCCACGGGCCGGGCAACTCCGGCGCCAGTTGCGCCGCCCACGCGTGGTCAGCGTCATCTCGGTGCGCCAAGGCCACCAGAAACCCCGTGTCAACGATGGCGCGAGCGGCCGAAGTCATGGAAATGCTCCTTGTTCCGGGAAAGATCCCGCGGGCCGCCCTTCACGCAACCAATGTAGTCCCGCAGCGCCGCCCCCATGTCAATGCCCCCATCTTCCCCCAGCCCGCGCTCCAGCGCCTCCCGCATCACCGCCGAAGCCGTCCGCCGGCTCACCCGCGCCGCCCGCGTGATGCGCCGGTTCAACTGCGGCGGAATCTTGAGCGTCTTCAGAATCATGCCTCGATAATACATCGGCGTATTACCCTGTCAAGCGTCGGAAAATATTTGGGAGACCTCCGCGCGCCCTTCCGCAACTCCATTTATTTCGCGGTCTGGTCAGTATCCTTGCGCTCGCTACCGCTTTTAATCCACTCCGTGTAATAGCGCCGAATTTCGTCGCATTCCTCTTGGGTTCGCCCCGGCGCCCTTATGCTAACCGCAATTTTCCCCGTTTTATTATAAATCAGCGTCCATCGCTTTTTTTCGTAATCAAAAAAACTGCGGTATATGGCAAATGCAAAAAGCATCAAAAATAAATAGGCGGAATAATTCCAAGGCGCGGGAAGCAACACATATAAAAGCAGCGACAAAACCAAATTGCGTGCAGCATCTCGAAACGACTTTTTATAGCTGGAGCTTCTACCCCATCGTTCAGAAATCTTTTCCGAAAGTTCCTCTCGCGGAAAAATCTTTTTGTTGTTTCTTTTTTCGCAATCAAAATACCCCCATGAGCATTCGAGACGGTCGGGTAAAAACTCCAGATAGCTGGACAAACAAAATGTGCGAAGTTTGAATGTGCGCGATTCATTCATGAGCTTCCTTAAATTCCCAGCCAGAGAATCCAGACATTATCGAATTAGTTAAGTTCACCCCCAAAGTCTAGCGCGCTTTCCCTCCCAAATCCCCCGCCGCCACCACCGTCTTCCGCTGCACTGCTTCCCCATCCCCCATCGGCACCGTCACCGCTTCCGTACCCTCCGGCCATTTCAACTCCAGCCGCAGCCGCGCCGCGCTGTCCTCCAGCACCTTCACCACCGGCTGCTCCTTCGCCGCGTCCTTCCCCGCCGGCACCGTCCACATCACCCACGCATACGTCCCCGGCCCCGCCACCGTGGCCGAAAAATCCGCGCACGTCGCCGCCACCTTCTCGTTGAACACCGCGCTATACCACCCCTG
>CAZDAQ010000015.1:0-25805 GCA_964503425.1 uncultured Opitutales bacterium
GTGGCGCGGGGAGTGGCACTGCGGAATTTGCGGGGTGGGGATGCGTGGTTTCCGCGAGGGCGGCTGACGGTGGTATGCGGACCGTCGGGCGCGGGGAAGAGCACGCTGGTACGGGATTTATTGGAGCCGGCAGCGATGTATGCGGCGAAGCACGGGCTCGCACGCGTGGACGGAAAAGCGCTGGCGGCCAAACGCGTGGTATTGGGAGATGCGGCGGGTGTGCCGCCGCTGCGGGAATTGACGGGCGCGCAAGTTTTTCGGCAAGTGCTGGAGGTGAACCAGGATCCGATTGGACAGACGCCGCGCTCGACGCCGGCGACGTATATCGGGGCGTTCGAATTGATTCGGGCGATTTACGCGCAAGTGCCGGAGGCACGAATGCGCGGGCACAGCGCGGGGTGGTTTTCGTTCAACACGAAGGGCGGGCGGTGCGAAACGTGCGCCGGCGCGGGGCGGGTGAAGCTGGAGATGAATTTTTTGCCGGAGGCGTGGCTGCCGTGCGAGGACTGCGGGGGCGACCGTTACGGAGCGGAGCTGCGGGAAATGCGGTGGAACGGAAAGAATATCGCGGAAGTGTTGCGCATGTCGTTCGAGGAAGCGGCGAGGTTTTTCGCGGCGCACCGGAAATTGAAGGCGCTGCTGGATTTGATGGTGGAGACGGGGCTGGGGTATTTGACGCTGGGGCAAAGCAGCCCCACGCTCTCCGGCGGCGAAGCGCAGCGGCTGAAGCTAGTGAGCGAGCTGGCACGGAGCCTCGCAGGGAGGCTGGAGGAGGAAGACGGCGCGGGGCGGCGACGGAGCGGCGGGCAGTATTTGTATATTTTGGAGGAGCCGACGATTGGACTGCACCAGAGCGACGTGGTGCGGTTGATTGACTTGCTGCACCGGCTCGTGGACCGGGGGCACACGGTGATTGTGATTGAGCACCACCTGGATTTGATTGCGGAGGCGGACTGGGTGATCGAGGTGGGGCCAGATGGGGGAGCGGCGGGCGGGCGGCTGATGTATCAGGGGCCGGTGAAGGGACTGGCGGCGCGGAAGGATTGCCCGACGGGACCGTTTTTAAAGGGGAAGCTGAAAGCTTGAAATAGGATTGTCGCGCGCCGGGAAAGCCGCTCAATTGTACTCGCGCGGAGCGCAACGCCCAGGCATCGGAGCCTTTCGTTGATGACTGCCGCACCTTACCATCCATGAAATGCCCAAAATGCCAGACGGAGTTGCAGTTGAAGGACGACCACGGGGTGCAGGCGCATATTTGCCCGACATGCGAAGGCGTGTGGCTGACGCCGGCGGAATTGGATCAACTGGAGAATGAAGCGTTTGCGGATGAAGCGAACAAAGGTTCGCTGTATGTGGTGACCCATCAGACCGAGTTGAAATGCCCGGAGTGCAATGGGCCACTGGGCCGGTTCGACTACCGGTTTTTTGATCTGCAAATGGATTGCTGTCCGGAACACGGCTTCTGGCTGGACAAAGGGGAAGACGATGCGGTCCTGAAAATCATGGGCGGGGAAGAGGCGCGACTGGAGCGGAAGTTTGGGGCGGAAGACGCGTGGGGGCGGTATGTCGCGCATCTGCGGTCGCCGACGTTTTTCTCCAAAGTAAGGGATTTGTTCAGGCGCTAAGCGTTTTTCCATGCGTGGGTGACGAATAAAAAACTTGTAGCGCGATTTGACGGATTAGGAAATTGTGGGTAGGTTCGAGGTGCAGCCGATAGGAAGGACTTCGGGTTCCGGATGGAGGTTGTGAGCGACGAGGTCCTCCCCCCTCGGTTCGCAGGTAAGCAGTCAGTCCGGCCCGTAGCGCGGCCCAGTAGCATGCAGAAATGCAGAGAACCAAGTCGCCAAATACAGCGCCAAAACCAAAGGGTCGCGCAGTGAGTGGCCCCGCCGAGGTTTAGCCCACCCGGCGGGGCCTTTTTTAAGGGTTTAAGAAGAGGGGTTAAGACCCCCTAGGCGCGAGCGGTGTATCGCTGTATGCTTCGCCCTTCATTCTATAACTATAACACGATGAGCACACCCACTTCTTCCGCCCCAGGTCCATCCACGCCGGGAGGCGAGCTTGAGCAAATCAGCCCGGGGGCATGGCCTACCGCAAATGGGGGTCAGACGGAAAATGCCGCTCCACCGACAGCAGGTTTGCCGGGGCAATTGGAGGCCAAGCCTGCAGAAGCCGCAGAATCAAGCAAGCGTGCGGGGAGCGTCGAGTTTCCTTCGACAGAAAAGGCGAATGGCGCCGTTTAATGGCGCGTTTCCTGAGTCGGATAAATCTTAGGGCACCGCGTGGTGATATTTGTCAGAAAAAAGAGCCCTGGCCGGGTGTGGATTTGAGTTTGTGCAGATGGAGCCGCGGCTGTCATAAGCAGAGTCAGACCCCAGGCTCCCACAAGCTTGCGGACGGAAGCTGGCCTGCGAATGGACGAGGAGCGGCACCAGGCTTTAATTCGTGCAATACCCCATGAAATCGAAAATCCCCATGTTACTGCTGGCGATGGCGCCGGCCATGTTCGCCTCCGCGGCCGCGGCGCCCACGCCTACTCTGCCATCCGTGGCGGCCAATATCACGGTAACGCCAATAAGCGCCCCTGCGACTGCCGTGTTGATGGCTCCGCCTTCGGCCGGGCTGCCGGCCTACCCGGCCATTATCCGCCAAGAGACACCGGCAGAACACGATGCGCGGCTGAAGTGGTTCCGGGAGGCGCGCTTTGGCCTGTTCATCCACTGGGGGGTTTATTCAGAGCTTGGCGGGTATTGGCAGGACAAACCGGTGACGGCCGAGTGGATCATGAACCGTGCGAAAATTTCCGTGGCAAACTACAAGGCGGAGGCGAAGAAATTCACCGCGTCCCAATATGATCCGAAGGCCTGGGCACAGCTCGCGAAGGACGCAGGCATGAAATACATCGTCATTACCGCGAAGCACCATGAAGGGTTCACGCTTTATGACTCGGCCTATTCGGATTGGAACGCGGTGAAGGCCTCCGGAGCGGGGCGGGATTTGTTGCAGCCACTGGCGGACGCCGCACGCGCGCAGGGACTCAAGTTCGGGCTGTATTATTCGCAATCGCAGGATTGGGTGAACCCCGGGGGCTCGAAGGGGACGGTCCAGCCCTGGGACCCGGCGCAGGCGGGGAATTTTGACACGTATCTGGCGAAAGTTTCGCTGCCACAAGTGCGCGAGATTCTGGAAAAATACCATCCGGACTACCTTTGGTGGGACACCGAATATGAGATGACGCCCGAGCGGGCACGCCCATTCTTCGCGCTGGAGTGCTCCTATCCGAATTTAATCACGAACAGCCGGCTGGGCGGCGGGGTGCTGGGCGACGTACGGACATCGGAGCAAAAGGCCAACATTCCCACGAGCAGCCTGGGCCGGCCAATGGAAGTCTGCATGACGATTAGCGACTCGTGGGCCTACAACATGAATGACACGAAATGGAAGTCCATACGCCAATTGCTCCAAACGCTTTCCCATGTGGCGAGCCGGGGTGGCAATTTCCTGCTGGATATCGGGCCAACGGCGGAAGGCGTGATCCCCCAGCCGGAGGTTGACCGGCTGCTGGCGATGGGCCGGTGGTTGAAAGTCAACGGCGACGCCATTTACGCGACAGAGGGCGGCCCGTATGCCGATGCGCTGCCTTGGGGACGAACGACGCAGAAAGGCCGGCCTGACGGCGGCACGACGCTTTACCTGCACGTGTGGATTTGGCCCGCCGATGGAAAACTGCTTTTGCCGGGGGTTATGCAGATGCCGACTTCAGGAAGATTACTGGCTGGGGGCGCGGCGGTGTCCTCCACGATGACGAAGGCCGGTTTAGAAGTTAGCCTGCCCGGAACAGCGCCAGATCCGGATATTTCGGTGGTGGCGTTGGAGTTTGCGGGGCCGCTAAAGCTGGTCGAAGACACCGCCGTGTCGCCTGCGCCAACACCGACAGTCGGTGCTCCGGGCTGGACGGAAACGCCCACCCAGACAACGGGAGGAAACTCCACGGTGAAGCCGGCGGGGGCGCAACCCGCAGTGAATGGCGGTTAGGAACCGAGCTGGGGGCGCTTGGGGTCAGGCCAGTCTATGTGAAAGAATTTGCCGCGGGGCTGGTCCACGCGTTCGTAGGTGTGGGCGCCAAAGAAATCGCGCTGGCCCTGGAGAAGATTTTGCGGGAGGCGTTCGGCGCGGTAGCCGTCGTAGTAGGCGAGGGCGCTGGAGAAGCAGGGCATGGGGACGCCGTATTCGGCGCCGAGGGCGATGACGTGGCGCCAGTTGTCCTGGGCGCTGGCGATCTGGGCGTTGAAGTAGGGGTCGAGGAGGAGGTTGGCGAGGGCGGCGTCGCGGGCATAAGCCTCAGTAATTTTCTGGAGGAAGGCCGCGCGGATGATGCAGCCACCGCGCCAGATTTGGGCGATTTCGCCGAAGTGGAGGGTCCACTTGTATTCCTTCTGCGCTTCGCGCATGAGCTGGAAGCCCTGAGCGTAGGAGCAGATTTTCGAGCAATAAAGAGCGTCGTGGACGGCTTTAATCAGATCGTCCGCGTTGCCGGAGAATTTTTTGGCCGGGCCCTTGAGGATTTTGGAGGCGGCGATGCGCTCGTCCTTGATGGCGCTGATGCAGCGGGCGAAAACGGCCTCGGCGACGGTGGGGGCGGGGACGCCCATGTCGAGCGCGCTGGTGGAAGTCCACTTGCCGGTGCCCTTCTGGCCGGCGGTGTCGAGGACGATGTCCACAAACGGGCGGCCAGTGACGGGGTCTTTTTGCTTGAGGACTTCGGCGGAGATTTCGATGAGGAAAGAATCGAGGACGCCGGTATTCCACTTCGAGAAAATGTCGCCAATGGCGGCGGGGCTGAGGCCGAGGAGGCGCTGGAGGAGGTCGAAGGCTTCGCAGATCATCTGCATGTCTCCGTATTCGATGCCATTGTGGACCATTTTGACGTAGTGGCCCGCGCCGTCGGCACCGATGTAGGCGGCACAGGGGACGCCGCCCTGGATGGGCTTGCCGGGGCTGGCGCCGGTGAGGGGCTTGCCGGTTTTGGCGTCCACTTTGGCGGCGACGGCGTTCCAGACGGGTTCGAGTTCCTTGTAGGCGGCGGGGTCGCCACCCGGCATGAGGGACGGGCCGAAGCGCGCGCCTTCCTCGCCACCGGAGACGCCGGAGCCAATAAAGCGGAGGCCCTTGGCCTTGAGGCGCTTTTCGCGGGCAATGGTGTCGTTCCAGTTGGCGTTGCCGCCGTCAATGATGATGTCCCCGGTTTCGAAGAGGGCGGCCAGCTCGTCAATCACGGCCTCGGTGGGGGCACCAGCCTTGACGAGGATGACGACCTTGCGCGGGCGCTTGAGGGACTGGACGAAGTCCTCGAGCTTGGGGAAGCCGACGAGGCCGCCGGGGGTGTTGGGGTTTTCAGCGACGAACGCGGCGGTCTTCGAGGCCGTGCGGTTGAAGACGGAGATGCGGAAGCCGTGGTCGGCGATGTTGAGGGCGAGGTTCTGGCCCATGACGGCGAGGCCGACGAGGCCGATATCGGAGGTGGCGGTGGACATGGTGATGCGTGAAAGGTAAAAGGTGAAAAGTGAGGAACAAGGAGACTAAGGTGCCGAACAGGGTAGGCAAAAGCTTAAAATGCGGGGGTGGGCGACCAGGAATGCATGGCCACCCTTAGGTGAAGCGGTTGTTACAGCCTTGAGGGCGGCAAAACCGTGGGCGGCTTGTGGGCTGAATGCGCTTGTGGGCGGAAGAGGTGCTGCTAGATTGTCGAAATGCCCAAACCCCTGGTTCTCCTGAGCAGTTGCTTGATGATGATGTCGCTCGCCGGCTGCAATACGACCGTGACCAACACGCAGACGCCGCTGCCGACCTCGGCCACGGTGACGAGCGATGAGAACGGGAAGACAGTTACCGTGGCGGTGGGCGCGACGATCACGGCAACGCTGGCGGCCAACCCGACGACAGGGTACGAATGGTCGCTCCCGACGATGCCGGACACGCGGGTGGTTAAATTCGTGTCGTCGAATTACCAGGCGCCGGCCTCGGGCGCGATGGGCGCGAGCGGGACAACGACGTTTATTTTCCAGGCGATCGGCGCGGGGATAACGCCGGTGCGGCTCACTTATGCACGGTCCTTTGCGCCGCAGGACAACCCGTCATACTTTACGTTTACTGTGGTGGCGAAGCCGCAGGCTAAGGCAGCTCCGTAGTTTCGCCGATGGCGAGGAGGTGCAGGTGAAGGCCGGCCTTGGCGAAAGTGGCGCGGGCGGCGGCGTGGTCAATTATGATGGGCGGGAAGGTGTCGTAGTGGACGCCGACGACTTCGGTGACTTTGACCATGTTGGCGAGGCGGGCGGCGTCAGCCGGGCCGATGGTGAAGTTGTCGCCAATGGGGAGGACGGCAAAGCGGAGCTTGAATTCGGCGGCAATGAAATCGAAGTCGTGGGAAAGGGCGGTGTCGCCGGAATAGAAGAAAGCGCCCTCGGTGTTTTCGATGACGAAGCCGCCGGGGTTGCCGCCGTAGGAGCCGTCGGGCAGGCCGCTGGAGTGGACCGCGGGGGTGTATTTGACACGGCCAAAGGGGAATTTGTAGGAGCCACCGAGGTTCATGGCGTGGAGGTTGCCGAGGCCCTGCTTGCCGAGCCATTGGACAATTTCCCAATTAGATATGACCTTGGCGCCCGTGCGCTGGGCGAGGGCGACGGTGTCGAGGATGTGGTCAATGTGGGCGTGGGAGACGAGAATGTAGTCGGCCTTGATGTCATCGAGGCGGATGTGCTTTGCGAGTTCGTTGCCGGTGATAAAGGGGTCGAAGAGGAGGTGCTGGCCGGCAGTTTCGACGGCGAAGCAGGCGTGGCCGTAATAGGTGAATTTCATGGGGGCGTGGGAAGAGGATTGGTTATTGAATGGGTGTTTACAAAAAAGCGTCCAGCATACAAACCGGTGAACCGGAAGATGCTGGACGCTTAAATAGGTTAAGCCACGGCGCGCGTTTTACTGCCCGGCGGCTTTTTCGAGGTGGCCGCCGAACTGGTAACGCATGGCGGAACAGACCTTCTCGGCGAAGGTGTGCTCCTGGCGCGAGCGGAAGCGGGAGTAGAGGGCGGCGGTGAGGGTCTCGCAGGGGACGGCTTCCTCGATGGCGGCCATGATGGTCCAGCGGCCTTCGCCGGAGTCGCTGACGCGGCCGGAGAAGTTGGAGAGGTCGGGGTTCTCCGCGAGGGAGATGGCAGCCAAGTCGAGAAGCCAGGAGCCGACGACACTGCCGCGGCGCCAGAGCTCGGCGACATCGGCGACGGGGATGTCATAGACGAGGTCGGCGTTCATGCGGGGAGCGGTCTCGGCGTCCACTTCAGCGGGTTTGGAGTCAATGTTGGCGTTTTTGAGAATGTCGAAGCCCTCGGCGAAGGCAGCCATGAGGCCGTATTCGACGCCGTTGTGGACCATTTTGGTGAAGTGGCCGGCGCCGGCGGGGCCGCAGTGGAGGTAGCCGTTTTCGGCGGTGCTGACCGGGCCCTTCTCGCGGCCCGGGGTGCGCGGCGCGGTGGCGACGCCGGGGGCGATGGTTTTGAAGATCGGGTCGAGGCGCTGGACGATTTCCTTTTCACCGCCTATCATGAGGCAGTAGCCGCGTTCGAGACCCCAGACGCCGCCGGAAGTGCCGCAGTCAACGTAGTGGATGCCCTTGGGCTTGAGGGCGGCGGCGCGGCGGCGGTCGTCGCGGAAGTAGGAATTGCCGCCATCAATGATGGTGTCGCCAGTAGTGAAGAAAGGGACGAGCTGGTCAATGACCTTGTCGGTGACGGCGGCTGGGACCATGACCCAGGCGGCGCGGGGCTGGGTGAGCTTCTGGGCAAACTCGGCGAGAGTGTAAGCGCCGGTGGCGCCTTCCTTGACGAGGCCGTCCACGACATCCTTGTGGGTGTCGAACACGACGCAGGTGTGACCGTTTTTCATGAGGCGGCGCACGATGTTGGCGCCCATCCGGCCGAGGCCGATCATTCCGAGTTGCATGGCGAATCCTTGTAGTGAGGTTGGTGAAGGCTGAAGGGAAGAGGCCGCGCACGAGGCGCGGGAGGGCGAGCGTAAAGGGATTAGCGGTGGGTGCAACAGGAATTGCGGTGACGACGAGGTGACGGGAGCAGGCCGAATCCCATGGGCTGATTCGCTAAAAACAAAACAGGCTTCCGGAAACCGGGAGCCTGTTTAGAAAAAAGAAGGAAGCACCGACTACGACTTGGCGGGCGCTGGGGCCGGCTTCTTCATGGTGATAGTGAAGCCGAGGGTGTAGGGGATGTTGATGATGAAGAGCTTGACGGTGCCTTTGACGGTGCCGGTGATGGTCAAGACGCCGGGGCTGGCGACCGTGGCGGCAAGGGTGGAGCCGGAGCCCACCGTGACGCTGACGGAACCGTAGGAAACTTTGCCGGAGAGCGTGCCCTTTAGGGAGGTCGGGGTGGTGCTGGTGACCGTGGCTTTGAGGAGGGTGCCGAGGTTGAGGTCTTTGAAGATGGTGCCGAGGGTGGTGGCGTTTACCGCAGTGAGCCCTTTGCTGCCAAGGGTGAGGCTATATTTTTTTCCGGTGGACGGGACGGGGGCGCTTTGGTTTGAGCCGTTGAGATTAATGCCGACCGAGGAAATGGTATAGTTGCCCTGGAGGGCGATGGGGAGGGTGGTGTTGCCCGTGGTGGCGGCGTGGGTGGCGGGCGCAACCAAAGAAAACAGCAGGGCGACGGCGAGCAGCCAGGAAGGGAAGCCGAAATTAACGGGGCGTGAGGACATGGTTGGGGGACGGGGGAAGGTGAATCTAACGGTGCGTAGGTGGAGGGGTCAATGTCCAAGCTAAGAACCCGATGGGGCCGCTTTGGTTGCAGTTCAATAACGGCTGGGGCGGCCAAAGTAGTTGAGCCACCAGGCTTCCTTCCAGACGCGGTAGCGGCCTTCGGAAGTGAGGCGGCCAAATTCCTCGTGCAGGTTGCGGGGGAAAAGAAAGCCGAGTTCGGTGTTGGTGCACTCGAGCTGGTGTTGCTGGCTGTTGATGTCGTGCAGGGGCTCGTCGGTGAAGGAGGCGAGCGGTTCCGTCAAAGCGGCGAGGCGGAGGCGGTGGCGGCGCAGAAGCGACGCGGGCGAGCGGGTCCAGGGGCGGCGCTGGATCTCCCAATTGGCGGGATAAAATCCGCCGTAAGGGAGGAAGACGTTGTCCGTGATAAGGCGGGCGCCGGAACGGGTGACGGAGGACAAAATGCAGCAGACGGCGAGATTGCCGGTGCGTTGGGGGAAAAACATGACTTGGACGCGAATGGTGGCGTCGTCGGTGAGAAAGGCGGAGACACGGAGCTGAAGGCCTTCGACGAGGTCGGCCTTGAGGGATTGCTCGTGGTGGAATTTCTCGCGGCGCAGCCAGTCGCGCAGGCGGAGAAAGCGGCGTTGGTTGGGCCAGGCATCGCCTTCGCGGTTGGCGGCGAAGCGGGGGAAAAGCGGCCAGGTGCTGTGGCTAAGGGCCTTGATGGCCAGCCAGGTGTAGATCGTCTCCAGCAGTGGCCAGACGAGGAAGCCGGTGACCAGCCAGAGCAAAGCCGGACGAGTGCTGGCAAAGAAGTAGAGGGCGCTAACCGTCACCGCCACGGAGAAGAGCGCCCAGCGCGCCCAATGGTTCAGTATGGCGACAACGGGGGACGCATAGGTAAACTGGAGGTAAGTCAGGCCGAATGAAACCAGGAGGAGGCCAATCAGGGACGCGAACAGGAGCATGGGAGTCTCCAGGGTGAAATGATTTTCGCCGATACGCGGCGGAGGCGACCGGCGGAGAAAAGGGCAGACGGGCGGGCTCAGTTGAGCCGCAGGGGCATGATCACGCAGAGGAAGCTGTCGAGCGTCTTGAAAATGCCGGGGCTAAGCTCGTCCTTGAATTCAAAGAAAACCTCGTCCTGCACAAGGGCGCGCAAGGGGTCGAGGAGGAAGAGCGGGTTGAAGGCGATTTGGACTTCGGCGCCGTCGTAGGCGATGGCCATGGATTCGTGCGACTCGCCGAATTCGGGGCTTTGCGCGGAAATTTCCAGAAGGTTTTTTGTGACCTTGAGACGGACGGAGTTATTTTTGTCGCTGGTGACGAGGGCGGCGCGCTGAACGCATTCGGCGAGGAGCTCGCGCTCGATTTTGACGCGGTGCTCGGTTTCCTTGGGAATGACCTGGCGGTAGTTGGGGTAGTTGCCCTCGACGATTTTGGAGACGAGGTAAATATTGTCCACGAGGCCGGTGCCGCCGGCAGCTTCGCCGATTTGGATTTCGAATGCGACCTGGCGGTCGTTGAAGGTGATTTTCACCGAATCGCCTTGGCCAAGTAGACGGGTGAGTTCGGCCACGGTTTTGGCAGGAAGGATGAGGCTGCCGGCGTTGGTATCGGTGACCTGAACCTCGCGGCTGACGAGGGCGAGGCGACGGCCATCGGTGGCAACGAGGCTCATTTTGGCGTCACCAAAATTGAAGTAGACGCCGTTGAGGATGTAGCGGTTTTCGTCGGAGGACTGGGCGTAGGAAACGCTTTTGAGCATGCGGAGAACCTCGGCTTGGGGCAAGTCGAAGGCATGCTTGTCTGTGAAGGTGGGCAGCGGGGGAAATTCCTCGCGGCCAATGCCCATGATGCGGAACTGGGAACCGCCGGAGGAAATTTTCGCCTGATGGCCGGGGGTGCTTTCGACCGAGACCTCGAGGTTGGGCAGGGCCTTGACGATTTCGGCGAGTTTGCGAACAGGCAGCGTGAGCGCGCCGGTGCTGCCGACTTCGGCCTTGATGCGGCAGCGGATGCCGAGATCGAGATTGGTGGTGGTGAGCCAGATGGCGTCGTCCTCCGCCTGGAGGAGAACGTTGCTGAGGATGGGCATCGTTGCGCGAGTGCCCACGACGTTGAGCACCTGCTGGAGGCCGGTGGCAAAGTGCTCACGGTTGATCTTGAACTTCATGGGGCGAAAATAAGGCAGCCTTCGCGGTTACTGGCAATGCCGAACCGCTGACAAACAGATAGGGTGAATAGAATATATATTAACTATCTTACTATTATGGAAGGACAACATCGTGACAACTGCAAAACTTCCGGGTCATCAAGACTTTAGGAATGGAATCGTTGGAGAGGATAATGGGGGGAATCCGGAAGGGGCCGGACATTGGCCAATAACTTGGGGGTTGTTGGAAAGTTACTAACAGGGTGATTTTGGCGGAAAAACGTCAAAAGGCGTCCTCCTCGTCGGGTTCTTCTGGTGAGGAAGATTGGTTGGCAGGGCGGTGGCTTTTACGCCACGAACGGCGCAGGTGACGGCCCAAACCATAAAAAATGTAGGAGAGAAAGAGAATCGCAAAACTGAACTCGTGAAAAAGGATGACTACCGCAATGAGAACAACAAACAGGATAAAACTTCGAGCGCGGGTCTGCGTTTGCCAACCGATGTGCTTAAAGCTGGGATAGGGAATATTGCTGACCATGAGGAAAGCGACGAGCAGCAGCAAGGGGGGAAGTAGGAGCGCCCAGCGTTGGGCTTCTCCCCAGTTCAATAAAACCAGCACCAGGGAGGCGACAAAACCGGCGGCTGCGGGAGAAGGCAAGCCCATGAAATCCTTGGTGACGGCATCTTCGGCGACACCAGGCAACAGGGGACTAGTGAGGACGTTAAACCGGGCGAGCCGCACGGCAACGCAGAGGAGATAAATATACCCGATAAACCAACCGACATCCCGGAAAAAATCGGAATACTTCGAAACCGGCGAGGATGGGGAAAGGATTAAAAAGAACACCATTAGCGCCGGCGCGACGCCGAAGGATACGGTATCAGCAATAGAATCAAATTCTTTGCCAAAGAGAGATTCACGACCGCCAAATCGGGCGAGCCGACCGTCGAGGGTGTCACAAACAGCGGCTAGAAGAATGCACCAGACAGCCTGAGTATAGAGATGGTTGGTCATCTCGGGGTCGTCCAGAGCCACATAATGGGCCCGGATGCAAAGGATCATGGCCACGAAGCCGAAGAATAAATTGCCCGCCGTGGCGAGGTTGGGAAGGAAGTAAATGCGGGCAGCCTCGTGGACGTCCTTGTAACGGGGGTGTGGATCGCGCGGTGAGCTCATGGCGAAAGCAGGACGTAAAGCAACTCATCCTAGCACAGTGCGCGGAAGCAATGAAAGGGGGAAAGTCGGCGCGAACCAGACGAGCCGAAGCAGCACTAACGGCGTTTAGTCAAGGCAAATGGTTATTTTTTCAGGCTTTCGAGGTATTTCCAAAAGGACTGGTGCTGCTCGACGAGCGTTTCTTCGGTAAACGGGAGTTTAAAGCGGAAAATGAAGTCGGCCAGGGAGTGCTGGTGGAGGATGTAGTGGGTGTAGAGGGTGTCACCGGTGACCTCGAAGTAGAGGCGAAACTCTCCAGCACGAAGGCGGTAGTAGGTTTTGCCGGCGCGGACGAAGCGGCCCATGTCGTCAGCGCCGCTGGCCAAGTCCTCGGGGTGGACTTCGCTGATTTTCTGCATCAATTCGAGCTGGACCGGCTTGGGCAGCTTTTTCAACTCGGCGATGACCTGGTCGCTGAAATTCAGTTGATACACGACGGGAAAACGAGCCCGGGCGCGTGGGCGCGCGGCAGTAGCGTTCCTAACCGGCGGGGCGGTGGCGGCAACTGCTAAATCCGGAGCGGGAGGCCGTGGGTGGGGCGCGAAAGGATTTGCCGGGCCATGTGCGATTTTTGTTCCGCCAACGGCGGCGGATAGACAGGATTTCGGCCATGCCCATAACCCGCCTGCGTGTAGCCGATCATCCCGCGGCCGTTTGGGCCGAGGCGGTCGAGCCGTGGCTGCGGGCGCATGGGACGCAGTGGCGGGAGCGGCGGGCGGTGCTGGCGCCGAATGCGGCGTGGGCGGCGGCCCTGAAGTCGCAGGCGGTGGAGCGCGGGCTGCCCGTAATCGGAGTAAAGTGGCTGACCCCGGGGAAATTCCGCACACTGGCATTGGCAGCATTGCCGGGACCGGCGCAGCGCGTGGCCTTGCGGGAGGATTTGCATTTGTTGCTTGAGCTGGCGGCGGCTGGTTTGCCGGAGAACGCGCTGGCGCGCGCGTATGGCGCGGACCCGGCGCCATTTCAGGAATTACTGGACGCACTCGATGGCGCGGGCTGGGACGGTGCCGTGCTGGAGAACGCGGAGGCGCGGGCGCTCGCAGCAGCGGCAGTGAAACTGCGCGAGCGGGCCGGTTGGACTAGCGCGGCGGCGGCGGACCGGGCGTTGCGGGAGACGGTGCGCGGGTCGGCGCAACTGGGCGGCCATTTGCTGGCGGTGGGTTTCGGGCCCGGCGATTGGGCGTTGCGGGCACTCTTGGAGGCGGCAGTGGAACTTTACGAAGAGGCGGAGCTGGTGCTCGAGGTGGTGGATTACGCGCGGACGAGCGCGGCGGCGTGGGTGGGGACGTGGGAGGAAGCGGCGGGGACGGCGGAATGGCTGGAGCCGACGGCGGGCGATAGCGGAAGATTTGCGGGGCTGGCGGAATTGATGGCCGACGAGGACGCGCAACCCACGGGCCCGGCTGTCGGGCCAAGGCCGCGAATTTTGTTGACGGAGGAGTTGCAGGCGGAAGCGGAGGTGGTGGCCGGGCAGGCGCTGGCGTTTTTGAGCGAGGCGGCGGAGTCGGTCCCGGTGCGGGTGGGCGTCGTGGTCGGGCCGGTGAACAGTCCGCTGGCGCGGGAGGTGGCGGCGCGATTTGCGGCGCTCGGCCTGCCGCATCACGACGCACCAGGACACCAGCCCGGGCGCGCGCCGGCACAGGCAATGTTTGAGGCGTGGCTGGATTGGCAGGAGAGCGGGCGGTTGGCCGCGTTGGTGGATTGGGCACGAACGGCGCAGCGTTACGGGCAACTTACGGAACATACGGCGGCAGCTGTGGAGAATGGCTTGAAGGCGGCGGCAGATGTGACGCTGTCGGATGACCCGGCGGTGCTGGCGGCGTGGCTGGCCGCTCGGCCGGAGGAATTTGCGGAAGCGGGGGAATTTCTCGCGGCGTGGCCACGGCTGCCGGAGACGGGAAAGTGGGACGAACTGCTATTGGGGATCCAGAAAACCGCGGAAAAGCTCGGCTGGCCGGATCCGCCGGAAACGCTGGCTGAGCGAGCGGCGGGCTGGGTGATGACGGAGTCCGTGCCGCGGGCGTCGGTGTTGCGCTGGGTGCGGGCAGTGACGCGTGTGCCGGGGCGGACGCGGGATGGGCAGGGGCGCGAGCCCTTCGCACCGCTGCAGATTGTGGACGCAGCGAGCGCGGCGGCCCAGCCGTGGACGCATTTGGTGCTGGCCGGGTTGCAGCACGGAGAATGGCCCGCGGACGAAGACGATTCGCCGTTGCTGGACGCAGCGCGGATGGCGGAACTGAACCGCAAGGTCCTGCGGCAGGGCTCGCAAGGCGAAGGGCATGCAGTCGTGGCATCCGGGCACGGGCTGCTGCTGCCGGCAGGCGAACGGCGGCGGCTGGCGCGGGCGGGGTTCGCGCGGCTGGTGGCGCTCCCAACGGCGGGGCTGGCGCTGACGGCACGGCGGGAGGATCCGGCGGATGGGCGGGCGGCGCGGTGGTCGGAATACTTTTGGACGGCGGCGGCGCACACCCTGGGACGTTTGCCGGGAGACCGCGATTGGGACGAATTATCACGAAGGAGCGGCGAATGGAGGCAGACTGCCCGGCAGCTTTGGGCGAACGAGGAGGAATCCGGGAGCGCCAACGTGGACGCGCCGACGCGGGCCTACGTGGCGCGGAGGGAGGCTGGACGGCCGTTCGATGAGTTTTCGTTTTGCCTAAAGGAAAGGCCGGCGACGCCTTTGCGGTTATCGTGCAAGGGATGGGAAGAAGCGGCAACTCGGCCCGGCGAAGCGTGGTTCAAGCATTTGCTGCACGTCGAGCCGCGATGGGATCCGGCGACCGAGGACGGGACGGGACGAATGGTGGGGACATGGGCCCATGCCTGGGTCCGTCCGGCGCCGGGCAGACCTCCGGGCGGAGAAACGCGGGAGTCGTTGCCACTGCCGGAGTGCGGGCTCTGGCAGAAAATGGCCGAGGACCGTGCGCGAGCGGAGCGCGAACGGGTGGCGGTGGCATTTGCGGCAGCGGGGCGGCCACTGCCCGAGGCTTGGCTGGATGCGTGGTCCAATGCGGCCCAAGCGGCACGGGACTGGATTGAAATACTGGCGGGGTTGACCGAATGGCCCGAAGGGCTGGCCGAAATCAATCTGCCGCCGGGGTTGAGCGGAGTTTTGCCGCATACAGGCGCGGTGATTCCGTTCGTTGGGCGGATGGACTTGGTGTTGCTGAACCGGGCAGGTAATTTTGCCGCGGGCGGCCTTGACGGGGCTGCGGCGTGGCTGGTGGATTTCAAAACCGGTGGCGACGAGCTGCTGCGGGTGAAGCCGCTGGCCAAGGGGAAGGGATTGCAACTGGCGTTGTATGCGCTGGCATTGCGAGCGTTGGGCGCAGGGCCGGTGGCGTTGACCTTGCTAACGCGCGACGGCGCGGCGGTGCTACAACTGAAGGCTGAGGACCTGGAAAATCCGGAGCTGGCAGAACTTTGGCAACTCGTGGCGGAGATGGCGGTTTCCGGTTGCTGGGGCGACTGGCCGGATCTGGCGGGCGAGCACGCGCGGACGTCAGTGCAGCCGCTCGCCACGCTGCCGGTTTCGGATGATATACTACGAAAAAAATGGATGCTGACGCATCCCGGTTCCCGATGAATTTATCCGACCAAAATGACCGCGATCGCTTTACACGCGAGACAGGCCTGAATTTTTCGGTCATCGCGCCGGCAGGCGTGGGCAAAACGACGGCGATCGCCGGGCGAATTGTGCAGTGGGCGCGCGACGACGCGCGACGAACGGCGGCGGGGCAGCCGCCGCGACTGCCGGGTTTGGTCGTAGTGACCTACACACGGAAGGCGGCGGACGAGATGCGTGAGCGGTCGCGCCGGGCGCTGGTGAGCGCGGGCGTGCCGGCGCTGGCGCTGGGCTGGTTCAACCAGGCGTTTTTTGGTACGATTCACAGCTTTTGCCTGGAGTTGCTGCGGCGATTCGGGCCGCTGGCGGGCTGGCCAGGGCGCTTTGTCGTGGAACAGGAAGACGACGCGTTATGGCTGGCGTTCCAACGGGATACTGCGGACGTGGGAGGATTTTTGCCGGAGACGGCGCGAACTGACTGGCGGCGGTATGGCGAAGCAAAGGCGGTGTGGGCGCTGGCGAAAACCTGGCGGACAGGAGATGCGCGACCGCCGCCACCGGGGCCATGCCCGGAGCCGACCTTTGCGGAGCTGGGAAATTTTCAGCCGAAGCACAAACATGCGCGGGCGGAGGAAAACCGGCGGCGGATTCTGGCGCAAGTGCGGCGGTGGCAGCAGGCGGCTACCGGAAGCGGACGGGCGTTGGGCGTGCCCGAGATCGAGGGTGGCGGAAAAGAATTTGAAGCGCTGGGCAATGCGGCACTGCAACCCCTGCGCGAATGGCTGGCCGCGGCGGCGGCACACGCGGCGGCGGGCGCGGCGGAGGAGTTTGCGCGCTTCAAGGAAAGCCAGGGGCGGCTGGGCTATGATGATTTTGTGCGGCTGGCGGGGCGATTGCTGCGGGATGCGGCACTGGCGGAACGGATTCGGGCGGAGGAATTTTCCGTGTTGTTGGACGAGGCGCAGGACACGGACCCGGAGCAGTTCGCAGTGTTGGTGGGCGTCGCACAGCCACAGGGCGCGGCGGGATTATGGACGGAAGGCGCGGGCGCGCCGCCGGCGCTAGGGCGGTTTTCCATGGTGGGGGATCCGCAACAGGCCATTTATGCGCGGGCGGGAGTGAGCGCCTACCAGGATTTGCACCGCCGGCTGGTGAGCAGCGGCGCGGGAGAGGAACTGACGTTTTCGGTGACGCTGCGCTGCGACACGGCGATTGTGGCGGGAGTGAATGCGGTGTTTCCGTCATTACTCGACGGGCGACGCGGGCAGGCGCAGTTTGTGCCCCTGCAAGCACGACCGGAGGCAGGCGCAGGGGCGATCTGGCGGCTGCCGGTGTGGCAACCGGAGGATTTTCCGGCCAAGGCCGGGGTCGCGGAGCGCATGCGGGTGGAGGCGGAGGCGCTGGCGCGCTGGCTGGCGGCCGCCGGGCCGCTGGGACTTGGGGTGGCGGATTGGTCGCAAGTGGCGGTGCTGACGCCGCGCAAGACGGCAAACTGGCTGGGGGTGCTGGCAGCGGCGTTGCGTGCGGCGGGGCTGCGCGCGCAGGTGCACGCGGGCGAACGGGAACCCGGGGCGGACCCGGCACGGGCGTGGCTGGGAGCGCTGCTGGCGGTGGTGAACGACCCGGACGACCGCTTTGAAGTTGCGGGCGTGCTGCGGGAAATTTTCGGAATCTCCGACGACGCGCTTTTCCACTGGTGTCGTCCGGAGGGCGAGCCACCGCGGCGGGGCGCGGCACATCCGTTGAGCGCGTTGAGAGCGCCGCAGGCAAGCGTGAGCGGACCGGTGGCGGAGGCATTGCGCTTGCTGCACCGGCTATGCCGGACGGCGGCGGAGCGGCCTTTGCGCGACGCAGTGGCGCTGCTTGTATCCGAAACTCAACTACACGAGCGATTGGCGCGACTGCCGGACGAGCCCTCGCCTGGGGCGCGGGCGGCGGCGCTGGACGCGTTGCTCAACCAGGCGGCGGTGGCGGACGCGCGCGGGGACACGCTGGCGGATTTCGCGCGGGCACTGCGGCACGGGCCGGAGGAGGCAACCGCGCCGGTGGGGCGACCCGGCGAAGTGCAGGTGCTGACATGCTACAAAGCAAAGGGGCTGGAATGGCCGGTGGTCATTTTGTTCGGAATGTTCCGCGAGCCCGGGTTTCCGACGGCAAAATATCCACAGTGGCTGCCGCCGGCGCAGCGCGGGGCGGCGCCGGAATGCTTGTGGGACAAGGCGCACGCCGAAGCGGCGAGTACGGGCGGAAATAGATGGCGGCAAATATTGGAACAAGCGCGACAGGCGGAGTTCGAGCGATTGCTGTATGTGGTGGCGACGCGACCGAAACGAACGCTGATGCTGGTGGACAGCGAGGCGTTAGGGACGGACACGGGCTCGCTGGCGGATTTGCTTGGCATTCTACCGGGAGGGGCGGCGCGCAAGTGGTGGGAAGGGCTGCCGGTGGCGGGGGCCAGGTTGACGGCTCCCGAAGAGAAGGTTCCTGCATCGGCGGCGGCGCCACCGGAAACGACGGAAAGCAGGTGGCCCGAGATGGGTGCAGAGTTGGACGCGGTGGCTGGCGCGGCGGCGCGGTTGCGCGCGCAAAATTTTACGCGGCGCGTGCGACCCAGCACCCTGGCGCGCCATACGGCGCAACCGGACGGCGGCACGAGCACGGCGGAGCGAAGCGAGCCGGATTTATTCGCGCCGCCGGATTATCCGGAAGAGCAACCGGTGCCGGCTGCGGCGGTAAGTTACGGCAACTGGTGGCATGGGATGATGGAGACAACGCCGTGGACAAAGGGGCCCGCGGCCTGGGCGGCGCATTGGGACAGGCATTATGATACGTCGCCAGAACCGGAGCGCACACGAGCCGAGGGCGCACGCTTGCTGGCGTCGCCACTGGCGGAGCGGCTGAGCAGGCCGGGGTTGGAGTTTGTGACCGAGCTGCCGTTTTTATGGGCGGAGCCCGGCGGCGCGCAGGCCTACGACGGGTGCGTGGACCTGGCGGCTTGGGATGTGGCGGCGGGGAGATGGCTGGTGGTGGACTGGAAAACAGACCGCGTGGAAAAGGATGCGGCGGCGGAGTTGCGCGCGAAGTATGGCGCGCAGATTGCGGTGTATGCGCGGGCGCTGGGGGCGGTTTACGATGTGCCGGTGGAAGCGTATTTATACAGCACGCGGGCGGGGGTCGCGGGGCCGGTCGGCGGGGAATAGCGGACGCCGGGAGGGGACGGCACTGACCAGAGTGGCGTTAAGGACTTTTGGCGAGGGCGGCGGGAGCGTCGGCTTTGAGGGCGGGCTGGAGGTATTGCCAAACATTGGCGGCGACGATTTTGGCGCCAGCGGAGTTGGGGTGCATGCCGTCGGGCTGGTTGAGGTCGGGCTTGCCGCCGACGCCTTGCAGAAGGAACGGGATGAGGGTCGCGTGATTGCGTTCGGCGACGCGGGGGAAAATGGCGGCGAAAGCGGTGGTGTAGTCCTGGCCCATGTTGGGCGGCATCATCATGCCGGCAATGAAGATGCGCGCGTCGGGGTATTTGGCGCGGACTTTGTCAATGATGGCCTGAAGGTTGGCTTCGGTGACTTTGACGTTGAGACCGCGCAGGCCGTCATTGCCGCCGAGGGCCACGATGAGGACGGAAACCGGCTGGCGCAGCAGCCAGTCGAGGCGGTGCAGGCCGTCGGCAGAGGTGTCACCGCTGACTCCGGCGTTCACGATGGTCCACTTTTGGTCGAGGCTGGTGTTGATGAGGGTTTTTTCAAGGACGGCGGGGAAGGCATCCTGGTCGTCAAGGCCGAAGCCGGCGGTAAGGCTGTCGCCGAGGATGACAATGCGCTGCTGGGTGGCGGCGGAGCGAAAATCAGGCGCGTTGGGCGTGGAGGCGGAAGGCGTGGCCGAAGCAGCCAGGGCGAAGATGGGCAGGAGCGCAATCAGCCACAGGCGCCGATGGCCGGACGAATGTCGAAGAGGGAAAAGGCGGGAGAGAGGCTGATGCAGGAGAGTCATGAATGAAAAACAGGCCGCGGGAGAAAGAGTTTGGCCCGGCGGGAAAGAATGTGATTAGCTAGACACCTTACTCTAGACCGCGACGCATAGCGAGCGGTTCCGACATGTTTCCAGACGCAGACACTCTTTCCACCCCGATGCTGGAAGCACGGGGGTTGGGCAAGACCTATCGGTCGGCACGCGGGCCGCTGACGGTGTTGAGCGGAATAGATTTCGCGCTGGGGGCGGGGGAAAGCCTGGCGATTGTCGGGCCCTCGGGCAGCGGGAAGACGACGTTGCTGGGTTTGTGCGCGGGGCTGGACGCGCCGAGCGAAGGGACAGTGCGGGCGGCGGGGGTGGATTTGGGTGCGCTGGATGAGGACGGGCGCGCGGCGTTCCGGCGCAAAGAGGTGGGGTTTGTGTTTCAGACGTTCCAGCTTTTGCCGACGTTGACGGCGCAGGAAAACGTGATGGTGCCGCTGGAATTGCGCGGCGAGCGCGGGGCGGCGGCGCGGGCGGCGGAATTGCTGGGACGGGTGGGGCTGGGCGAGCGGCTGGATCATTATCCGGTGCAATTGTCCGGCGGGGAGCAGCAGCGGGTGGCACTGGCGCGGGCGTTCATCCACCAGCCGCGATTATTGTTCGCGGACGAGCCGACGGGGAATTTGGACAGCGCGACCGGGGCGCGGCTGGTGGAGCTGCTGTTCGAGCTGAACCACGCGCACCGGACGACGCTGATATTGGTGACGCATGATTTGGAACTGGCTCGGCGGACTAGCCGGCAACTGCGGATGCGGTCAGGGAGACTGGAAACGTAACCCACTTCGGCCATGGGCATTTTCTGGATTTTCAAAATGGCGCGGCGCGACGCGCGGCGTGGCTGGCGGGCGTTGTTATTTTGCGCCGCGGCGATTGCGGGCGGGGTGGCGGTGCTGGTGGCGGTGGCGGCGTTCACGGCGAATCTGCGGCGGGCGGTGGACGAGAAGACTCGGACGTTGCTGGGGTCGGACCTGCGGGTGTCGAGCCGACAGCCGTTTTCACCCAAGGTGGAGACGTGGCTCAAAACCGTGCCGGGAAAACAGGCGCGGGAGACGAGCTTGGTGACAATGGGAAATTTCCCGAAGGCAAATGCGGGGAGGTTGGTGGAGATTCGGGCGATCACGGGGGGATATCCGTTTTATGGCGGACTGGAGACCGAACCGGTGGGAGTGCGGGTGGCGGACATCGCGGAGCCGGTGGTGCTGGTGGAAGCCGCGCTGGCGGCGCAGTTGGATTTGCACGCGGGCGATCCGGTGAAGTTGGGGTCGGTGACATTTAAGGTTGCCGGGCTGGTATTGCGCGCGCCGGGAGAAACGGCGTTTGCGGGGACGTTCGCGCCGCGGGTGTATATCGCGGGAGCATGGCTGGCGCAGACGGGATTGCAGGGAGGAGCCGGGAGCCTGGCGACCTATGCGGTGCATGTGCAAATGCCCGCACCACCAGAGGCGGCATGGGTGGAGGCGGCGCAGAAAGAATTTGGCGACGATGAACACATACGGCTGGAGACCGTGGAGATGCAGCGGCAGGCGCTGGGGAGGGCGATTGATAACCTGCAGGGATTTTTCAGCCTGGTGGGATGCCTGTCACTGCTATTGGGCGGGCTGGGGATCGCGGGGGCGGCGCAGGTGTATGCGCGGGAGCGAATGGATGCGGTGGCGGTGCTGCGGTGCCTCGGGGCGACGGCGCGGCAGGGATTGGGAATTTTGCTCGTGCAGGTGATGGCCGCGGGTCTCGCTGGAGCGGCGGCGGGCGCGGTACTGGGAGCGGCGATGCAGGCGGCGCTGCCGGATTTGTTGAAACAGTATTTGCCGGTGGACGTGGTGTTTTCGCTGTCCTGGCCGAGCGTGCTGCTCGGCTTGGGAACGGGCGTGGCGGCGGCTTCACTATTCGCGCTGCCGCCGTTGCTGGAAGTGCGGCGAGCGACGCCACTGCGGGCACTGCGCGCCGGGTTTGATGACGAAGCTCCGCCGAACGATTGGACACGGCGCATGCTGCCGGTGTTGCTGGCGTTGGTGATAGCGGGCTATTGCTGCGTGGTGGCGGCGAAGCCGGTGGATGGGCTGTGGTTTGCGGCGGGGCTAGGCGCGGCGCTCGCGGTGCTGGGCGGGCTGGCGTGGGCCTTGCGGCAAGCGGCGCGGCGGCTGGCGGGAAGAATCGCGTTCAGTTTCGTGACGCGACAAGGGTTGGCGAATTTGGATCGGCCACGCAATCGCACGGGACTGCTGACGGCGGTGCTGGGGCTGGGGGTGTTTTTGCTCTACACGCTGTGGCTGGTGGAGGCGATGCTGCTAAGCCAGGGGCAATTCATGGAACGCGGGACGGAGCCGGATTTGTTCTTTTTCGACATCCAGTCGGAGCAGCGTGCGGGACTGGCGGCAGTCCTCGGCGAACATCATCTGACGCTCAACGAAGTGACGCCGGTGGTGACGATGCGGCTGAAAAGTGTAAAAGGGCGATCCCTGGCGGACATCCGCAAGGACAAAAACGACAAGCGGCCCGGATGGCTGCTGGGACATGAGTTCCGCTCGACTTACCGGGATGAATTGACGACGACGGAAAAACTGGTGCGCGGAATGTTTACGCCACGTTACGCCGGCACGGGGCCGGTGCCGATCTCGGTAGAGGAGAGCGCCGCGCGGGACTTGGGCGTGCAAGTGGGCGACCCGCTGGAGTTTGACGTGCAAGGCGTCACGATCGCGGCGGAGGTTGGAAGCATACGGCGCGTGGACTGGGAACGGTTTAGGCCAAACTTTTTCCTGGTCTTCCCGGCGGGTGTGCTGGAGGACGCGCCGGCGTGGGACTTGGCGGTGGCGCGGGCGGGAAATCCGGAAGTGCGCGGGAAAGTGCTGCGGGACGTGGCGGTGAAATATCCGAACATTTCGGTGGTGGACCTGGGGCTGGTGATTGCGACGCTGACGGACTTGTTGGACCGGGCGGCGTTTGCGATGCGGTTCCTGGCGCTATTCACCGTGGCTACGGGCGTGCTGGTGGTGTTCGGGACTATATGGACGGGACGGCACCAGCGGCGAAAGGAAAGCGCGCTGCTCCGCGCGCTGGGAGCTTCGGCGCGGCAGATGCGGGGAATCTGGCGGGTGGAATACGCGTTGATTGGGGTGCTGGGCGGGATGGCGGGCTCGGCATTGGCCGTGGGCGCGGCGTGGGCGCTGGGGAAGTATCTGTTTGAACTGGCGCTGCCGTGGGACGTGGCGGGATGGAGCTGGCCGGTGGCGGTCGCGCTGGCGGCGCTGACGAGCTTGCTGGCGGGCCTGGCAGCGAGCCGGGGGCTCGGGTCGCATTCGCCGCTGGAGGTGCTGAGGGCGGAGTGAGGGGGAATTTGTGAGTGGAACAAAGACAGGAATGGAGTAGACTAAGGAGTAATGAAAGTGCGCTGGTTAATCCTCTTAATTGCGCTGGCCGTGGTGGCGGGCGCGTTTGCCCAAATGAAAACCCATTCCCAAGCCGCGACGGCGGCCAGCAATATCACGGCGAGCAATGCGACCTACTGCGCGCCTGGCGCGGTTTCCGCGTGCGGCCTGCCGTCCAATGTGATCATTGACATGGCGAAAAGGCCGGTGCAGCACACGGACGCGGAGTGGAAGAAGCTGCTGACGCCGACGCAATACAACGTGGCGCGGCAACAGGGGACGGAGCCGCCGTTCCAGAACGCGTATTTCGACAACCACGAGGACGGGGTGTATTTCTCGGTGTGCAGCGATACGCCGCTGTTCGACAGCAAGGACAAGTTCGAGAGCGGAACGGGGTGGCCGAGCTTTACCAAGCCGATCGAGGCGGCGTTTGTGGGCGAGACGAAGGACACGAGCTACGGGATGGAGCGCACGGAAGTGCATTGCAATGTGGACGGGGCGCATCTCGGGCATGTGTTTGACGACGGGCCGGCGCCGACGGGACTGCGCTACTGCATCAATTCGGCGTCGCTGAAGTTCATGCCGCGCAAGGAATATGATGCGTGGGTGGCGGCGCATGGCGGGAGCGCGAGCGGGTTACCGGCGGCGGGGGCGGGAAATACGACGCCGGGGAAGTGAGCGGGAATTTTTGAGCCAAAAAAACGCACAAGCCTGGAAGGGTTTAGGGAGACGAGTTTATTGCGCCTGTGCGGCCTGCATTCTTTGCGCCTGGGCCTGGATGTTGCGGAGGAGGGCGTTGCGTTGCTGGTCGGGGAGGTTGCTGGATTGGACGGCGGCGGCCGCGGCGGTGGGGTCGGTCCGGGCCCATTGGGTGGCGACGGAGCGGATAGAGCTAATGCGCTGATTGTCCGTTCCGATCGAGGCGGCCCAGGCAAAGGCGGTGGCGGGATCGGTCTTCACTTGCGAAGAGGCGAGGCTGGCGACGGCGCCGTCGCGTTCGGCGCCTTGGGGGAGGGAGGAAATCCATTGGGCGGCGGCACCGGGGTCCTGGTCGAGCCACGCGCGGGCGACATTGGCAATGGCCTGGTTGGCGGCGTCGCCAACGGGCAGGCTGGCGGCGATGGACGCGGCTTCGGCGGGATTGTCGTTGGACATGCGGCTGATGATGTTGGAGACGGCGCTGTCGCGGGCCTGGCCGGCGGGCAATTCCTGGGCGTATTTCCAAGCGGCCTCGGGATCGTCATTGGCGATTTGGGAGATGACATTGCCGACGGCGGCATCGTGGCCAGTGCCCTGGGGAAGGGCGGAAGCCCAGGTGAGGGCGGCATCGGGGTCCACGTTGGCCCAGGAGCTGGCGAGACTGCCGGCAAGGGAGTTGAAGTCCGGATCGGCGGTGAGGGTCTGGATGTAAGTGGCGGCGCTGGCGGGGTCGTTTTGCGACCAGGAATTGAGGACGTTTTGATAAGCGGATTTGCGGACATTGCCGGAGGTGCCGTCGGCGGGGAGACTTTGCACCCAGGTGAGGGCCGCTTGGATGTCGCCTTGGGCCCAAGTGGAGGCGAGAGCATTGATGGCTTGGTTGCGGCCCTGGCCGTCGGGCATTTGGGCGATGACGGCGGCGCTGGAGGCGGGGTCGTTTTGATCAAGAGTGCGAAGGACGTTGTCCATGGCACGGTCGTAGGTGGGGCCGGTAACACCGCTGCTTTGGACCCAGGCGAGAGCGGCATTGGGGTCGGTTTGGGCCCAGCGATTGGCGATGTTTTGGACGAGAGAATTTTGTTCGGACACGCTGGTCACTTGACCGAGGTAGGAGATGGCGGTTTGGGGGTCTTGTTCGGCGAGGGCATTGAGGCTGCTGGTGAGGGCGCGGTTGCGGTCGGTGCCCTCGGGGAGGGCGGTGACCCAGTCCATGGCAGCTTGGGGATCCTGGTTGGTCCAGGAGCTGACAAGGCTTTGCATGGCGTTGGTGCGGGCGCGACCGGCGGGGAGTTGGGCGAGAGCAGCCGAGGCGGCGGCGGGGTCTTGATTGGCCCACTGGGAGAAGAGGCCGCTGTAAGTGTTGGGGGTTTGCTCGTTGCCGGGGAGCTTGAGCATGGTGTCGAAGGCGCCCTGGGGATTATCGTTGGCCATGTTGTTGATGATGTTGCTCATGGCATTGCGGCGGGCGTTGATGTTGGTGATTTGGCCGATGGCGGCGAGGGCGGCGTCGGGATCCTGATTGGCCCACTGGCCGACGATGTTTTGAAGGGCATTGTTGCGGGCCTGGAGATTGGGCACGCCCTGGGCAGCCTTGAAGGCGGCCGCAGGATCGGAGCTGGCCCATTGACCGAAGAAGTTGGCCATCATCCAAGGCTGGTTGCCACCGCCGAGGGTGCTTTGAATTAGTGGCAAGGCGGCCTCGGGGTCAGACTGGGCGAGCTGCCACATGGAGTTTTGAAGAATATCGCGGCGAGTTTGCACGTTGGAAATGGAGTTGAGGGCGGCGAGGGCGTCGGTGGGATCATTCTGGATCCACGAGGAGAAAACCCCCTGAAGGGCTTGGCGACCGCCACGCGCCGGGGACAAGGCCAGGGCATAGGTGAGAGCGGCCTGAGGGTCTGATTGAGCCCAACTGGAGAGGACCTGAATGTAGGCAACGCGGCCATCGTTGGTGGTGCTGGCGTGGTATTGGTCGAGCAGGGCGAGGGCGGTGGTGGGGTCGCTTTGCGCGAGTTGCTGGGCGACCATGCCAA
>CAZDAQ010000015.1:25905-27314 GCA_964503425.1 uncultured Opitutales bacterium
AGGGCGAGGGCGGTGGTGGGGTCGCTTTGCGCGAGTTGCTGGGCGACCATGCCAACGGCATTGAAGCGGGCACGGGCATCGGGAATGCGGCTGAGTGCGTCAAGGGCATTATCCGGGGAGGTTTGCGCCCATAGTTGGAAAATGCCATTCATGGCCTGCTCGCGGTCGCGCACAACAGGAAGGGCTAGGGCGGCGGTGAAAGCGGCGTCGGGGTCGCGCATGGCCCAGTTGGCGAAAATGTTCTGGATGATCCACTGTTGCTGACGGCCAAGAGAGGAATCGGCCAAAAGCTTGATGGCAGCGGCGGGATTGCTGTTGGCGAGGGACTGGGTCAGGGACGGAAGCAGTTTACGACGGAGGGCGGGGTCAAGCTGGGCGAGGACGGCAACAGCGGCGGTGGGCTGGTAGTTTAACCAGAATTCGAAGACGCCCTGGGTGGCGGAGCGGCGCTGGGATTCGTCGGCAACGTCGTTGGCGGCAGCGAGGGCGGTTTTGGGGTCTTGTTCGGCCCAGGCGTGGAAAAACTCCTGCCATGTGGAGAGCATTTTCTCATTGGCGGAGAGGGACTTGAGGTGTTCATAGGCGGCCTTGGGGTCCACGTGGGCGTCGGCGATGAGGACAGCTTGGGAGAGCTGGCGACGGAGGGAGGCGTTAGGTTCTTGAGAGACGGCGGTCCAAGCCCCGGCGGAGTCGGTGCGGGCCCATTCCTTGAAGAGACCTTGCAGGGCGGAGCGGCGGAAATTGTCTTCGTGGATGTTTTGGGCGGCGGCGAGGGCGGCTGATGGATTACGAGCGGCCCAGGAGGTGAAGACGGTTTCGTAAAGGGAGGTGAACGACATGTCCGGGAAGAGGGTCTGGAGGGTGGCGAGGGCCTTGGCGGGGTCGTTTTGGGCCCAAGCGCTGAGGGCGGAGTTCAAAGCCACCTGCCGACGGGAGGTGGAATCGAGAGCCTGGGCGGCGGCGACGGCGGCCTTGGGGTCGACCTCGGCCCAGGCGTTAAAGACGTAATTGATCTGGGTGTTCTCGCCTTCGAGTTGCTCATTGGCGCGGGCGTAGGTGAGGGCGGCCTGGGGGTCGGAAGCGACCCATTTGGCGTAGGCGCGGGTGCGGACGAGGTCGCGGTCGGAGGTGCGGGGGGCGGTGGCGGCCTGGTCGAGGAGGGCGGGGAGGTTGGAAAGGGAGGTGCTTTTAACGAGGGTGTCCACGGCGAGGGCGCGGTCGGCGGCGGTGCTCGAGGCAAGGGCTTGGGCGAGGGGGGAGTTGGGATCCCAGGGGTGGAGCTTGGAGGCGATGGGAGGAGGGCCGGAGGGCTCGTGGACGATGGGGGCGGACGAGTGACGGCCTTTGGTGGTGGCGACGGAGCCGGAGCCGCTGGCGAGGAGGAAATAACCGACCGCGAGACCGCCGAC
>CAZDAQ010000016.1:0-26931 GCA_964503425.1 uncultured Opitutales bacterium
ATCTCGGTCTCCGCGGCCACACCGGCTCCCTCCCCAAACTCCAGCACCACCTCGAGAGTTACTTGCTGCCGGGCTGACTTGCCGGCGAATTCGCCGCGCCGCCGCCAAATGCCACGCCCAACTCCTGCGGAATAATCGCCCGGTTCGGCTCCCGCAAACTCGACGCGTTGTAATTCAGCGCGTATTCCAGCGGCAGCACGTAATACAGCGCCGTGAATCCCCAAAACTGCGTCTGCCCCAGCCCGTCGCCGGTTTCCGCGTTGTAGTATTCCCGCAGCACCGGGTTTTTCACGATCGCCATTTCAAACAGCCGCCCGGCCAGTTCCTTCGCCACGTCGTTGAACCCATAGCGCCGCAGTCCCTCGAAAATCATGTAGTTGAACGGCGCCCACGTCGAGCCGCGCCAGTTGCACTCGTTGTGCGAGCCTTGGTAGTAATCCGGCTCCGTCTTCGCGTAGCTCGCCACCGGGTATTTCAGCCAGAACTCCTTTTCATTCAGCAGGTGCTCCTGTACCAGCCGCTTCGCGCGCTCCGGCGTCGCCGATCCCGAAAACAATGGCATGAACGCTGCGCCCGATTTCACCATCACCCGCGCCTTCGTCTTTTCATTCCGGTCGTAATAAAATCCGTCTTTCTCGTCCCAAAATACATCGTTGATCGCTTGCGACAGTTTCTTCGCGCTGGCCGTAAATGCCTTCGCGTCCTCCGGCAGCCCAAGTTGCTCCGCGATCACCGTCATCGCGTCGTATTCCCGCACCAGGTAGCTCGCCAAATCCACGCCTTCCACCGTGAACGACGCCAGTTGGCCCGCCCGGCTCCACTCGTTGTCCGTCCCCGCCGCGTCCGCCGAGTTCCACACCGGCAGGCCGTTCCCGTCCGCGTCGTAGCTCATCCACTTGTCCAGATACTTCTTCAGCCGGTCGTAATAATTCCCGCGCACCCACGCGTAATCATTCTTGTTCTGCTTGCAGCCCAACACCACCAGTTGCGCGAGGAACGGCTTGAAATGTTGCCGGTCCCGCTGCTTGATCAGGCTCCGGTTCACATAGCCGTCTGGCTGCTGCCGGTCTAGAAACAGCTTCAAATTCGAAAAGCAATACGGCCACACCCCGTAGTAGGACAGATACAGATTCTCGAAATACAAATCCCAGTCATAGAACTCATTATACGGATACCCCGTCAGCAGCTTCTCCGTCGAACCCCTGAAATTCCGCAGCCCGCGCGCCTGGATGTTCGCATTCGTCTTCTGCAGCCGCGCCAGCAATTCCTTCCACTGCTCCGGCCCCACGCTCTTCTCCAGCGCCAGCGTCGCCGCGGAGGGAGTCACCGTCGGCGTCACGGGTGTGGTCGGTGTCGGAGGCACTGCGGGGGCCGCCGGCGCCGCCGTGGCATTCGCTACCGCCTGCGCCCAGCCCAAGCGCGGCGCCGCCGCGAGCGCGCTCACGCTCGCTGCCGTTCGCAAAAACTCTCGTCGCGTCAGGGGCATAATATCTCCCGCTCGGTGCCGCTGTAAACGGCCCACAAACTCCCGAGCAGCAGTGGGGTGGGCCACAACCTAACCACCCCCGTCCTTCCCAATCAAGCGCTGTTTTCCGCGCACCCCTCGATCCCCCAACCCGCCTCCATAAATCCTACTCCCCGCGCTTCTCCGCAAAATACGCCTTCAGCAGCGCATGGCATTCCGCCGCCAGCACCCCGCGCGTCACCTTGACCCGGTGGTTCAGCTTCGGCAGCTCATGCACCGCCGCCGCCCCGCCCAGGCACCCCATCTTCGGGTCGCCCACTCCGTATATTACCTCTCCCACCCGCGCCATGATGGCCGCTCCCGAACACATCGGGCACGGCTCCTTCGTCACAAACAGCCGCGCCCCGTTCAGCCGCCAGTCCCCCACCGCCCGCGCCGCCTGCGTCAGTGCCAAAATCTCCGCATGTGCCGTCGGGTCACCCGACGCTTCCACCAAATTATGCGCCTGCGCCAGCAATTCCCCGCCCAGCTCGATCACCGCCCCCACCGGCGTCTCGTCCGCCCGCCACGCCTCAATCGCCTGGTTATACGCCAGCTTCATGAAAAACTCGTCATCCCGCGCCAGTTGCGACGGAAACATCTTCTCAAACGGGCAGTCCCGCTCCGCTTGCCGCTTTTGCGTCATGTCCCCCACTACGCAACTCGCCCCCGCCGGTCAAACCTCGATGCTCCGCATCCACTCGCGGTGAACTTCCCCTCCTTCTCTACACCCTAATGCTTCATCTTCCCCTTTAACTTTTCACCTTTCACTTTTTACCTAATGTCCCCGCCTCCCCGCAATTCCCTTGACCCCCGTCCCGTCCCGCCGCATACTCATGGATTATTATCATCGCATGAACCATCCCGTTGCTACGCCTCCCCCCCGCATGACCGAGTCATCCTCCCAGGATGCCATCGAAGTCGAAGGTAAAATCATCGCCGTCCTCCCCGGCACCATGTTCCGCGTCGAGCTGTCCAACAAGCACCAGGTCCTCGCCCACATCTCCGGCAAGCTCCGCAAAAATTTCATCAAAATCACCGTCGGCGACATGGTCAAAATGGAGATGAGCCCCTACGACCTCAACAAGGCCCGCATCACCTACCGCCTCCGCAACGCCCCCGTCAACCGCGGCGCCCCCATGCGCTCCTTCGGCCCACGCCGTCGCTAATTATCCGGCCTTGGCCGTCCGGATTTCCCGGCTTCTTCATCGGAGCCTATTTTGTTTTCCTCGCTGTTCGCCGCCGTTGCGTAATCGCCGTTGCCACCATCAACGCCGCGAACGTCCCCGCCAGCCCCAGGAAAAGATAATTCGCCGGGCACGCCACCGCCTTGCTGCCAAACTTGAAGTGCAAGGTCGCCACGCTGGTCAGATCCACCCGCTTGTGGTTGTCGTCCTCGTAGATGGCCCGGCCCGGCCAGAATTGAAACGCCAGCCACAGGCTCACGCACAGCAGCAGCGCCAAAACAAAATACAAAAACTTCATCGGGGTGGTCTCGCGGGGTTGCGTGCTTCACCTTGCTCAACAATTCACGGTCTGGCAATCGCCGTTGTCGCCCTACTCCACCGATTTCTCCGGCGCCAGCGGCTCCTCGACTCCTTGCGGCGGTGCCTGCCCTGGCGGCAGTTCCTGCACCACCCCAATCGCCGTGACTACGTTGCCCGCGCTTTTAAAACCCGTGAAGCCGATGATCCTCTCGCCCTTGCCGCCCAGCGTGTGGATTTCCGGCTTGGCGTTCGCAAACCCCACCCATTCCGACGTGTAGGTGTCCTTCGGATTGAGCGTGCCGTCGGCCTTTTGCGCGATGAAAATCACCTGCACCGCGTCCAAAAACGTGTCCGACGCATCCACGTTCAAACCGCCAACCACATAACCCATGCGTCCGGTAATCAGGTTGCGGGCGTTGCCGGTGTCCGTCCGGTCCCATTGCACGGTGATGTCCCGGATGATCGTTTTGCCGGCCACTTTCGCCGTCACAATATGCAGGCCGAAGGGTATCGTCTCCGCCGCCTCAATGAGGTGAAACGGCGTCCCGCTCTTCGTGTTGCCCACCGGCCCGATCACCTGCGCGTCCACCGGCAGGGGATCCTTCGGCGTCGCCGGCACGACGGGTGCCCCCCGGCCCCGGCCGCGGGGTATTTGTCCGCCCAGGAATGAAAATATCGCATCGCTCTCCGGCGCCCCGGTAAATGCGATCGGCCCCTCGGTTGTCGCCACCGTATTGCCGTTCCGCGAAAGCGTCACGTCATAGGTCACATATGGCGTCGGCATGGTGTTTTTTGGCACCGGCGCCACTTTTGCCACCGGCGCAAGCGTGACCACGCACTGTCCCTTGGTCGTGTTCCCCGTGAAGGTGCGCGGCGTCTTGTCCTCTTCATCCTGCTTGATCACCAGGCTCACCTGGTAGTCCGTGGTGGAATACTTTAGCGTCGTCACCTTCACCGTGAAGGCCTGCTGCGCGCCCCGCTGGCTCCACCGCACTGCCCCGGGCTCCACGCTGATCAACGGCTTCGCCAGCATCCCCTTCAGTCGCGCCACTGGTATCGCGAAATTCACCCCCGACCCCCGCACCGCCGCCTCCACCAGCCCCATTACCTTCCCCGTGTCGTCCACAATCGGCCCGCCCGAATTCCCCGGGTTCACCGCCGCGTCAATCTGCACCAGGTAAAGCGCCCCGTCCTTTTTCCGCAGTGACGTCACCTTCCCCGAGTTCACGCTGATGGATGGATACGCGCTCTTCTCCACCGTCAGCATGTCTCCAAACGGATAGCCAAACGCCGTCACTTCCTGCGTCGGGAACAGCGTGTCCGAGTCCCCCAGTTGCAACGGGGTCAACTCCCCGGCGTTTTCCGCCTGGATGACCGCCAGGTCCATGGAACTGTCCGCGCCCACCACCTGCGCGTTCACCACTTTCTGGTCTTTCTCGCCGGGGTGGATCACCAGTTGCAGCCGCCCCTCGATCGGCAGCACCACGTGCGCATCCGTCGCAAACAGCCCTTTCGCATCAATGCAGAACGCCGTGCCAAACGCCGGCCCGTATTCCGTCGTCACCACCACCAGCGCCGTCGCGCCTTCTATTTTCTCCACCTGCCCCTGCGTCAGCGCGCCGGGTGCCGCTGTGCTCCCCCACAGCAGGCACGCCGCCGCCACGACTCCGGCGGAAAATCGCTTCATCCACATCCTCCCCTGGGGTTTCATCTTCACCCGCAGCCTTGGGCCAACTGGCCAAAAAGTCTATCCATTACTCACACAGCCGCCCTTGTTCCTCCTCTTCATTTTTTCACCTTTTACCTTTCAACTTTCACTTCAATTTTCCTCGCCTCCGGTAACTTCATCGCCAGCCACAACGGTATCGCCAGCGCCGCCGCGCCCGCCGCATACGACACCGTCGCCCCCGCATAAAAATAAATCCCCGCCGCCAGCAACGGCCCAATCGCCCGCCCCAGCGCCTGCGCCG
This sequence comes from uncultured Opitutales bacterium, assembly GCA_964503425.1. Taxonomy (GTDB): domain Bacteria; phylum Verrucomicrobiota; class Verrucomicrobiia; order Opitutales; family JABDGR01; genus CAZDAQ01. The sequence goes on from CAZDAQ010000016.1 coordinate 4,962, forward strand.
CCCGCGCCGCCCCCAGATACCGCCCTTGCGTCTTCGCATCACTATACAGCGACACCAGCGCCGGCAGGCACACCGACGTCAGCCCCACCCCCACCGCAAAGATCCCCATTCCCAAATAAAACCACCGCTGCCGCAGCGCGAACGCCAGCACCAAAAATCCCGCCATCCCGCACGCGATGCCCACCAACGCCGCCTTCCTCTCCCCCACTTTCGGCACCCACCTCCTCCCCAGCCAGCCTTGCGCCACCACCAGCACCAGCCCCATGAACACAAAAATCTTCACCATGTCCACCGGCGTGTAGCCAAACCGCTCCGCCGCCAAAAACGTCAGCGTGAACTCCATCCCGCTGAACGCGATGGTGTAGAACAAACTCACCAGGTTCGTCCGCCGGATCGCCGGCCGGTCCACTTGGAAAATCGCCGCCACCCGCCCCACGCCTGTCGCCGTCTTGTCCTCCGCCGCCACCGCTTCCGCCCGCTTCTCCACCGGCAGCGTTTCCGGGAACCGCGCCAGCACCCAGAAATAATTCACCACGCTCAGCACAAACGCCACCAGCGCGCAGCCCGAAAAGGGATTCAGCCCGAACGCCGCCCCGCCCGGAAATTTCTCCAGCAAGTTCCACCCCGCAAAGCTCCCGCCCAGTGCCGGCCCCAAAATAAACCCCAGCCCGAACGCGATCCCCACCAGCGCCATCCCGCGCGACCGCTTCTCCGGCGGCGTCACGTCCGCAATCGCTGCCGACCCCACCGCTACGTTCCCGCTCATGATCCCGCCCAGCCCGCGCGCCACAATCAGCATCCAGAACTGCCCCGCGAAAATCCACAGCAGGTAGCTCAGCGCCGTCCCCGCCACCGTCCCCAGCAAAACCTTCCGCCGCCCCACCCGGTCCGACAGCCGCCCCCAAAATGGTGAGCAAAAAAACTGTAGTACCGAATACAGCGACCCCAGCAGCCCGCCGAACAGCACCTCCACCGACAAGGCCGACGCCCCACCCAGCCCGTGCAGCCACCGCACCGTGTCCGCCAGCCACCCCGCCTCCGCCGCCGTCGGCAGGTAAAACTTCAGCATCGCCGGAAACAGCGGGAAAATGATCGAGAACCCCACCAGGTCCAGAAACAGGGTCAGGAAAATCACCCCCTGCGCCCCGCGCGGGGTGCGGCCAATTGCGGGCGAGTCGGCTTGTGCGGTTGCCATAAGCCTTTCACTGCATTAGTTCGATGGCTTTTCGACAACACTAAACCCGCGCCCCGGTTCCATGCCCGCTGCCAGCCCAGCCCCGCTTGTCCTCGCCACCCGCCGCAGTCCCCTCGCGCTGCGCCAGGCCGAGCTCGCCCGCGCCGCCCTCTCGGCCGTGCCTTCCGCCCCGTGGAGTGGCGTCGAGCTGCTCGAACTCTCCACCACCGGCGACCGCCAGCGCGACTGGTCCCTCGCCGAACAGGGGGGCAAAGGGCTCTTCACGCGCGAGCTTGAGGACGCCGTCCTCGCTGGCCGCGCCCGCCTTGCCGTCCACAGTGCCAAGGACCTGCCCACCACACTCCCCGATGGTCTCGTCCTCGCCGGCTTTCTCCCGCGGGCCGACGCCCGCGATGTCCTCGTCCGCCGTGCCGACGTTTCCTCCCCGCGCACCGTCGCCACCGGCAGCCCGCGTCGCCGCGCCCAGGCCGTTCTCGCTTTCCCGTCCTGGGCTGGCCATGTGCACTGGCTCGAGCTGCGCGGCAACGTTGACACGCGCCTGAAGAAAATCGCCGCCGGCGACGCCGACGCCACCTTCCTCGCCGCCGCCGGCCTCGCCCGCCTCGGCCTCACTGCTTTCGACGGGCTTGTCTTCGAGCCGCTTCCCGTCGAGAAAATGATTCCCGCGGCCGGCCAGGGCGCCATCGCCCTCGAGTGCCGCGCTGAAGACGCCGCGTTCTTCGCTCCGTTCCTCTGCGCCGCCACCGCCCGCGCCGTTTTCCTCGAGCGCGCCATCCTCGCCGCCCTCGGCGGCGGCTGCCAGAGCGCCTCCGCCGTGCATGATGACGGCCACCGCCTCCATGTCTTTCACGAATCCCGCGGTCGCCAAGCGTGGCCGCATTCCGTGGACTCGGACACCGCCGCCTTCATCGCCGCTCTCCAGTCCTGGCTCGCCGCTTCGTAGTTGTTTTATGAATACGCCTGACCCCGCCGCCGTTCGCGCCTGGCTCGCCACCTGGCAGGAGTCCGTCTTGTCCGAACTGCGCGCGCTCGACCCTGTCGCCGTATTTGCGGCCGACGCCTGGGAGCACCCCTCCGGTGGCGGTGGCGTCTCCCGCGCCTGCCCCGGCGGCGCCGTCCTCGAAAAGGCCGGCGTCAATTTCTCCGATGTCCGCGGCCCTTCGCTCCCGCCCGCCGCCACCGCCACCCGCCCCCACCTCGCGGGCCTGCCGTTTCGCGCCATGGGCGTGTCCATCGTCATCCACCCGCGCAATCCCTACTGCCCCACCGCCCACGCCAACATCCGCTTCCTCTCCGTCGAACATTCCGCCGGCCCCGCTTGGTGGTTCGGCGGCGGCTTCGACCTCACCCCTTATTACGGCTTCGTCGAAGATGCCGTCGCCTGGCACCGCGCCGCCCACGCCGCCTGCGCCCCGTTTGGCGAACACCTCTATCCCCGGTTCAAGGAAACGTGCGACCGCTACTTCCATCTCCGCCACCGTAACGAAGCCCGCGGCATCGGTGGCGTTTTCTTTGACGACTTCTCCGAAGGCGGCTTCGACAACGCCTTCGCCCTGGCCCGCTCCATTGGCGAAACCTTCGCGCCCACCTACGCCGCCATTCTCCGCCGCCGCAAGGACGCACCGTTCACCGACCACGAGCGTCAGTTCCAACTTTATCGCCGGGGCCGCTACGTCGAGTTCAACCTCCTGCAGGATCGCGGCACGCTGTTCGGCCTGCAATCCGGCGGCCGCGTCGAATCCATCCTCATGTCCCTCCCGCCGCTTGTCCGCTGGGAATACAACTGGCACGCCGCGCCCGGCACGCCCGAGGCCCGCCTGCGCGACATCTACCTCCAGCCGCGCGACTGGCTCCACGACGCCCCCCAACCATGACGCCCCGCGCCCCGACTTCCCGCGAACGTTTCCTCGCCGCCTGCGCGCGCGCCCCGGTGGACCGCCCGCCCGTCTGGCTCATGCGCCAGGCTGGCCGCTATCTCCCCGAATACCGCGCCCTCAAGGAAAAACATGGCTTCCTCGAACTCGTCCGCACGCCCGCCCTCGCCGCCGAAGTCACCCTCCAGCCCCTGCGCCGCTTCCCGCTCGATGCCGCCATTATCTTCAGCGACATCCTCACCATCCCCGAAGCCCTCGGCCAGCCCTACCATTTCCGCGACCAGGGCGGCATCGCCCTCGACTTCCCCCTCGATTCCGCCGCGCGTATCCAAAATCTGAATACGGACGCCGTTCCCGAACGCCTCACCTACATCGCCGGCGCCCTCCGCGAAACCCGCGCCAGCCTAAACCTCGACCAAGCCCTGCTCGGCTTCGCCGGCTCCCCCTGGACGCTCGCCGCTTACATGGTCGAGGGCGGCTCTCCGGGTGAATCCCCCGCCGTCCTGCGCCTCGCGCAAGCCGACCCCGTGCTCTTCGCCACGCTCATGGAAAAACTCGCCCAGGCCGTCGCCGCTTCCCTCCGTCTCCAGTTGGCCGCCGGGGCCGACGCCGTGCAAATTTTCGACTCCTGGGGAGCCCTCTGTCCCGAGGAGCATTACGCCGCCTGGTCCCTCCGCTGGATTGGCGAAATCGTCCGCGCGCTTCCGCCCAGCGCTCCCGTCATCCTCTTTGCCAAAGGCCGCGCTGCTCACGCCGCCGCACAAATCGCCACCGGCGCGCGCGTGCTTAGCCTCGACTATTCCGTGGACCTCCGCGCCTTCCGCGCCGCTCATCCCGGCATCGCTACACAGGGCAATCTCGACCCGCTTCTCCTCGAACGCGATCCCACTGAAGTCATCGCCGCCACCCGCGCTCTTCTTCGCGACGCCACCGGCCCCGGCCACATCGTCAACCTCGGCCACGGCCTCACCCCCAAGGCTCGCATCGAAAGCGTCGCCGCCCTCGTCGAAACCGTCGTGCAGTCAGCCGCCACGCCTGCATGAAGCGCCTCCTTGTCATCGGTGGCGGCCTCACCGGCCTCAGCGCAGCCTGGCACGCCCGCCGCGCCGGCGCCTCTGTCCGCCTCCTCGAGTCCGCCCCGCAAACCGGCGGCGTGGTGCAGACGTATCAGGAAAATGGCTACCTCGCCGAGGGCGGCCCCAACTCCCTCGTCGTCTCCACCGCCGCCATTCTCGATCTCCTCAATAACCTTGGCCTCGCCGGCGAAATCGTCCCCGCCGCGCCCTGGGCCCGCAACCGCTTCGTCGTGCGCCGCGGCGTCCCCCGCCCGCTGCCTTTCACTCCCGGCCAGTTTCTCCACAACCCTTTCGTCTCCTTCCGTGTCCTCCGGCATTTGCTCCGCGAATTCCGCATTCCCCCGCGCCCGGCCGACGCCCCCGGCGAGGAAAGTATTGCCGCCTTCGCCCGCCGTCGTTTTGGGCCCGACATTTTTAATTACGCCTTCGATCCTTTCGTCTCCGGCATCTTTGCCGGTGATCCGGAAAAACTTTCCGTCCGCTACGCCCTGCCGCGCCTCTTCGCCCTTGAAGCCGAACACGGCTCCGTCCTGCGCGCCTTGCGCATGCAACGCCGCCAGCCCGGTGCCTTTAAATCCCGCATCATTTCCTTTCGCACGGGCATGGCCGCCCTGCCCAACGCTCTCGCCGCCCAACTCGGTGACTCCGTCACCACCAGCGCCCGCCTCACTTCTCTCCAGCGCGATGCCTCCGGTGTCTGGTCCGCCGCGTGGGAGACCCCCGACCACTCCGCCAACGAATCCTTCGACGCCGTTGTCCTCGCCCTTCCCGCTCACGCTGTCAATCAACTGCCCTTACCCGCGCCGCTGTCCGAAACGCTCGTGCCGCTCGCCCGCGTCGAACACGCCCCCGTCGCCGTCGCCGTGCTCGGTTATCCGCGCTCCGCCATTGGCCGCCGCCTTGATGGCTTCGGCGTCCTTGTTCCTTCCGTCGAACCATTCGATATCCTCGGCACGCTCTTCACTTCGTCGGTTTTTCCGGGCCGCGCTCCCGACAGCCATGTCACCCTTACCACCTTCGTCGGCGGCGCGCGCCATCCCGATCTCGCCGTTCTTCCCGACGACGCCCTCTTCCATCTCGTCACCGACAACTTGAAAAAAATCCTCCGCGTCAACGGGCGGCCCACTTATCAACGCCTCATCCGTTGGGACCGCGCCATCCCCCAATACAAACTCGACCACGGCCAGCTCCTCGCCACGCTCGACGCTGCCGAACGTGCGTGGCCCGGTCTCGCCCTCGGCGGCAGTTACCGCAGCGGCGTCTCCGTCACCAACTGCCTCGACTATGGCCGCCTCGCCGCTGCGCGCCTCCTTAATCTGGCCTCCGCCTCAACCACTGAATAAATTTCCTTCTGCTCCTTTTTTATGTCCCAACCCGCCGTCCTCCTCCTCAACCTCGGCTCGCCCGACTCCCCGTCCGTGCCCGATGTCCGCCGCTACCTGCGCGAATTCCTTTGGGACGAACGCGTGCTCGACACCCCCGCCCCCATCCGCTGGTTCGTCCTCAACGTCTTTATCCTCCCCTCCCGCCCCAAGCGCACCGCCGCCGCCTACGCCAGCATCTGGACGCCCGAGGGCTCCCCGCTCGTCGTCACCAGCCGTCGCGTCCGCGAAAAAGTCCAGGCCGACTTTGGTGTTTCCCCCACCGTCGCCCTCGCCATGCGCTACGGTGAGCCTTCCGTCCATCGCGTCGTTGGCGAAATGAAAAATTCCCACCCCTCCCGTGTCTTCCTCGTCCCGCTCTACCCGCACTACGCCATGTCGAGCTACGAGACCGCCGTCGTCCTCGCCAAAAAGGAACTCGCCGCCCAACTCCCCGATATTCCGGTGGACACCCTCCCGCCGTTCTTCGACCAGCCGGGCTACCTCGACGCCCTTGCCGCCTCCGCCCGTCCGTATCTCCAAAATAATTTCGACAAGGTCCTCTTCTCCTACCACGGCCTCCCTGAACGCCATCTGCGCCTCAGCGACCCCACGCACGCCCACTGCCTCGCCCGCCCCGATTGCTGTGCCGGCTCCCATCCCGCCCATGCCACCTGCTACCGCCACCAATGCTTTCGCGCCACCGACCTTGTCGCCGCCCGCCTCGGCCTCCCGCGGGAAAAATACGAAATCTCCTTCCAAAGCCGCCTCGGTCGCGACCCCTGGCTCACCCCGTTCACCGACCACCGCCTCACCGCCCTCCCCGCCGAAGGCGTCAAAAAACTCGCCGTCCTCTGTCCATCCTTCGTCAGCGACTGCCTCGAAACCCTCGAGGAAATCGCCATGCAGGGCCGGGAGACCTTCCTCCACGCTGGCGGCGAGTCCTTCACCCTCGTCCCCTGCCTCAACGAACACCCCGCCTGGCTCGCCTTCCTGCGCGACCAAATCCGCGCCTGGCTCGCCCAACCTGCGGCCTAGCCCCAACCCCGATATTGCCAACCGCGCCCCCGCCTTCTATTTTCCCGTTTAATTTATGCCCGGGTATTGCCGCTCTCTTGCCCGCTCTGCTGGACCGCAGAGCCGTCCCTGCTTTGGCCGGATGCTGCTCCCGCTTTTGCTGCTCGCCGCGCTCCCGCTCGGCGCCCAACCCGCTCCGGCGTCCGGCCAGGACCAGCCGTCACCCGTCCCAACGCTCAAGGTCGGCATTGTTGACCACCCGCCCTTCATCCTGCATGCCGACGACGGCCGCCGCTCCGGCTTCGCCGTGGAACTCTGGCAGCAAATTGCCGCCCTCAACCACTGGAAATTCGACTACGTCACCTACCCCTCCACCCAGGCCGCCCTCGACGCCATCGCCGCCCATCAATGCAACGTCCTCGTCAACGACACCTCCATCACCAGCGACCGCCTTAAAACCGTGGACTTCTCCCAGCCCTTCCTCCGCTCGGGCCTCCAAATCATGGTCGTGGACTCCCGGCCCCACACCGTTTCCTGGTTGCTGGAAAATGTCCGGGGATTTCTTGCCATGCCCATTGTCTGGGTCGTTGTCCTCGTCCTCACTGGCCTTACTTTCCTCGTCACTCTCTTCGAGCGCAAACACAACCGTGACTTCCCCAAAACCTGGCGTGAAGGCCTCTCCGAGTCGGCCTCCTACGTCTTCGCCACCGCCCTCACCGGCAAAGTCACTTACAAAGGTTTCCCCGGCGTCGCGGGCCGCTTCGCTCTGGTCGCCTGGATGCTCATGGGCATGGTCGCCGTCGCCTTCATCACTTCCACCATCACCACCACCATGACCATCGAGCGCCTCGAGGGCCATATCAACGGCCCCCAGGACCTACCCGGCAAAACCATCGGTGTGCTCGCCGGCTCCCTCTCCGAACAATACGCCGTTGACGCCCAGATCGAGCACATCGCCTATCCCAACATCGAAACCGCCGTCGCCAACCTTGTCGCCGGCAAAATTGACGCCATCGTCGGCGAAGCCCCCGAACTCGAATACTACGACAATTCCAACCCCCAAATCCCCATCACCGAGGTCGGCCCAGTCTTCGAACCCCACAATTTCGGCTTCGCCGTCCCCAAGGACGACCCCTTCCGCTTCGAGATTGACCATAGCCTCGTCAAACTCACCGAGGACGGCAAGGTCCAGGAACTCGGCTTCCAATACTTCGGCGACGTCTTCCGCCTGTAAACCGCGATGCACCTGCTCCCCTTCCGCTTCCGGCCCGCCTCGCTCCTCGCGCTTTTCCTGCTCGCGGGCCTTTCCGCTTTTGCCCAAACCCCCGCGGTGGAACCCGCCCGACTCAAAGTCGGCCTCGTCGAGGGCCCGCCGTTTGTCATGGAAAACCACCACCTGCCCACCGGCTATAGCATAGACCTCTGGCAGGAAATCGCCGCCTTGAACAAGTGGACCTACGACTACACCACCTACCCCAACATGCGCGACGGCCTCGCCGCCGTCGCCGCCCATCAGTGCGATGTCCTCGTCAGCGGCACTTCCATCACCAGCGACCGGCTCAAAACCGTGGACTTCTCCCAGCCGTTCTTTCGCACCGGCTTTCAAGTCATGGTCACCAACGACCGGCCGCACACCCTCGGCTGGATGATCGAAAACCTCAAAAAACTCCTCGTCCTCAAAGTCATCTGGATCAGCCTCCTCGTCGTGCTCGCCTTCAGCCTCCTCGTCCATCTCTTCGAACGCAAACACAACCCCGCCTTTCCCCGGACTCATGGCGACGGCTTTGCCGAGGCCTTCTACTACGTCGTCTCCCTCGCCCTCACCGGCAGGTCTGTCTACAAGGGCTTCCCCGGCACCATGGGCAAACTTGCCACCATCGTCTGGATGATCATGGGCATGTTGATGGTCGCCTTCGTCACCTCCACCATCACCTCCACCATGACCGTCGAGCGACTCCACGGCCAGATCAACGGCCCCGAAGACCTCCCCGGCAAAACCATCGGCGTCTTCGCGGGCACCACCGGCGAAATTTACGCCCAGGACCACAAACTCACCTACATCGCCTACCCCGACATGAAAAGCGCCGCCGACGCCCTCGTTGCCGGCGCCATCCAGGGCATCGTGGGCGACGCCGCCGAGCTTAAATACTACGACACCTCCCACCCCGAGCTTCCCATCACCGAGGTCGGCCCCTTCTTCAAACCTGTCAACTACGGCTTCGCCGTCCCCAAGGGCGACCCCCGCCGCTACGCCATTGACGAATCCCTCGAGCTCCTCGTCGAGCGCGGCCGGCTCGTCCAGCTCGGCAAGGAATACTTCGGCAACACCTTTGTCCCCTAAGCGTCCACCCACGGCCCGCCCCCCGCGTTTTCCGCTGGCCCACCCCGCCCCCGTGCGTCATCATGCCGGGTTTCCTCGACGGCCTTCCGCCGGTCGCGCCACTCCCAACTCCTCTTCAACATGCTGCAAGCAGGCATCGTCGGCCTCCCCAATGTGGGCAAAAGCACCTTGTTCAACGCGCTCACCCGCTCCCGCAAGGCTCAGGCCGCCAACTATCCGTTCTGCACCATTGACCCCAACGTCGGCATGGTCGAGGTGCCCGACGACCGCCTCGCCCCGCTCTCCAAAATCGCCAAAACCTCCGTCCTCATCCCCGCCGCCATGGAGTTCGTGGACATCGCCGGCCTCGTCGCCGGCGCCAGCAAGGGCGAGGGCCTCGGCAACAAATTCCTCGCCCACATCCGCGAGGTCCACGCCATCGTCCACGTCGTCCGCTGCTTTGACGACCCCGACGTCGTCCACACCATGGGCGCGGTGGACCCCGTTCGCGACATCGAGATCATCTCCACCGAACTCCTCCTCTCCGACCTCGACAGCGCCCAGACCCAGCTCGACAAGGCCCGCACCAAGGCCAAGGGCCACGACAAGGACGCCGTCATCCAGGTCGCCTTCCTCGAGCGCGTCGTCGCCCACCTCGGCGCCGGCAAGCCCGCCAGCTCCCTCGAGCTGCACGAGGGCGAAGCCCCCCGCCTCACCCACGCCGGCCTCCTTTCCGCCAAGCCCGTTCTCTTCGCCTGCAACGTCGCCGAGAACGACCTCGCCTCCGCCGACGCCAACCCCTACGTCGCCAAGGTCCGCCAGTATGTCGCCGAGCACCATGGCGCCGGCATCGGCCTCATCTGCGCCCGCATCGAGGAAGAACTCGGCGACCTCCCGCCCGCCGAAGCCGCCGAATACCTCCGCGCCCTCGGCGTTAAGGACTCCGGCGTCTCCCAACTCATCCGCGCCGCCTACGCCCTTCTCGGCCTCGCCTCCTATTTCACCGCCGGCGAAAAGGAAGCCCGCGCCTGGACTTTCCGCAAGGGCATGACCGCCCCCCAGTGCGCCGGCGTCATCCACACCGATTTCGAAAAAGGTTTCATCAAGGCCGAAGTCGTCTCCTACACTGACCTCATCGCCGCCGGCTCCATCGCCGCCGCCCGCGATGCCGGCAAATACCGCCTCGAAGGCCGCGACTACCTCTTCCAGGACGGCGACGTCGCCCTCTTCAAATTCAACACCTGAGATTTTGTTGTGTCCATCCGTCCCCGCATGGTTTCGCGCACGCGCGTTCTGCTGCACAGCAGAATGTCCCTTCGCGATTTAATCACCTCTGTCGCCGCCGCCGCGGCCCTCCTCCTCTCCGCCTGCTCCCGCGGCGGTGACAACGACATCCGCGTCGAGCACACCCCGAAGGATGATCCCGCACCCGTCGTCGCCAACCTCACCCCCGCTCCCGCTGACGCTTCCTCCCTCCCCGGCCTTTCCCTTCCCGCTTCCACCGATTCCCTTCCTCCCGGCCACCCACCCATCGCGGCTTCTTCTACCGGCGCCCCGCCTCTGTCCATGCCGGGCGGCTCCACCAAGTCCGCCCACCCCGGCAAGGCCGAATTCTCCCCCGCCAACCCCACCCCCAAGTGGTCTCCGCCCGCCGACTGGGTGGCCGACCCCCCCAATCCCGTTCGCAAAGGCTCGTGGACCATACCTGCGCCCGCCGGTTCCCCCGCTTCCGCCGCCACCGAGATTTACGTCAGCGTCTTCCAGGGCCAGCTCGCCGGCCTCCTCGCCAACGTCAACCGCTGGCGCGGCCAGGTCGGCCTCGAGCCCAACCTTACCGACGCCACCCTCTCCACCTGCGTCACCAACATCACCATCGGCGGCCTCCCCGCCCAGCTGATTACGCTCGATGGTCCCGCCGGGCAGAGTCTCGAAGGTGCCCTCATTTTCCTCCCCGACCGCGTCTGGACTTTCCGCCTCTCCGGCCCCACCGCCGCCGTCACCGCCCAGCGCCCCGCCTTCCGCGCCTTTCTCGACAGCGTCCAGTGGCCCAATTAAGTTTCCCCTTCCGCTCTTCCCGGAATTTTCCGTCTCTTACCTCCGCCGCTTGCGCCACGCCGCCAGCAGCGCCGCGGTCGCCGCCATTCCGCCCCACGTCCCCGGCTCCGGCACCACCGTTAAGGTCAACGCCCCGCTATTCAAGTTGAACGTGCCGCTCGTATGCGCGCCGCCCAGGTTCACGTAGCTGAAGTCGCCCGGCGAAAAATTCGTCGTCCCCGCAAACGCAATCAGCGTGTAAACCGTCGGCGTCTCGGTGCTCCCAAAGCCCGTCCCGCCGAAGTCGAACTTGAAGGTCGTCCCCGTCCCTTTCAGAAAATTCCCCGTCAACGTCAGCAGCGACGACGACCCGTCCACATCGCTCAACGTGAACAGCGCCGTGCTTGCTCCGCTGCTCGACCCGTTCCAGGTGATGTTCCCCGCCTGGATGACCCCGATGCTCCCGTTCCCCGGCGCCATCACTGCGTCCTCCGTCAACGCCACGTCCGCCGTAATCGTCCCCGCCCCCGCCAAAATCGCTCCCGGGCGTATCGTCAGCAACCCCGTTCCCGTGACCGACCCTCCGCTCAACGTCACGTTCCCCAGCGTCTGGTTGAACGAGCACAGCTTAAAGTCGCCGCCCGGTCCCACGCTCATTGTCGCGGTGTTCGGCAGCAAATTATCCCCGCCCACCGCCAGGTTGCCGCTCGCGATGTTGAACGTCGTGCTCGCCAGCGTGTCGTTCACCTGCACCGTCCCGCCGTGCACCGTCGTGTTGCCCGTGTAGCTGTTCGCCACCGCCAGCGTCAACGTTCCGTTCCCGGTCTTGTTGATACCGCCTCCGCCCATCACCGTCCCCGAAAGTGTCGCGTTCAAATCCCCCGTGCCGATTGTCGTGTCCGTCCCGCTCCCCAGCGTGATATTGACTGAGGTGGTCAAATCCGCGCCGATGACTCCCAGCGTCCCGCCCGCTAGCGTCAACGTGTAACTCCCGCCCTGCGTCTGGATGCCGTCCGTCCCGCCCACCTTCAGCGTCCCGCCCGCGTCCACCGTCACGTTCGCCACCGCGCTGTCGCTCGCGCCAAGAATCAGGTTCCCCCCGCTCACCTTCAACGTGCCGCCGTCGGCGATGTCCACCGTGCCCTGCCCCCCGCCGCCCACATACAAATCCCCAAAATTCACCCAGGTGGACCCGCTGCCTGTCACGGTCACCCCACCCACCGCCCCGTCGGAGAAGCCCACGGTTGACATCCCGTTCCCGCTCGTCACTTTGCCGCCGCCGGAAATCGTCAGGTTGCCCGTGCCTCCCAGCCCCACCACCATGTCCCCGTCCGAGTCCCAGCGCGACCCCGCCCCGTCCACCGTCGCATTCCCGCTGCCTACCGCCCCGATAAATGCGTTGAAATTTGTCACCTTGCCCCCGTCCATGATGCTCAAGTTGCCCGTGCCCATATAGCCCACGTAAAGATCCTCGGCATTGCACCAGGTCGAGTTCGCGCCTGTCACCGTCACCGTGCCGTTCGCACTCGACCCGTAGCCGATGTAGCCGCTGCCAAAATTAAAGTCGTTGCCAGTGACCTTCACCTTCCCGCCGTCGGCAATCACCAGCGTTCCGTTCCCGCCGTCGCCCACGTAAAGCGCCGCCTCGATGTTCCACGTCGAATTCGTCCCGCTCACCGTCGCGCTTCCGCTGCCGAAATCCGTTGGATCATAACCGCCAATCGAAACAAACTGGCTCGTCACGTTCCCGCCGTCCAGCACGCTCAAATTGCCCACTCCGTCAATGCCCACGTATAAATCGCTGCCCGACCCATTCCACGTCGAATTCGCCCCCGTCACGATCACCGTCCCGTTCCCCGTCCCGTTGTTGCCCAGCGTTGTGCTGCCGGCCTGCGTCGTATCCAGCAACCCTCCGCCCGACACCGTCAGCGTCCCGTTGCCCGAATCTCCCACCATCACATAATAATTCATCTTCAACGTCGAATTCGTCCCGTCCACCGTCACCAGCCCCGTCCCGTCGCCATTCTCCCCGATCGCCGGCGCCGTCATGTTCGCATAACCGCCGTTGCGCACCGACACGTTCCCCACTCCGTCCAGTCCGATGTCAATAAAGTCGTTCAGCTCGTTCCAGGTCGAATTCGCCCCGTCCACGATGATCGTCCCCGTCTCCCCCGAAAAACTCCCCAGTGTGTCTATGTAACCTTCTCCCGATATTCCGTTCGTGAAATTCCCGCCGTTCTCCACCGTCACCGTCCCGTTGCCCGACCCGCCGACTTCCAGCCCCGTGCTGTTGATCCAGGTCGAATTCGCCCCGTCCACCGTCACGCTTCCATCCGCCCCGTAGCCGACCGTGGCCGAGTTGGTGCTCAACAATCCCCCGTTCGTTACCGTGATCATCCCCGTCGCACCCTCCGCCACGTTCACGTTGCCGCTGTTGTTCCACACCGACCCCGCGCCATCCACCGTCACATACGCCGCCCCTGCGAAATATCCCACATGCGCGTTCGTTCCCGTCACATTCCCCCCGCATAAAATATCCAGCCCACCCGTGCCGCCATTATTTGCCATATACAAATCCGCAGTCAGCGTCAGCCGGGCGCCGCTCCCCGTCACCGTCACATTACCCTGCGCTCCTGTTTCATCGCCTATCGTCATCCCGTCCGCGTTGACCACCCCGCTGTCTTCAATCATCAGCGCTCCCTGGCTCCCGTCGCCAATGTCCAAAGTCGTGCCCGCGCCCACGTTCCACGTTGAATTCGCCCCCGTCACTGTCACCGTTCCGTTCCCGTCCGTAAACAGACCAAGCTGCACCCCCGAAAACGCCCCCGTCGTGTCCAGCAACCCGCCATCCGCCACCGTCAAATTTCCCTGTCCGCCATAACCCACGGTCAAATATCCGTTCACATACATCGTCGAATTCGCTCCCGTGATTGTCACCGTCCCATAACCCGTCCCCGTTCCGTCGACTGCCATGGATGTCACCGTCGCATTCCCGCCATTCTGAATCGTCACGTTCCCCACCCCCGGCCCGCCAACGTTTACAAAGTCATTCAAATTGTTCCAGGTGGAATTCGCCCCGTCCACAATCAAGTTGCCCGTCACCCCGGCAAAGGCCCCCAGGCTGTCCACATAGCCCATGCCGGCCTGCCCGTTCGTAAAATTCCCCCCATTCTGAATCGTCACCGTCCCGTTTCCCGAACCGCCGATTTCCATCACCGTGCTGTTGATCCATTTCGAACCCGCCCCGTCCACCGTCAACATCCCTTCCGCCCCGTAGCCCACCGTCGCCGAACCCGTGTTCAACAACCCTTCCCCCGTCACGCTCACCGTCCCCGTCCCGCCCTCCGCCACATTCAGAAAACCGCTGTTGTTCCACACCGATCCGCTTCCATCCACGGTCACAAACGCCGCCCCGCCGGTGTAGCCCACATGCGCGTCCGTCCCCGACACGTTCCCCCCCGCCGTGATCGCCAGCCCGCCCACCCCGCCCTGATACGCCAGATACAAATCCGTCTGCAAATTCAACTGCGATCCGCCCCCCGTCACTGTCACATTCCCCGCCGAACCCACATCGTAGCCAATCACCGCGAAGGAACTCGGCGCCGTGCCCGTCACCGACACATTCCCGCCATTCGCAATCGTCAGGTTCCCCGTCCCCTCATCGCCCACCAGCAGCGTGTTGGTGACGTTCACCGTCGAAGCCGTGTCCGAAACATACACCGTCCCGCTGCCGCCGGAGTTCTCTCCAAGGTATAACGAATCGCCGACGTTCACCACGCCGCCCGCCAGCACGCTCAGGTTGCCCGTCCCGCTGTTCCCCGCTTCCACCTGATTCGTCACGGTCCAAATTGCATTGTTCACCGTCATCATCCCCAACGCCCCATCCCCGTCCCCCAGATGCCCGTCCGACGAATTCAGCATCGCGCCGTTTTGCAGCGTCAGCGTCGCCATGCTCCCGGTCGATGCGCCCACCGTGAGCAACTGCGTCGCTCCTGTCGTCCCGTCCAGCACCGACATGTTCCCGCTGTTCGTGTCAATATAGGCCGCCGTGCTGCCATCCGGTGTGCCATTGTCCCAATTGCCTGGATCCGTCCAATCCGTCCCGTTGTTCCCCGTCCAATCGGTGAATTGCGCCTGCGCCATCCCGGCGCTCAATAAAATTCCCGCGCCCAGCGCCAGTGCGCGCCAAGTCGTTTTTTGGTGAAACTGGAGCAGATTGAGCATAAGTATTTCGCGAAGGATACCCATAGCGATTGTCCTTATGGTGCGGGGCAAGCGCTATTTATTCCCCGTTAGGGTATAGTCCTCACCCCGACCATGGGCTTTGCACCCAGTTCACCAAACTTTCACCATTTATCATGCCATTTACGGCCTCCACGCCCCCCTGCGGCTTGGGCTCGCCCACCGCGACCATAATGGCCAGCATGAGTGTTCCTTAATCCCCATCCCGCCCGCGCGTTACCCCTTTGCGTTTTGCCGCCATTTTCTCTTTCATCACCCTTTCCATGCGCTGGCTGTTCCTTTTCTTCTCCTCGCTGCGGCTGACGGTCGCCCTGCTCGCGCTGGCGATGATCCTTATCTTCCTGGCCACCCTCGACCAGGTCCAGTGGGGCGTTTACGAGGTTCAACACCGCTATTTCCAGACTTTCATCGCCTTCGGCCACTACCCGTCGCAATGGCCCGGCGCCGGCTACCTCAGTTGGCTGCGCGTTCCCCTTCCGGGCGGCTTCCTCCTCGGCGCCCTGCTCATCGTCAATCTCCTCTGCGCCCACTTCCGCCATTACCGCGCCTCGCTCGACAAAATCGGCATTTCCCTCATCCACGGCGGCCTCATGCTCCTCATTCTCAGCGGCTTCGCCATCGCCTATTTCCAGCAGGAATACTACATGTGGCTCAACGTCGGCGGCCGTTCCGATTACATCCAATCTTTCCGCGACGTTGACCTTGTCCTCATTGACCACACCGACCCGAAGGCGGACCTCACTGTCACCATCCCCACCACTCACTTGCAACCCGGTGCCACTATCCACCTCGACGCCCTACCCTTCGCCCTCCACGTCGTCGAATACTATCCCAACAGCCAGTTCTACCTCCGCTCCCAAAACCCCGGATCCCCTGCGCTTCCCGCCGATCAGGGCGTCGCGCAAAACCGCGATCTGGGTATTGCCGAAAGACCTTACAACTACACCGACGACACCCAAAACATCCCCAGCGCCTTCCTTTCCCTTGACACTCCCGGTCACCCGCTCGGCACCTGGTTCGTTTCCACCCTGCTCAGCGGCGAAATCATCCCGCCACTCTTTGCTAAAAACCTCCCGCAAACTTTCACCGTCAACGGCCACACTTGGGAAATCGCCCTCCGTCCCCATCGCGAATACCTCGGCTACTACCTTTACCTCGATAAATTCATTCACGAAATTTACCCCGGCACCGATGTCCCCCGCCGTTTTGAAAGCCAGGGCCGCCTCGTCAATGCCGCCACCAGTGAAGACCGCCACATCCTCATCTACATGAACCACCCGCTCCGCTACGGCGGCCTCACCTTCTACCAGGCGTCCTTCGCGCCCAACGACACCGCCTCCATGCTCCAGGTCGTCCGCAACCCGGGTTGGCTCCTCCCCTACTTCTCCGTCGCCCTCGTCGGCTTCGGCCTCGCCCTCCATTTCCTCCTCAGCTTTTTCCGCCACCTCCGCGCAGAATCCAAACTGGCCAAACCCGCTGGCCCTGAGCCTGCCGCCGGGCCCTCTCCCCCTCTTGCCCACGCCCAACCCGCAACCCGCAACTCGCAACCTTCCGTCTCCGCTTCGCTGTGAAACACCTCGTATCCATCATCCTGATACTTCTCGGCGCGTTCATTCTCGTGTCGGGCTTCCTCCCGCAGCGCCCCCCCGCCCCCTACGACCTCGCCGCCTATGGCCGCACTCCCGTCCAGTTCGGCACCCGCACCCTCCCGCTCGACAGCGTGGCCCGCAACACCCTCCGCCTCCTCTCCGGCCGCACCGCGTTAAATCTCCCCGCCAGCCCCGAATTTCCCGAAGGCCTCCGCTTCCCCGCCATTGAATGGTTCCTCGAACTCTCCCTCCGCCCCGAAGTCGCCGACCACTACCCCGTCTTCAGTGTAAGTCACGACGAACTCCTCGGCATCCTGGGCCGTGAGCAAAAAGGCTCGCAAACTTTCTCCTTCCGCGACCTCCAGCCGCACCTTGACGAAATCGTCAAATCCGCCCAGGCCGCCGACGACAAAAAGGATGCCGGTGGTTCCCTCAGTCCGTTCGACACCGAGGTCTCCCGCCTGCGCGACAATATCATGCTCTACCAGCGCGTCGCCCTCAGTTTCGTCCCCCCAGGTAATCAGCCCGCCGCAGACTGGAAAACCTGGCAGGCCTCCCTCAAGCCCGGCACCGCCGCCCTCCAGGCCCGCGATGCCGGCCACAGCTACGATGAATCCACGTTTAACGCTTTTCTCCTCCAGACCCAGCGCTACATGCAAATCTCCTCGACTGCCATCGTCGGCCTCGCCCCGCCTCCGGCAGCGTCGCAAAACGGCGGTGCCGACGCCTGGCTCAACCTCGGCCAAATTGCCCTTTCCGCCCTCCGCTCCGGCCAGCTCAGCCCCGTCCTCGGCGATTACACCAACCTCGGCGCCTCCCTTCGCGCGGGCGACCCCGATTCGTTTAACGCCGCCGTCACCTCCCTGCATCGCGACCTCGGCCCCGCCGCCGATTCTCCGCGCATCCACTTCGAGGTCTTCATCAACCAGGTCGAACCGTTCTTTCGAGGCGCCTTCCTTTACATCCTCGCTTTTGTCTGCGCCTGCCTGAGCTGGGTCACTCTTGGCCCCCAGTTTCGCCGCGCCGCCTTCTGGCTCGTTGTCTTCGGCTTCGCCCTCCAAACCTTCGGCCTCTTCGCCCGCGTTTACCTCACCGGCTTCGGCATCGTCACCAGCCTCTACTCCTCCGCTCTCTTCGTCGGCTGGATCGCCGTCCTCTTCGGCCTCGTCATCGAGCTCTGGAGGAAAAACGCTCTCGGCGTCGCCATGGCCTCCTTCGTCGGCTTTGCCACCCTGGTTATCGCCCACAGCATCCCTTTCAACGGCGACGACCTCGAAATGCCCCGCGCCGTTCTCGCCACGAATTTCTGGCTCTGGACCCACGTCCTCTGCATCACCAGCGGCTACGGCGCCATGTTCGCCGCCGGCGCGCTCGGCCTCGGCTATATCTTTGCTGGCACCTTTCTCCCCGGCTTCACCCCCGCCCGTGCCCGCGAGCTCGCCCGCCTCGTTTACGGCATCACCTGCTTCGCCACCCTCTTCAGCTTCGTCGGCACCATGCTCGGCGGCATCTGGGCCGATCAATCCTGGGGCCGCTTCTGGGGCTGGGACCCCAAGGAAAACGGCGCCCTCCTCATCGTCCTCTGGTGCGCCATTTGCCTGCACGCCCGCTGGGGCAAACTCTGCTCCGAACGCACCCAGATGGCCCTCGCCGTCGGCGGCAACATCGTCACCGCCTGGTCCTGGTTTGGCGTCAACCTCCTCGGCGTCGGCCTCCATTCCTACGGCTTCATCCAAGGCACCTTCCTCGCCCTTATCCTCTTCTGCCTCTCCCAACTCGCCGTCATCATACTCGCCTTTCTCCCTATCCGCCCATGGCGCAGCCAACTCCCCCAAGCTCAAGCCGCGTCTTAAAATCCTTCCTTTTCCCCCTTCCTTCTCCTTCGCGCTCTTCGCGGTAAAATCTCCGCCTACAACCGCCGCGCCGCAAACGCCATCGCGTCCGCGATCTTCGACAAATCCTCCTCCGTGTGGCACGCCGAAATCGCCGTCCGCACCAAGTCCTTCCCCGGCGGCACCGCCGGCGCGATGGACATCACCGTGAACACCCCGTGGTCCATCAGGTGCTGCCAGAAGCGATACGCCCGCTCCTTCGTCCCCAGCACAATCGGCACCGCCGGCGTCTGGCTCCCCCAGGTGTCCAGCTTCAACTCCGCCAGCATCTGCTTGTAGCGCCGCGTGTTCTCCCACAGCCGCCGCAAATGCTCCGGCTCCGCCACCAGCAAATCCAGCGCCGCCTCCGCCGCATACGCCTGCGCCGGCGCCAGCGCCGCGCTGAAAATCGTCTGCTTCCCGTGCGACCGCAAATACTCGATCACCTCCCGCGACCCCGCCACAAATCCCCCCGTGCTCGACAACGCCTTCGAAAAACTCCCCGCAATCAAATCAATCTGGTCCCCCACGCCGAAATGGTTCGCCGTCCCCCGCCCTTCATTCCCCAGCACTCCGAATCCGTGCGCGTCGTCCATCACCAAAAAGCAATTCTGCTCCTCCGTGATTTCCAAAATCTCCGGGATCGGCGCCACATGCCCTTCCATCGAATACACCCCCTCGAACGCCACCAGCTTCGGCGTCGCCAGCTCCTCGAACGACAGCAACTCCCGCAAATCCTTCATGTTGTTGTGCGCGAACCGCTCCACCCGCGCCTGCGTCAACCCAATCCCCGCCCAGATGGACGAATGCAAATTTTTGTCCGCCAGCACCAAATCCCCCTTCTGCGCGAACGCCTGGATTGCCGACATGCACGACAAATACCCCGCCACGGACACCATGCACGCCTCCTTCCCCAAAAATTGCGCCAGCTTCTCCTCCAGCCGCGTGTGGTAAACCCGGCTCCCGTTTGACAACCTTGCCCCCGTCGAACTCGTCCCCCACTTGTCCAGCCCCCGCTTCGCCGCCTCCAGCACCTTCGGGTGCCGCGTCAGCCCCAGGTAATCGTTGCTGCTCAACATCACCATCTCCCGCCCGTCCAGCCACACCCGCGTCCCCTCCTGCCGCTCAAACGTGTGGTAATACGGCTTGTAGCGCAGCCGCAACTGCGTCGCTTCATCCTCCCGACACCGGTTGGCTATCGCATTGCGCGCCTTGGCGGTAAAAAGGTTGATCATGGATTCCAAAAAATCATGCCGGCTCCTCGCCGGTAAACCAAACGGCTGTATGAATGTTGTCAGCACACCCCGTGCCGAATTGCATTTCCGCGAAATTGTGGCGCTTTTTTCGCCGCTTGCAAGCCCGGAGCTGCACCTTTTCTTGGCGTAAATACCCTAGGCCCACCACCCCCGCCCAAGCGGGATTGTCTCGCCATCCCCGCCTTCGCGTTTGAAAATTTCCCCCGGTCTCCCCGCTGCCCATGTCCACCCTCGTCCACACCGCCAGCCTTGGCGACCCCTCCCTCACCGTCCCCCAGGCCCTCGCCCGCTGGCTGGCCGACCTCCGCCAGCACTCCCGCCTCATCCGCTCCCTCTTCCGCCGCCTCTACTGGAATCGTTTCAAAGGCTCCGCGCTCGGCTTCTTCTGGGTCTTCGTTATGCCGTGCATCCCCCTTGTCATCTACACCAGCCTCCAATACCTCGGCGTTTTCGCCTCCAGTGGCGACAACCTCCCCCGCGCCATTTACTCCGGCTGGGGCATCCTCTTCTTCTTCTCCTTTGCCGACACCCTCCGCTACACCACCGGCGCCCTCGTCACTCACCGGCGCGACATCCTCCAAACCGGCATCCCCAAGATGGCCCTCCTCGTCGTCTCCGCGCTTCAGGCCCTGGGCGACCTCGCCATGCGCTCCGTCGCCTTCCTTATCGCGCTGCTCCTGCTCCACCACAATGTGCCCGCCCCCTCGCCCTGGCTCGCCCTGGCCCCGGTCTTCGCCCTCGCGCTCGTCACCCTCGCCTTCAGCCTCGGCTGCGTCCTCTCCCTCATCATCGTCTATTACCGCGACCTGCTCAACCTCCTCACCGCCGTCCTCGGCTACCTCTTCTTCGCCTCCGGCGTCTTCCTCAACCTCCCCGCCACTCCCGGCAACTACTTCTACTTCGTTCTCCGCTCGCAGCCCGTTTACCTCATTATCGAACAAAGCCGCCAGCTCTGCCTCCTCGGCCTGCACGTCGCCCATTTCGACTACCGCCTCGGCGCCCTCGCCGCCACCCTCCTCGCCTGCTTCGCCACCCTTCCCCTCGCCCTCACTTTTTTCTACCGTGGAGAAAGCCTCGTCAACAACCACCTCTAGCCCGGACCCTTCCGCGCTGTCCGCCGCGCCCAACGCGGCGGACGAGCCCGTCGTCCTCCGCATCGCGGGCCTCGGCAAAAAATTCTCCCGCGTTCCCGCCGCCACCCGCGTCCCCGGCGTGCGCCGCCTCCTGCGCACCATGGCTGGCTTCCCCGAGCCCGCCCGCCCCGTCCAGCTCGCCAGGGACGAATTCTGGGCCCTCCACGACATCAACTTCTCCCTCCGCCGCGGTGAAACCCTCGGCGTCGTCGGCCTCAACGGCGCCGGCAAATCCACCCTCCTCAAAATCATCCTCGACCGCCTCCGCCCCGACGTTGGCCGCGTCGAAATCGCCGGCCGTCCCGGCGGCATGATCGAACTCGCCGCCGGCTTTCACCCCGAAATGACCGGCCGCGAAAACATCTCCCTCAACGCCGCCGTCCTCGGCGCCTCCTCCGCCGACATTGCCCGCCTCACCCCCGCCATCATCGCCTTTGCCGACATCGGCCCGTTCATTGACTCCCCCGTCAAGGTTTACTCCAGCGGCATGAAAATCCGCCTCGGCTTCGCCATCGCCGTCCACTTCCTTTCCGACCTCCTCGTCTTCGACGAAATCCTCGCCGTCGGCGATTTCGAGTTCCGCCAGAAATGCCTCCACAAAATCAGCGACCTCCGCGCCGACCGCACCTTCATCCTCGTCTCCCACCGCCTGGCCGACATCTCCCTCTTCTGCGACCGCGTCCTCCTCCTCCACCAAGGCGAGCAAATCCTCCTCGATGCCCCCGAGCCAGCCCTCGCCGCCTACGCCCTTTGCCACCGCCACCTCTCCGCTGACGAAATCCGCGCCAAACTCCAAAACCCCTCCGCCTCCAGCCCCGCCCCCGCCGCCCCCGCCCGCCCCTCCCTCTGGCAATCCCTCAAACGCCGCGTCACCCGCGCCCCCCTTCCCACTCCCGCCGACGCCGCCCCCGCATCCGCCGACGACCTTTCCCCCGAAGTCAAAATCTACCTCTTCGGCGGCGAATACCACGCCTCCGACAAAATCGCCGACATCTCCGTCCG